>JAAZOK010000170.1 GCA_012797815.1 Chloroflexota bacterium | reverse complement strand
TTCGAATAAGCACAGCCGCTTTCCAAGCCGCGCACCTTCGAATTGGCGGAATAAAACGAGCGGTAAGGGAACCCGTTGGGAGAATCACGAAACAGCTCGTAGCTTTCCAAGGCCTCCCACCACGCATCGTAAACCTCGGAAACATCCACATACAGCATGGGAACAAAACCATCCAGGTCTTCCATGTTCTCGCCGAAATACAGGCTTGCCGTGCTGTGCCCGTTTCGTTGCGCGCCTGCCAGCCCCTCCAGCACACAATCATGCACCAGCCGGTGGCGCGGGTGGAATGAACCGCTCCAATGGGTGATGATCGCATCCAGTTGTAAACGAAGGATCGTTTCTTCCAGGAATGCGCTGCATTCCGGCATGGGAACCTCGCCTGCCATGAAGCCTGCCCACATCGAAGTGGCGCCTAATTTTTGAGCGCATAGCTGCATTTCTTTTTCGAGTTGGGCTCCAAAAGCAGAAGTTGATTTATGCGGATTCCCTCTCTCGCCGCGCGTGATATGGATGAAATAACTTTCCCAGCCCTGGCCGTTCAACAGGTACGCGATAGAGCCACCCATCAATTCAGCATCCATGGCGTGCGCGCCGATGATCCCTAGTTTTTTTGTATCTGCCATGTTTGCTTATTCGATTCGTTGTCTGCCAATGTACAGGTCCATGCTGCTGCCGATGTACTTGGTCACAACCTTTTCGATGATCTCGAACTTTTCCGTGAACGAAAGTGCCTTCACTATCAGCAGTGCCTCACCGGGTTCGATTTTCAGCAGTCTGGCTTCCTCCTCATCTGCCAGACTGGCCCGCATCTTCACTTCCGTCCATGCCGGGTAGATCCCGTAATGCTCTTTGAAGATGCTGTACAGGGATTTGTTCGCCAGGTCCATTTGTTCCAGCCCCGGGCACAATGCCTGCCGGATGGATGAGCTCTGCAGCGCCATGATCTGCCCGTCTGCCGTGCGGATGCGCTCGATATACACGATCAGGTCATCTTCCCTGATCTGCAGTTCTTCCGCCAGCCTGGCACCGGGTTCCTGTACCGACTGTTCGATGATGGTCGCTCCGGGTTTGCCACCCTTGGAGGCAATATATTCAGAGAAACCCTTGAAAGCCACGATATTTTCCATCTTGGGTTTGGCGATGAAAGTACCGCGCCCCACTTCGCGGTAGAGCAATCCCTTTTCCTGCAGGTACTCGACCGCTTTCTTGGCGGTGATGCGGCTCACTTTGAAAATATCTCCCAGTTCGCGTTCCGAGGGGATCATATCCCCGTCTTTCCACTCCGCACTCTCGATGCGTTGCAAGATCTGAGCGGCAATCTGCAGATAAAGGTGTTTTTGTTTTTCGCGGTTTAAAGGTGAGTATTCCATAATTTATATATTAACATATTGGTATATTGATATATCCATTATAATAATTTAAGGGGATCTGTCAAGAACGAAATGCCGGGCTGTTTCTTTTGTAATAAACTCTTCCCCTAATAGCCATAGGGTGGCATTCTTTATCCTTTTCTATACGTCATGCTGAGCCGTAGGGCAGCATTCCATTGCTGCCATCAACTCCGCTCAAACCCATAATCTCTTTCCTCCTCACGACGTCATCCCGAACGACAACATATGAAATCGGCATGTATGGAAACATGCCCTACCTCATTGTTCCATTGCTGCCATTAACTCCGCTCAAACCCGTAATTTCTTTCCTCCTCACGACGCCATCCCGAACGACAATATATGAAATCGGCACGGTTGGAAACATGCCCTACCTCATTGTTCCATTGCCGCCACAACAACCTTGGTAAAAATCTCTTTGTAGGACGCGCCGTAAACCGATCACCTTCTCTCCCAAAAATATTGCTTTGTCCTTCAATCCGATATAAACTAAACACATACCAAACGGAAAACACATCGCGGGGAAAACGTCTCGAAAACACTTCAAAATTCGCGCTTGTTGCGTTACCTGCAACACCCTTCCGGCAAAATGGAATAAATACCATGACACGTGCTGAAAATAAATTAATGCGGCTATCCCAAATAGAGGCGCTCCTGATCGATCATCCGGAAGGACAGACCCAGGCGGAGCTTGCCCACCGCCTGGGAGTACACCGCTCCACCATCCTGCGTAACCTGGCGGATATGCATACGCCTATCTATGAAGATCATGGACGCCTCTTTCTCGATCGCGAAGCCTATCTGGTCAACCTGCGACTCACGTTGCATGAAGCCCTCTCCATCCATCTCGCCGGACGTTTCATGGCCACCTGCATGGATCGTCGCAACCCGCATGTAGCCTCTATGTTGCGGAAATTGGGCATTTCGCTCGAAAAATTAGCCCCACTGATCAGCCATTTCATCCGCTCATCGGCTGATACTTTTGATGATGACTCCAAACGGCAGGACCCCCATTATCTGCAAGTGCTCGAAAAGATCACTCTCGCCTGGGCTGAAAAGCGCCAGGTGCAGTTATGGTACCGCGGTGCGGAAAGAAAGCAGGTCAAGGAGTACACTTTCTGCCCTTACTTTATCGAAGTAGGAGCGGTGGGGCAAGCCATCTATGCCATTGGCATCATCCAACCCCAGGATCAAACGCGCACTTTCAAGATCGAGCGGGTAGAACGCATTGAATTGCTCAAAGAGCACTATGCCATCCCGGCGGATTTCGATCCCAATGCAATGCTCGCGCAAGCCTGGGGCATCTGGTTCACCGATGAGGAACCGCTTGAAATAAAGTTGCGTTTTTCCCCGCGGGTAGC
>JAAZOK010000041.1 GCA_012797815.1 Chloroflexota bacterium | reverse complement strand
CTGCGCAAACTGTGCCCGCAGGATGGTGGTTATCTGCGCACCCGCTTTGACATGCAGCCCTTCATCGAACCCTATCACGGGCTGCCTAACCGGCGCCTGCCCATCATCCGGGCTTACCGCCACAAACTGCGCGCCTATCTGCTGGAAGGGGAAGGCGATTTTGATGAACTGCAACGGCTGTTCCAGTGCGCAGAAGAGCTGTATGAAAATGAAACGGTGGTGGAAGGGGATGAGCAGGAACGCCATTGCATCGAACATATGGATTGGGATGCCATCCGCCGACGGCGGCGCGCTAACTACGCTTACTTGCTGCAAGCCATCGCGGCTATCCCGCAGGTACTGCCCATCTTTCCAAAATTACAGGTGGAAAGCATGCCGATGGGATTGCCGGTTTATTTTCAGGGAGTCTCGCGCGACCGGGTGAACGAGGAACTGGGCACCGCCAGCATCGGGCTGGTGATCCACTGTGAGGAACTGCTGCACAACCCGCGCACGGCTGCTAACGCGTAGACGGTAGAAATGGTAAACGATATGTTGACATTGGTGTGCGACCAGCGCACCAGCCGCGCGCAGTTGAATTATTTGGTCAGGCAGTTAAAACTGGCGATCAAAAAGGTTGAAAACAAATAAATTAGGAAGATCACTGCACGCGATCTTCGATCTCCCAGGCGTGATCGAGCACATGCCAGGCGACGCGCCGCACGAAGAATCGTAGCGTCCAGATGCGCCCCCCACGCGGACCGCTATGCGGCAGCCCGTTGCGCACGGCATTCTCGATGGCATCCTGATCTGCCTGTTGGATGGCATGAAGTTCCGCCAGCGGATCCTGTTGACCGGCGTGCTGAACTTTATATGCCAGACTTGCCAGATAAGCCCGGTTGCTTTCGACGACATGCCCGAGAATACGGGTTAGATCCCTGCCCCCACCGCGTGGACCCTTGCGCAGTTCCCTGCCCTCGGCTGCCCGGGCGACCTGCTCCAGCTTGTGCCAACAGGCTCTTAAAATAGTTTGAAAACGCTCCGCCTCCTCTTCACTAACTGCCTGCTGATCGCTCGCCAGAACCGCATCCGGCGCGCCGAAGTCGGTGGTGGCGTTGCCGGGCACGCGTTCTGCCACGACCAGTTGGGAAAGCGACTGCACTGGCGGGAAAAGCAGGTCATCCGCTTGCAATACAGCGGCATAGCGCGGCGCGTATGCCAGCAGGGTTTGCAGAGCAGTATCTTCATCCCGCCCGTTACGGCACCAGCCGGGATAATCCAGCGCGCCGCAAAAGGTCTTGTGGCTGGCGCTTTCGATGAATACAGGGATAATATCCATTTATCACTCTCCTTTTGTGTTGGCAGTAACCCAGTTCAGATAAGGCGCAAAGCCCTGCTGCACAGGGAGCTGGATGATCTCGGGAACCTCATAACGGTGATGTTCTTTGATAAAAGCTTCTACTTTTTCATATAGATGCGCACGCGTTTTGATGAGCAGCAATATTTCCTCATCCTTCATCACTTGCTCCTTCCAACGATAACAACTATGGATGGGCAACATCTGCACACAGGCTGCCCAGCGCTGTTCCACCAGCAGGGCTGCCAGTTCCTGTGCCTGGGTTTGGTCGGCAACAGTGGTCAGAATAACCGCATAGTCATTTCTCATAAACACCTCATTCTTTCATACGGTTGGCATGCATCTCCTGCTCCAGGAACCAGGTTCCCCCCTCATCAAAGGACACCTCTCCCTGCCATAAAAAAGAAGTGGAGGTGATATCCCGGAAAGTCCAGCGTTCGCGTCGGTGGGGGTCAGAGCCCTGCCCTTCCTGCAGGATGGTATCGCCAACCCCTCTGCCCACCAGGTGCACAAATTCTCCCCCGTAGGGCTGCATCCAGGAGACATGCCAGATATCCTGCTCCGCATCATAACAGCGGATAGTGATGCCGTACTGGTCGCGCGGGGCATCCACTGCAAACAGCACATCCTGCACCCCACGCCCACCCAGCATCCAGGTGAAATGCCATTCGCCATTCCTTTTACGGCTCTTGCCATCCTGTTCATACCAAGTGCCAGCGATATCCCACGAACCCACCAACTGTCCGTACAGCATTAATTTATCTTTGAGCTCCGGGTAGGGTCCTTCGGCTGCGATCAGATCAAAAATCCGTTGTTTTTCCATAGCATGTTCCTCTTCAATTTTTCCCTTTAACCAGGTCCCTCTCTTGCCCAGGCTTATCCCTTGTATAAAGAGAGAAATCACATCGGCATGTTCCCATTCACAATCGTTGAAATCCACCTCACATACTTGAAACACTTTCTTATTATTGTAAAATAAATCAGCCTCAAATTATTACTATTCTATTGATCGAAAAACACGCGATGAACATTCAATTTTCCACTTATGCCCTACCAGCCCTCATTTCTGCGGTTGTGATGTTCATCTTATTCTTATTCTGCATCCTCTTCCGCAGAAATGCGCGTGGTGCCTGGCAATTCATTGCCATCATGATCTGTGGCTGGCTATGGGCAACCGGGCAGGCAGCATCGCTGGTGCTGACGGATATGCACTCCAAAATAATGTGGTTCAACCTGGCACAGGTCGGCCCGGATTTTGCCACGGTATTCTGGCTGCTGCTGGCAATGGAATTCACCGGGCATGATGAATTCCTTCAATTTAAGAAAGCCGTCCTGCTCTTTCTTCTTCCCATCACCACCACCATCTTGATGTGGACCAACGACCTGCATCACCTGCTGCGCAAAAGCATCACCCTGGTAAACATCACCCCCCAGGTCACTTTTTTGCAGATCGAGCGCGGTCCCTGGTTCTGGATAGAAGTGGCATACGGGTATCTGATGACCTTCAGCGCCCTGTATTTACTGTTGGTCTTCTGGAAAAAATCCCCCCATAAAGGACAAACCGCCAGTTTGATGGCAGGACTGACCATCCCATTATTTTTCAACATCCTGGACATATTGGAGGTCAATCCACTGAAACCACTGGGATCCACTACCGTCGTATTCACCATCACCGGCATCATTCTGGCATGGGGATTGTTCCAGCACCGGTTGCTGGATATCACCCCCATCGCCCGTGACAAGGTGTTGCAATTCATCGGAGAAGGGGTGATGGTGGTGGATGCGCACAGCCGCATTGTAGATATCAATCCGGCAGCGCAACACCTGTTGGTTTCCAACCTCGACCATGATCACAAATTGATCGGGCATGATGTTCATGATGTCTTGTTCCTGCCACTCGAAAAGAATGAAAGCTTCTCCAGCCAACAGGAAACCAAACTGCACATGGAGCTGGTAGCCGGAGCATCCAACCGTTTCTTTGAGATCCTGGTTTCACCACTGTATGTGAAAAAGAATATGTTCGGTGGCTGGGTATTGATCATGCACGACATCACAGAACAAAAAGAGATCACCGACAAACTAAAAGCCCAGCTTGATGAGATCCAGGTCTTGCACACGCAAATGCACGATCAGGCTATCCGCGATCAGCTCACCGGTTGCTTCAACCGCCGTTATCTGGAAGAGATCTTCCCGCTCGAGATCGCAGACGCCAGAGAATACAAACGCAACCTGGCACTGGTGATGCTGGACATCGACCATTTCAAGGAAGTCAATGACCTGCACGGGCACGCGGTGGGCGACCAAGTATTGCACGCTATCGGGCGGGGATTACAAGAAAAAACACGCGCTAATGACAGCGTTTGCCGCATGGGCGGAGAAGAGTTTCTGATCATCATGCCGGGTGTATCATTAAAGATCGCGATGCAGCGCGCTGAGAGTTTCAGAGGAATGATCGAAAACCTGTACTTTCCGGATGCATCCCGTACGCTGCTCAAGATCAGTGCCTCTCTGGGAGTTGCCACCTTTCCCCAGCATGGTTCAAGTGAGAGGGAAATTCTAGAGCATGTAGATCAGGCCTTATACGCCGCCAAGCGCGCCGGGCGTGATTGTGTGCGCACCTGGAAAGCAGCGTGATTTGTAGATTTGTAAAAACAGAATGGAGGGAAAATGTTCACAAAGGAAACACTACCATCCTACAAAAAAGAAGATCTGCCCCATCTGGCAACCAACCTCACCAGCTCTGATATTGACCAGCTTGTCACCTGGCTATCCGAAAAAGCCGACCAACTGCGTTACAAAACGCTCCTCACCCTGCTGGCACGCTCCGAGAATCAACCGGACATATATCCCTATTGGGATACCTTCGTAGAAAAATTGCAAAGTTCCGATTCCTATCAACGTAATATCGGGTTGAAACTAATCGCAGAAAACGTGCGTTGGGATGAGAAGGGAAAATACAACGAAATAAATGATCTTTACCTCGCGCTGTGCGAGGATGAAAAACCCATCACCGCGCGCCAGTGCATCCAGGGGCTGAACAAGATCGTCCTGTTCAATAAGCAATGTCATGCTTCCATTACCACAAAATTGCTATCCCTCGATCTTTCGCAACGCAAAGAGAGCATGCGCAACTTATTGCTGCTGGATATCCTTACCGTGTTGGTGTCCATCAACAAAATGAACAAGAACGAAAAGATCTCTCAATACATTGAGAATGCATTGAACGGAGATGTACTGGATAAGAGAGCCAAGCGTACTATCCAGAACATGCTAGAGACATAAATTCATTCTTCTTGGTCAGGGTTTTTCCGGAAGAACATTCGCAGTAAAGGGAAACGATAGATCATTCACCCAAAGTTCACATTACAAAATTGACATCCTCAACTGGAGGCGCTGGAGTAATGTGTTAGTGCTCTACGAAAAAGCCACGATGCCAGTATCACCAACGCGATCGCCAGTCCTATTCCAATAAATAATATTTTCATTGAGAGTTCACCTGTCAACGCCTGCACCGGGAAGGTGGTGATAATTCCAACCGGTATGATCCAGGTGAGGATGAAACGCAGCCAACCCGGATACATGGAAAGGGGGTAGCGCGCCAGTTGAAAAAGTCCATTGAATACCCATGTATATAGCACTCCCGGGCTCCAGAAAACCATTGCCGAAAAGATCAACAGAATAGCATAGAGCATCACCGTTCCGCTACACAACAGCACGCCAAAAAGCAGGATCTGCCATAAGGATACTGCGGCATGCATACGAAAGATAGCAATGCCCGTCACGACAATTCCAAACAGAAGGTCGATGAGGGAAAACAAGCGCCATTTCCGGAAGGTGACCAGAAATTGGGTATCCACGGGGCGCAGCAGGCTGAAATCAAACCTACCCGACCACACCTCGCCGTCCATCCCTGCCAGCGATTCCAGTCCCGGGCTGATGAAGAGCCCGCGCAGAGCATTTACCATCAGGTAAACTCCCAGCACAACCAGCGTGGAAGCATGAGTCCAACCCTGAACATCCTCTGTTTGCCCGAAAACAATCAAAACACCTAATGCAGCGCTGGCAACGGTCAGCAATGAGGTCAACAGGCTGATGGCAAAATTCACCCGGTAGGCACTTTCCTCTTTGAGGGATACCTTGATAAATTCAGAAATCAATCGTAAAAATCGCATTTTTAACCTCCCACCGCACCATAACGGTGCACTCCATTTTTCCATAAGATCATAGTTAAAGCGTAAGCCACAACCAGCCAGCCCGTTTGAATAAGAAATCCGTTCAAGATCGCCGCTCCGGTCACCTGCCCCGTCAGGAGCTCCACCGGGAACGCCACCATATAACGGAAAGGCAGCACCGTCGCCAGATCGCGCATCCAAACGGGTAAAAGCATAATGGGGGCCACCTGTCCCCCCAGCAGGAAGATCAGGGTATCCTGCAGAACCAGAAGAGCATCTGCTTTGGTAGCCCAGAACGCCAGCAACGCCAGCCAATATCCCCATAAAAAGCGCAGTGCCCAGGCAGCCAGCAGAGCCGGGATGAACAAAGCCACTTCTGTGAATCCAATATGAAATTGCGGGTTCAGGATCAATGCCAATCCGGCAACCAGCGGTACATCAAAAATCAAATAGATGATCTTGCAGGCAATTTCCGATGCCAGCGGTTCATAGACCGGAGCGACCGGTCGCATCAAAATACGGTTCATCTCCCCCGTTCTGACCATATCACCCACCGTCCAGTTGGTTTGAGCGTAAGTGATCTGGTTGACCAGGATCAGAACCAGGTAATATGCCACGAATTCACCCTGCGTGAATCCAACAAGACCCTGTGCACCGGCGACCGTCATCCATACCAGCATATAGATCAAGGGTGGGATCATCCAGCCGAAAGCCAGGATGAACAGGAAGCTGCGGTACTGCAGCCAGGATAACCAGAAACCACGCATCAGCGCCCATCCCGGATGTTTCATATTGCACCTCCCGAGTAGATCTGATCCAAAACTGCTTCGATAGGTGGATCTTCAATGCTCAGGTCGGTAATGGAATAAGATTGTAGCAGCCGGGAAGTGAGATCCGGAACGATCTTCCGTTCTGCGCGCAGAACACAGCGGTTTTCTTCATTTTCGAGCAGTTCAACACTGCCACCGAGTTGGTTGAAATCCGGGATTTTTTTCCCATTTTCCGTATTCAGTATGATCTTGATCAACTTGAAAGGTGCAAGATGGCGCGCCAATCCGTCCAACGCTCCGTCATAAAGAAGTTTGCCTTGATGGATCAGGATCACCCGCGGGCAGAGCGCCTGTACATCTGCCATATAATGGCTGGTCAGGAGCACCGTCACTTCATTGCGACGATTGTATTCTTTCAAGAATTGGCGTAGTCGCAACTGCATGGAAACATCCAACCCCAGGGTAGGTTCATCCAGAAAGAGCAGCGCCGGGCGATACAGCAAACTGGCGACCAGTTCGCATTTCATACGCTCACCCAATGAGAGGTTGCGTACGGGTTTGTTCAACAAGTCTTTCATTTCCAGCAGATCGATGAGATCATCCAGTGTACGGCGGAATTCCTGCTCCGGAACCGCGTAGATCTCACTCAACACTATGAATGAATCCATGGCGGGAATATCCCACAACATCTGGCTCTTATTTCCGAGCACAATGCTGATGCGACGCAGATATTCGGGGCGCCTTTCCCACGGCACAAAACCCGCCACATGCACCTCACCCGAAGAAGGATAAAGAAGTCCTGAAAGCATCTTCAGGGTAGTGGTTTTGCCAGCTCCATTCGGACCGATCAGTCCCACCATCTCACCTGCACCCACCTCGAAATGGATATTTTCCACAGCGTTCACCTCTGAAAAAGATGGCTGAAACAGATTTTTCAGGGAGGCTGCCAGCCCTTCGGGACGGATGGGTACGCGATATTTTTTCGATAATCTCCTGACTTGTATGATCGTATCAGCCATGCAAACACCTCATTTTTGCTACCAGTTTACAACCATGGTGGGCTAGTGGAGGGTTGAGAGGACTCCCGACTTCGGTTAAAAAGTCGATCAGTAAATTGAGCTAATTCTGATACAAGGAATCAACTCCCTATAGATTTTGAAGAGATCGAGATTAAATTTAGAAAGTATTAAGATATCAGGAAAACATTGGTTTGCAAGTGGAGAGTTAGAAGGTTATGCGGATTCCAGGTGATCCTTGATGAAGCGAATGATGCGATCTGCACGCAGTTCCTCACCATGCAGTGTTGAAAGCCAACGGTCAGATGCAGCAAAAACATCTTCACCCGGGCGCGGGGTATCCAGGACCTGGTGCAATTCCGCTTTCTTACCGCCGTCCAGTTCAATGAACATCCGCAAGATCGCCATGTGGCTATAACCCGCCTGGCTCAACATGCGGATCACGCGCATCCTGCCGATCTCAACCGGTCCGAAAATACGATAATGATTGTAAGAATTGCGGGGAATCATGATCAGGCCATTGCGCTCCCAGTTGCGGATCACATCCCGGCTCACATTCAACAAGATCGAAACTTCAGCAATAGAGAGGGGATTTTGAAATGGTTCGGTCGGCAATCCTTCCGCCCAATGATCCAGCAGCATGAGCGCCGTTTCGGCATGGGTTAATTCACTCCTTACGGCAGACAAGTGCTGAAAAGCTTTTTCCAGAGCGCCGCCCCAATCGTCTTTTACCACAGCCATGAGGGTCGCTTTTCCGGTTGAGCGCAGGTGTTTCCCGGGGTATGGCTCAGCATACACCAAGCGAGCCAATCGCAAACATTCCAGATGCCGTTCGGTGAAAAGGCGATAACCACTTTGACTCTTCTCAACCGGTGGCAGCAGCCCCCAATCCACATATAACCGCACCGTATTCGGGTGAATGCCAACCTCTTTTGCCAGGTCTGAGGTGCGCAGATAACGGGTTTTCGCTTTTTCCATACCCTATTTCTTAAGGAACACTTGGTATTCTTCGGGGAGAGGGATGTTGAATTTATCACACAGAGCCTTCACATCCTGATAATCATTCTCATCCAGCGTATATCCCTTATGGAACTTCACCATCCATTCCGGAGTGATACATTTTACTGCCTCACCGGCGATGTTGCCGCTGCCCTGCAATGATTCAAAAGGATACTGTACACCAAAGACACATTTGCCCTGCGGGTCGAATTCAAAGGAATGGATATCGATGCAATGTCCCTGCTTGTCGCCCAGCACGAAATTGCACAGCCAGCTATCATCGCGCGGGATCTCAACATAGCCACGCTCTTGCAGCAGGGAGCGAATGCGCGCCGTATCGCGATGACGCACGGCGATATCCAGATCCTCGTGGGGACGAGTCTGGCTGCCCAGCAGAGCATCCACACCCCACCCGCCATCGATCCAGACCTCGATGTGGTTCTTTTCAAGCAACCGGATGAAACCGATCACATCCTGGGCGCTCATCGCAAATTTCTTTTTTCCCATATCCTTTTCCTGCTCTCAAAATTCCAGTCCCAATCATAATCCAAAGACAGTTTCCGGGCAGGGTATTCCACCGGCAGGTTTCACAAAATGACGGAACATTTCATCAAACTCTTTCATAAGATGAAGGGAATGATATAGAATCACGCGGCAATACTTTATTTCAGGAAGAACTTTCCGCAGTCTGTTCCCCCGTTTACATCGGGATTGTTTTACAGGGCGGTCTTTGAATAATAAGCCCTACTTATTATGCAGGACACGAATGATCTTCAAGGTATTGCTATCGGCATTGGCAGGGTGCCCACGCAAATAGTCCACATCGCTACGTAATTTATCCCGTCTGCGATATTCCTCGACCGATTGCATCTTTTTTTCAGCCTGACGCTCTTTTTTCAGGTTTGCACTGTCCAGTTTCACCAACAGCTCAATCGTTTTCAGAACATGTTGTAGATCTTGCAGGATATCAACAGCGCGAAAAGACACCACCCTGAACCCATTTGCCATGCAGGCAGCCATAGCTTCAGCTTGATATTGCTGTTCGCCAGTAGCGCTGTTCTCTATGAAGATCGCCAGCTTGCCGCTCAAGCAACAAAAATCAACCGCGTAGTTATCAATAAAATGGTCCCGGCGGAAGCGGCAGCTCTCTAGTGGATCTCTATGCAATCCTTCCCACAATGCTTTTTTTGCATCATTGGCATTACGGCGGTTTTCGATCGCCAGCGCCACATAATCATTTTCCGGTCGTTGCTTTTTCATGTTCCCTCTCTTCTTCCATTCCATGATACCACTTTCCAACAATCCTTACCGCTTTTCGGCAAACAGGTCCAGGCACCAATCATTGCAGCGCATGGAATGCCCTGGAGGATATTCCAAATCTACCTCACCCCAGAATGAAAAACTCAGCTTGCGGCAGATGGCATTGGAGGGAGCGTTTTCGACGGAGGGAAAAGCATGGATAAAACGATAAGAAGCCTCTGCCCGTGCCCGTTTCAGGATAAGGAGGGCTGCCTGACTGGCAACACCTCTGCCTTGAAATTCGGGCAGCACGCTCCAGCCCGTCTCCCACACTACCTGTCCCTGCCAATCCTTTTTCCAATAACCGATGGAACCGGCAGGCAGCCGCCCGGCTCCCACCAGGATCACAAACATGAGATCCACACCCGTCTCGCTGCTGTGACAATAACGTAAATGACGCTTTTCAAGCTGTTGAGCAGTTTCCGGTCCGCCAAGATGCTCGGTCATACCCGGTACGCCCAACAAGCGGGTCAACAGAGCCAGATCCTGGGCTGACCAGGGACGGATATCCACCAGCGGATCATGTTCGTGGATCATGGTATGCTTCCCATCTCATCATCATATTTCAGCGTGGCACTCACCAGCGCTGGTGCACCTGTGCGCGGATGTAGTGGTCATAAATTGCCCGCACCCTGCCCATGGTTTCATCCGAGAGCGCCGGCAGATCGGCAGCCGAAAAATTTTCCTGTGCTTGCGCAGGGCGTTTCGCCCCCGGAATGGCACAGGTGACCGCATCGAACATCAAGATCCAGCGCAGAGCAAACTGCACCAGACTCATATTGGGCGGGCAAATAGCCTTCAACTCCTCCACCGCTTGCAGTCCGATCTCATAATCGACCCCCGAAAAGGTCTCGCCACGGTCGAAGGCTTCGCCATGACGATTGAAGGCGCGATGGTCATCTTTGTCAAAGGTAGTGGTGGGTTTCATCTTTCCGGTCAACATTCCGGATGCCAGCGGTACACGCGCCAGAACGCCCATCTTGCGCAGTTTGGCTTGCTTAAAGAACAATTCGGCAGGGCGATGGCGAAACATATTGAAGATGATCTGAACGCTCTGGACATGCGGATATTCAATAGCCTTCAGGGCTTCTTCCACCTTTTCCACGCTCACCCCATAGTAGCGCAGCTTGCCTGCCTGCACCAGATCATCCAAAATACCGAAAACCTCCGGCATGTAATATACATCCGTGGGCGGGCAGTGCAACTGCAGCAGATCGATGGTGTCCGTTTCCAGGTTCTTCAAGCTGCGCTCCACAAAGGCGTTCAGATTGGCACGGTTGTAACCCGCTGCCACATGCGGATCCAACCGGCGCCCGGCTTTGGTGGCAATATAGAATTGCTCGGAACGCTCCTGCCGCAATTTCGCCAGCAATTTTTCGCTGCGCCCATCGCCATACACATCGGCGGTATCGAAGAAATTGACTCCCATATCCAGGGCACGGTGCAAGGCTGCAATGGATTCATCATCTTTTGTCGATCCCCAGCTACCACCGATCGCCCAGGAGCCGAAACTCAAAGCCGATATTTTCCAACCCGTGCGTCCCAATTCTCTATATTGCATTTTGATCTCCTGTATCTTTGATTACACTTTGTGAACCAGGCTGGCATGCCACCGTTTAAGATCTTATTCCTTATCATGTTCTATCAAAAAACGTGGTCGTTTTCTTCTTTCGATAACCTGGCTGATGACAATCCGGTGCACGGAGAATCTGTTTTTGATCTATCGGATCTTTTTCTGCAGCCGATAGATCACCGTTCCGTCGGACTGTAATTGTGGTCGGCTGGTAATGCGATAACCGTTCCTCTTCCAGAAACTGATCGCCCGTGGATTGTTCACCTGCACAGCGGATTCGATCATATTGACGGTCTCGTCGTGGGAAACTTCCTCTTCGACCATCACCACCACTTCTTCTCCCACCCCCTTGCTGCGATAGGGTTTCGAGATCATCAACAGGGACAGAAAAGCTTTGGCGGGGTCATTCCGAAAATTCCCTGGCACATACGCCACTACCCCGATCATCTTTCTCATTTGGTCAAAGATGCCATAGAAATTTCCGCCCTCTCGTACGATCTCTTCTATATCCTGTTCTACCATCTGCACAGTGGCATTGCTCTGCGGACCCAATGCCAGAAAATCTTCACTTTGAAGGTAGACATCGAGAATCTCATTCACATCAGCTTTGCCGACAAGCTTGATGTCGACCTTTTTCCCCATCTGGCTCATCTTCCATTCCTTTTCTTTAGCTATCTCATCCTGCGCATCTTTGGAATACCAATAACGTTAAGCTAATTATAGAGAAGACTTTCCCTGAAAAAAGCATGAGATTTATAAATATTTTTTCGACAGCGCCTTGATGAGTCCCGGTCATATTCTTCAAGAAACAGGCGCATAAGCCGCCTCGGCGGTATCAACTGGTTTAAAAATTGACTGTAGGAATTCAAAGGATCGCCCGCGATCTTCAAAGACATTTTCGAGGGTCATGATAGAACCATAAAAAATGGCACTACCTTCCCAGTGCGTTAATTTTTGCGTCTTATCTAAAATCCAACGGGCGATTTAGAAAAACAACGTGATGAAAAAATCATTCACTATTTTTTGGCACCATTGTTTCAGGCAGTTGTTTTTCATAGGGAAGCAAATAACAACGTGCCGGATCAAATGACACTCGAACCGAACTACCATCTGACAGGATGTGATCAACTGCAGGGTCATTATCCACAGCGACTAAAGTAAATTTATCCGCTTCAATTTCGGTCTCAACAGAAGATCCCAAGTAGATAGACGTTTTAATACGACCGTTTGCCTTATCCCCTTCAACGCGAGTATAGTGCACACCTTCAGGTCTCACTACCAAATAGGCAGGTTGTCCACGTTGGAGAAAACGATGAGACGGAACACGGATTTTTTGCCCGAGCGCTTCTGCCGTACAGGTGATTTTATCTTCTCGTGACAGAATCTTTGTCTCTATAAAATTTGCACGTCCAATAAAATCTGCCACAAATAAGGAATCCGGGCGGCGATAGATATCAATTGGACTGCCTAGCTGTTCAACGCGTCCCTTATTCATGACCACAATTCGGTCTGATAAACTCATTGCTTCAGTTTGATCATGGGTAACATAAATGCTGGTTATCCCCATACGCTGTTGTAAATGGCGCAGTTCAATACGCATTTGAGCTCGCAATTTAGCGTCCAGATTGGAGAGGGGTTCGTCAAACAACAACACCCTGGGTTTGGTAACGATCGCACGGGCTAATGCCACACGCTGCTGCTGCCCACCCGACAGCTGGTTGGGGGTGCGCTTTTCCAACCCTGCCAGATTCATCATATGCAACACTATTTCCACCGAATCACGAATGACCTTTTCCGGCTGTTTCCGCAACCGCAAACCATAGGCAACATTTTCAAAGACATTGAGATGCGGGAATAAAGCATAGGATTGAAAAACCATCGCCATGGGACGTTTATTAGGCGGTAAATTTGCAATATCGTCGCCATCCAGAAGTATTCTGCCATGAGTCGGAAACTCAAAACCGGCGATCAAACGAAGTGTGGTTGTTTTTCCACAGCCAGAAGGACCCAATAAGGTTAGAAATTCGCCCTCATGAATATCGATGGAGATATTATCCACCGCTCGAACGTGATTGTTGCCCTGTTCAAATATTTTTTCAACCTGTTCCAGAACCAGGTTGCTGTTTTTTTCTTTTGTAGATTCCATGCTTTCTCCTACGAAATATTCCCGTATTCAATTCCTGCAGACAAGTGTGATTTACCGATCAATCGAGTGAGACCACCAATCACAGTCAGTACGATCAAAATCAAAATGACACAATACGCAAATGCGTTGCCAAAACGCCCGGCATCCACCTCGTTTAAGATCTGAGCCGTCATGATCTTTGTTCCGGGAGTGGTAAGAAAAACAATCGCCGAAAGAGAAGTCATTGAGCGCGCAAAACTATATACCAAACTGGTTAACAATGCCGGGCGGATCAGCGGTACCGTGATTTTGCGAAACGTAATCCCGTTATCAGCACCAAGACTGAGCGAGGCTTCTTCTATAGCCGGATCGATCTGCTGCAATGAAGATACCCCTGACCGCACACCAGCCGGTATGCTGCGCACAATAAAAGCCAGGATTATTGCTATCGCTCCGCTTCCAAAAGCACTGCCTCCCGCCAGCGAAGGCAGAATAGTAATTCCAGCTATCTCCGACGCACTGCGAAAAGCCAACACGTACCCAATACCCAACACCGTTCCGGGTACCGCAATGCCCAACATGGAAGTGAAATCAAGCAAACTGCGCCCAGCAAATTGCTTGCGCACTACCAGCCAGGCGATCAAGATGGCAAGCAAACCAGCCAGGGGAGTTGCCACCAGTGAAAGCCAGGAGGTATCTATCATCGCTTTAGATCCGTATCCAAACAAAACAAAGCGGAAGTGTTCCAGAGTGAAGGTATTGTCAATGCCAAACAAGTTTGTGAATGCCCCCAACACCACTGCTCCGTAAATAGTCAATATCAACAGGGAAAGGATCATCACCAATGCAAATAATATCCAGCGAATTGGGCTTTTTATTAATTGCGTTTTTCCAGATGGTTTTCCCGTCACCGAAATAACGGACTTACGATTGACCCAATAACGCTGCAGCATAAATACCGTCAATGACGGCACCAGCAGCAGCACTGATAGAATGGCACCGGTGGTCAAATTGTATTCTCCAATTATGGCGATATAAATACGCGAAGCCAGCACGGTAAAATCCCCACCGATAACCAGAGGATTAGCCAGATCAGCAATTGCTTCAACAAACAGCAACAAAAAAGAACTGGCAATTCCCGGAACCAACATGGGGAGCGTGATGGTTTTAAAAACTTTCCATTTGCTCGCACCCAGGTTGGTAGCGGCCTCATCCAAAGCCGGATCAAGAGCCTGCATCATCCCTAACAAGTTCATGTAGGCAACCGGGAAAAAAGACAGTGCCAGGACAAAGGTCAAGCCATCCAGCCCGTAAATGTTGTAGCGCAACCCCAATAATTTGTAAGTGAGGATTCCACTACGACCGAATAGCACAATAGCAGAAGTCGCCACCGCAAATGGCGGGCTGACCACGGGCAGAAGTGCCATGAAATGGAAGAACTTTTTAAAAGGCACATCCACGCGAGCCTGTACATATGCAAATAAAAAACCAAGCGCCGTGCCCAAAAAACCCACTAACGAGCCAAGCAACAACGTATTTCCCATGATCTTTTGATTGATGGAAGACATGATGAAATCTCCCACCTGCTTCAGACCCTGCGAGGCAAAAGCGCCAAAGACCTTCAATAATGGATAAATGATAGCAATGAATAAAAACATTACTGCGACCAGCAAGCAGATCAATAACTTCCAATCTGAAGTGATCCGACGAAATTCTTTCATCCGTTGCCCAATAAATGATGTTTTCATTGACATTTCCTTATTTAAAAAATGAGGTTGGCTTTTTCTACGGAACTGAAAGAGCCAACCTCAAAAAAGATGGGTTATTCTTTTGGAGCAGGAGCTATTTCTGCATCAAAGCGAGCGGTTAGATCATTTTTCGCTGCAGCAGCGGCGATAAAATCATATGAAACCAGATTCACTTCCGATAATTTCACCACTTTGTCAGAAACAGTAGCTTCTGGATTGGTGGGAAGCTGATATGATTTCACAGTCGGTCCAATTTCCTGCCCTTCCTTGCTCAGGACAAAATCAATATACATCTGGGCGGCTGGAAGATTTTTCACACCCTTCAAGATAGCAGCACCCCCGATTTCATAACCGGTCCCTTCCTCTGGGAAACTTACTACCAGCGAGGTCATGCCCTCTTCATTGAATTTCACACAATCATGTGAGAAGATGATCGCCACAGCTACCTCGCCACGTCCCGCCATTTGACCGGGAGCAGAGCCGGATTTGGTATATTGCAGAATATTGTTATGCAATTCTGCAAAATACTCAAAGGCTTTTTCCTGATCGCCTCCGTTGAGGGTCGCCAACGTCCAAAAGGCAGTATAAGCCGTGCCTGAAGTTGCCGGGTGGGCAATAGCTACCTGTTCTTTTAAAGCAGGATCAAGCAGGTCATCCCATGATGTGGGCACATCAACCCCAAGATCATTGAGAACATCGGCGTTGGAGCAGAAACCCAGGGCGCCGATATATACCCCCGTCCATGACCCGTCCGCGTCTTTTAATTGATCCGGTACCAGGGCAGCAGAGGGTGAAATATACGGCTCCAGCAATCCCTCATTTTTTGCAGCAATATATCCATCGGCTGGACCCCCATGCCACACATCAAATTCAGGATTATCCTTGCTGGCAATAAAACGAGCTAAGGCTTCCCCGCTGGAAAGGCGCACATAATTAGTCTTGATGCCTGTTTTTGCCTCAAAACTCTGGGTCATTGCCTGGCACCAATCCTCTTGAGCACCGCACGCCACCGTCAACTCGCCGGTGACGACTTGGTCAGCAGATGCATCTGCGGCATCGCTTACGTCCTCTACCGCAGGAGCCGCCTCCGGGGTAGATGCTGCAGTGCCCTGACACGCCGTAAGAATTAGAGAGAGCAGCAACAAAACAAGTATTACCGATTTAGAAACGATTTTCATTTTTTCCTCCTCAAATCAAGAATAAAATTATGGGTTAAAAACGAGCAGGCTTTCGGAATTTACTGGCACTGCTACGTTCCGACTATCATCAAAATAGCATTTTTCTGTGGAGGGTAGGTCACCCGCTCGTCACAGAAGGTCACAGAATGGTAACGGTTTATTCTTCAGAAGACATGATATATCCTGTCCCGCGCATGGTCAGAATATAGTCTGGATGATGGGGATCCTTTTCGATCTTTTGACGCAAACGATAGATAGCCGTTTTTACCATCTCTTTTCCCCCCTCCCAGCTTTCCAAATTCCAGGCTAGCTTTATCAATTCCCGCCAGGATAACACCTTCCCGGCATTCCTTGCCAAACAATCCAAAAGTTGAAACTCGCTACTCGTCATTTGAACAGGTTCACCGCGCAAGAAAACCTGCATTTTTTCGTAATCAATATTTATTTCACGAATGGAAAGCGGTTGGCTCATTTTCCCCCAGCCGCTGCGCCGCAGGATTGCAGAAACCCGTAGAGCCAATTCCCGTGGATTAAAGGGTTTCTTAACATAATCATCCGCCCCAAACTCCAAACCATGGACTACATCCTGCTGGTCATCGCGGGCAGTCAGCAGGATCACCGGAATGGTGGTATTTTCACGAATGAAATGACACACTTCAAAGCCATCCATTTTGGGTAGGTTAACGTCCAGCACTACCAGATCGAAAGCTTCTGTTTTAATTTTTTCAATAGCACTGATGCCATCATAAGCAAAACCGACATTAAACCCCTGCGTTTCCAGTGCATAGGCAATAATGCCCACCATTTGGGCTTCATCATCCACTACCAGTATGTGTGGTTTATCCGACATGATCTTGATCCCTCCAACGTGGAATCGTAAACAGGACTGTTGTGCCTTTGCCAAGGCTTGTATCCACCATCAGATGTCCACAATGTAATTCAATGATTTGGCGCGAGATCAACAAACCCAGTCCGGTACCATCCCCCAAGGGGTGACTGCTGTAAAACCGCTCAAAAAGACGGTTGCGTTCTTCGGATGTCATTCCAGCTCCATCATCCGTAACAGAAATAATGAGCAGGTCGTCACCGTCGTTTTCAGATACCTTTATATAAATATTCCCACCCTGAGAAGTATGGCGGCATGCATTACGGATCAAATTGTACATTACCTGTGTCAATAGACGCGGATCAGCATAGATCCTTTCGATCACCTGCGGACAATCCACCTGAAATTTTTGTGCCCGGCTCGATTCAAGAGAACGCATATTATTGACATTGCGTCTGACCAGGGGAATGATATCAACCGGCTCCAGGTGTAAGTGGAAAATTCCCGCATCGATACGAGCTTGGATCAATATATCCTCCGCCAAACTAATGAGGTGTTCTCCATTCTGGCTGATGGTCTGCAAAAAAGTGGTCTGCTGCTCGGTTAATGGACCTGGTTTGCCTTCTAAAAGCAGATCGGCAGCGCCCTTGATCAACGCCAATGGAGTACGTATTTCGTGGCTGAGAGCCGAGATGCGATCGGAATGAGATTCTACCAATCGTTTAAGACGGTTGATCTCGGGCAACTGGTTATTCCAGCGCCAAAAGACCGCCACTCCCACCCATACCATCATTGAAAATGCCAGACTGACTATACCGATAAAAAGCAACTGCTTGCCCTGTGCGAGCCACAATCCCCCCATTACCCATAAAGCGGATAGACTTATCAGACCCCACAAACACCAGCGCGATCGATTTCCATGCAATCGAATCCAGATCAAGCAGCCTAAAGGGGTTATCAGTCCAGGAAGTAAAAGAAGGAGCCGTGCAATTGCAACTTCCATTTGAAATTATTGTACATGAGATTGCGTAAAAAGGATTACGTGCCCTTTTTAGAGGAGAATTGTCACCATCATTGCCCATCCCTGCATGAACGATGCGAAGAACAGCACCTTTCTAAATCGAATGACCGATCAGATACCTTGATTCAATTGGGAGTTCCCCTGATCTGGTGTAGAAAATCTAACACGCGCAGGTAGTCCGCATCCGGATAAGCAAATTTGAAGTGTGCCGCCACCTGCAATGCCACACTGCGGAAGAGCTGCGTCATAGCGAACAGTGCCTGCCAGGTATGTTCAACCTGCGCATCGGCATAGGTCCGCAGGAGCTGCTGCCATAAGGGTGGCTCGAGGTAGCGCTGGAAGTACCTGCCCTGTTTGCCGGGGTTGACCTGAAAGTCGCTGCGCATACCGATGTACCACACCAGCAGCTTCATCAACTGGGCACGCATGATCTCATCCAGCATGAACCTGGCATAGGGGATCTCCCCGCGCCACAAGCCTTTGGCAACATAAGGGCTGACCCACCAGAATTCGTTACAGCAATCATCGAATGCTTTGGGGGTAGGCGGTTGGGGCAGATAATCACGTTCATCCGGCGGGGGGAAGGTTCCCAGGCTGGCATCCTTATCGAGCAGCACCAGGCTGAGGCTGTCCCCGGTGCGCGCCTGATAGGCTTCCATGGTCAGCAGGGTCAGGTCGATGCGCGTGCCATCCGCGAACTGCATCAGGTAAGCAAAATGATCGAAGGAAGCGGGGGGTGGGTCACCCATACTATCGGGCATCTGCATGATGAGCAGGTCACCAAATTGTTCCACCCAGGCAGGTTGGTCAATGAAGGGTACCAGATCGCTGACGATATACTGCACGTCATAATCCTGCCACATGTCGCGAGGAACGTGCGGGTTGGCGCGCGACCCGTTCAGGATCACCGCCCGGATGCGTTCATCGTCCCGTGCCACCTGCAGGATGAGGTCGAACAGCTCTTTTTCAGTGCGCATAATTTCCTTTAAGCATAATTGTATATCCTTGTAATAATACATTTTGTGTAGGATAATAGACAATAATTGTCTATTATCCTACATGAACACAGAATTTTTGAACGTCTTTGATACCCTACCCTATTTCACCATCGAAGCAGTAAAGCAGCTCATTGGCGATGAAAATATGGCTGCCGGAACTATCCCGACTGCCCTGTATCGCTGGATGAAAGAAGGGCATATTTATCAGCTAAAAAGAGGGGTCTATATGACGCACCGTTTTTACGAACTTCACCGTTCCGATGCTGATTTTGCGCCTGCCGTCAGCGCCATTTTGATCCCACAATCTTACGTTTCGCTGGATTATATTTTACAAAGGTACGGTATTCTAACAGAGATAACTTACCCGGTCACAGCCATCACCCTCAAACATACCCGTGTGATCGAAAATAAAATGGGGACCTTCACCTATCGTAATATCAAGCAGGCTCTTTACAGCGGATTCATCATCATGCAATACATGGGGATCCCCTTTTCACAAGCGACCGTCGCAAAGGCGCTTTTTGATTATCTTTATTTACGCCCATCCCTCAGTTATGATCTGGTGGAAGACCTGCGTCTCAATCTGGATGACCGGTCGCAAGATGAACAGGAGGAATTCGCTGAAATCGTTGCAGCCAGCAAGAGTAGAAAAATGGATCGGGTTCTAAATCATTTGAGGAAAACGGTATGGCAACATTAATCCAATCCATGCAGAATGTCCTTTCTCAAAAAGACCCTCTTATGGCAAACGAGAGCAAACGGATCGTGCTCAAAGAATTTCTACAAGCCTATACCCTGGATTTTCTCTACAATCATCCTCTTTACAGGAAGTTGAATTTCTATGGCGGCACCTGTCTTCATGTCAATTATGGATTGAATCGGCTTTCGGAAGATCTAGATCTGGATAACAGCAACGAAATTGACATACATTCATTGAAAGAGGATTTGCTGTCATTTTTTCGTGTCAATATTGGGTATGATGAGGTAAACGCCCGTTCTCAACAAGGTGAGCGAGGTATCTACCGGATAACGCTGAAGTTCCCCATCCTGTATACACTCGGTTTGGCTACCCACAAGAATGAAAGCTTGAACCTGAAAGTGGAGATAAGCCAGCACAAACAGATCGCCATTATCCAGAAAACGCCCACGCTGGTTTACGGGCGCAGTTTTGTGACTGCCCACTTCTCGTTGGAAACCATGATGGCGGGCAAGATGCTGGCTTGCCTGGAACGGAATTTCCAGGTAGGTAACAGCGCCATCACCATTAAAGGCAGGGATTTTTATGACCTGCTGTGGTTCATGCAGAAAAAAGTACAGCCATTGGAAGAAAAATTAGCCAAAGACGGTAATCGGTCATACAGCGTACATTCCGCCATGCAGATGCTGAATGAAAAGATAGCCAGATTGAAAAAAGCGGATCTGGCAGCGGATCTACTACCTTTATTCGAAGAAAGAGCCTTTATCGAAGCTTGGTTGGATAGCTTCGAAGAGAATTTTAAGGAATATGTAAAGTATTATTTATGACTAACACACATTAGAAATATCATTGTCAAAACTATACCAACAGTAATTTTTCCAAAAACGAAAAAGCACACCTGCAATTAATAACTCTCAGTTTAGTATTAATTCGATTTATTATATTTAATTGCCAATAACCACTCTCACCCACGACGGCCACAGTTCATCCGCCGCATCAGCCGCCAGGGGATGCGCATCACCCCCATCTTCATTCATTATATAGATCTCGAAATTGCCATCGCGGTTGGTCTGAAAGACAATCTGGCTGCCATCCGGCGACCAGGCGGGGTTCTCATCAAAACCGGGGGCAGCCGTGAGCTGGCGCACCTCACTGCCATCCGCGTTCATCACATACACATCGGTGTTGCCGGAGTGGGGGACTAATCCGTTGAAGGCGATCTTAGTGCCATCCGGTGACCAGGCGGGGAACAACTCCCAATT
>JAAZOK010000166.1 GCA_012797815.1 Chloroflexota bacterium | reverse complement strand
TTGAGGGGGTCACTGCCGGTGCCATGTATCCAGGTATCTCCTATTTCTCCGGTGACCAATGGAAGCTGTTGGCGGATCGGCTCTAATTTAGCGGCAAAAGCATCGAGAGACGAAGCAAAAATCTGCGCATTGGGGAAAGACTTTCGTATCGAGTGATAAATATCAAGCACCTGCTGTGTCGATTGTGGTCCGAGGTTATCAATGGTGTGGGCGAATGCCAGTGAATCTTCCAACCCGGCGGTCGTGAAAATATTTCCATAACCACTCTCCACCATTACCATAAGTTCTTCTCCTGAAGGATCTTGCCAGCGGAAAAGGGGAGGGACACAGGGGATGGTGGAACCGGGATTTATGCCGATGTGTAAAAATTTAATGCCTGCTTCTGCCATTAACGGAATGATCCCGCGTGTGTGACCGGGCACATCGGTTAACTTGGCGGCGATGGTGTGTTTCCCAAAACGCCGGTCGAGCTCCTGAGAAAGCGACAGACCAAAGCGGAATAGTTCGACATCCATTAATTCGGTATGGGTTGTAAACGGCAGGGCATGCCAGGTCATATCTCCTGCCAGGATGGCATTTTCCATTTCTTTACGTTGTGCAGACGTGGCTTGCTCGAGATATTCATAGATCAGCCAGGAACCGGTGGTCCAGATGAATTTTTCGGGTTGTTGCATGGTGCGCATTTCCCGTGCGGTGGCTAACGCAGTTGGGATATATTTCGAATAATAATTTTGGATAACTGTTGAAGCATAATCAGTAAAACCGACATCCAAATGTGTTTTGAAAACGAGATGGATATGTTGACCCATAAGTTTGCCTTTAAAAATCGTGTTAGATCAAAGAAGCAGAATGGCTTCTTCGTTTGTTTTATCCCTGTCTTAAATAATAATCCTAATATCAAGAGAAACCAAGAATATTAAGCCGGAAAGGATGTTTCAGAAAAATATAAGAATCACTTAATTCTGCTTTGTGAACAAGAAAAAAATGTACAATATAGAAAATATAAAAAATAGGATAAATTGATGAGCAACGAACAATTGAATTTATTAGATATTTTCAAACAAGTATCGAAAACGATCAAAACCAACCAGGCTTCCTTGAATGAAGCGGATGATTATAATCATGACCATGGGGACCATATGGTTGAGATCTTTGACGTAATCACCACTGCCATGAAAGAAAAGAAAAGCGCTGACCCGGCTGACCAATTAGAATATGCGGCACAGTTATTACGCCAAAAATCCAGCAGTGGTTCTGCCCAGGTATACGCTAAAGGCTTGACCGAAGCCTCGAAAGAGATCAGCGGAAAAACCGTTGATATGAACACCATTCTGCCGCTGCTGCAAACGCTGATGAGTGGTGGAGAGACCAAGACCAGCACCCAAACACAAAGCGGTGCGGGTCTGGGCGATCTGCTTGGTTCATTACTGGGTGGCACAACCTCCACCTCTTCTGCAAGTAAAGACCAGGGTCTGGATCTTGGCGATCTACTGGGCGCAGGGCTCTCATATATGCAGTCCAAACAATCGGGCAGCTCTGACATCGAAGCAATCACCAAGGCACTGGTCAACAGCACACAGAGCGGTGAAAAAACCTACCGAAGCCAATCCACTGAATTAGTAGCCAATACCGTGCTACAAATGCTCTCCGGTCTGGCAAGTAAGTAGTTTTTTGAAAAGCCAATTTGAACAAGAGTTGGCTTTTCTATTTAAAAGGAATTTATAATCCTGATCATCTGAAAAGCGAGGTTGAATATGGCTATCTTACTCATCATTGTTGGAATCATCCTGCTGCTATTCCTGGTTATGCTCTTTCGTACGCTGCAACTGGGAGAACCTCCCTATCAAAATGCCAATGTAGAGCTGCCGGAAGTGGATGCCAGCCGGGCTGCCGCACACCTGGCGCAAGCTATCAGTATAAAAACCATCTCCAAAGAAGAAATGGAGACGGGGGATTACAGTCCTTTTAGAGAGTATCACCAGTGGTTGGAAAAAACCTATCCAACCATCCATAAGAATTTGAAAAAAGAGACCATCAACCAGTACAGCCTGTTGTATCACTGGAAGGGATCCGACCCATCCTTAAAACCGATCCTGCTGGCGAGCCATTTAGATGTGGTGCCCGTGGATGAAGCAACCCTGCCTGCCTGGCATGCTGATCCATTCAAAGGTGAGATCAAACAGGGCTTTATCTGGGGACGCGGTACGCTGGATATGAAAAACCATACCATCGGGATGTTCGAGGCGATCGAAAAAATGCTGGCGGATGGATTTCAGCCCAAGCGCGATATCTATCTGGGACTCGGGCACGATGAAGAGATTTCCGGCAAGAGCGGTGCCAAGAGCATCGCGGCTGCCCTGAAAGGCAGGGGCATCAAACTGGCAGCCGTGCTGGACGAAGGCGGTATGATCAGCCATGGGTTGGTTCCGGGCGTGGAACTGCCGGTTGGGTTGATCGGGGTGGGTGAAAAAGAATATGTCACGGTCAACCTGGTTGCCAAGGGTACCCCCGGGCATTCCTCGAACCCGCCACGCCAGACTGCGATCGGCGTGCTGGCAAGAGCCATCGCGTTGATGGATGATAATCCTTTCCCGGCGCGACCCGATCTGGCGATCGCCACCTTGAAAAACGTGGCTTTCCTGTTCCCCTTTGCGGTGCGTTTTGTGCTGGCGAACACCTGGCTGCTGAAATCACTGCTGGTCAAGCAGCTTGAAAAAACGGTGCAAACCAATGCCCTGATCCGTACTACCCATGCCGCCACGGTTATCAAAGGTGGTATCAAGGATAATATTCTGCCGTCGGAAGCGCGTGCAAAGATCAATTTCCGCCTGTTGCCCGGCGATTCGCAAGCATCGGTCATCGAGCATATCCAAAAAGTGGTGAAAGACCCGCGCGTGGAGGCAGAGATCGATATGGCGGACGCCTGGGGTCCGAGCAAAGTATCTACCACAGACACAGCGGCTTATAAAACGCTGGAACTCGTGATCCGCCAGGTATTCGGGAATATGCCCGTGGCACCTTATTTGTTGATGTTCGCAACCGATGCGCGCCATTATCAGGATGTGAGCGAACAGCTCTATCATTTCTCCCCGCTGGTGTTGGAAAGCGCTGATATTGCACGCATGCATGGCATCGATGAACGCATCGGTGTGGATGCCTTTGGTGGGATGGTGAAATTCTACCGGCGTCTGATCAAAGTATGGGGGGAAGCCGAATTCTAAGTTTGTGTGGTTTTCTCGATCACAGCCTGGTAAATAAAGTTATCGAGCGCTCCAAATTTATATTTGTAAGCTTCATTCCCGCGCATGAAATCCAATCTGGCGCGGGAATTTTCTATGGACCACTGGATGAGATCGCTCAGTAATACCCAGCCGGGTGAAAAATACTGGAGAGCGGGATCAAATCCGGAATTGTAGATGGAGATAGTCTCTCCATCATCAAAACAAAAATAAGCCGCGGCATGGCTGCCATGGATATCCAGGAAGCACAGGCGCAGGATATTCTCGGTAAAAGCCCACTGCATCAATTCGATCATTTGCTGCTGCATGGCGGGGGTGAGGAAAGATCGTTTGGCTTCATCGTAGCGCATGAGATCAAGAAATTGGAGGGCGAGCGATTGAAGTTCTGAAGCATCTTCAACGAAATAGAACTGCGCATCGGGTGCTTCCTGCTCCAGGCGGCGCAGTTTACGGCGGATCTCGTGACGCTGTTTTTTATCAAGGTTTTCGAGGTAGCTCTCCCATGTACCGGGCAGTGCCAGCATAGGTGCGGGTTGTGTCTTGGTCAAAGTGCGTGAATAGGAAGGGGGGAGTGCAATCTGGGGAAAGAGTGACAGCAGCGGGGAATTCTGTGGAATGTTGGAGAAACGCAGGGTATCCCAGGTGAGCGAATCTTCTTGCTGCAAGAAATTCAACACCGCATTCAAAAAGCCGGGGTAATCGGCAGGAGCAGCGATCAGATCAAGATAATCGGAGATCTCGACACTACCGAGCAGGGTTAGTAGTTTCTTCCCTTTTTGAGAGGTGATAAAGAAGGGTGCGATGCCCAGCAGATGTTCTTCATCATAACCCAGGATGATATGAAGTTCGCCCTGCTCCCATTCACCTCCACCCAGATTTTGCCACCAGCTTTTAAGGAAGCCGAAGCGCAGGAAAGGAACGTTGGATGCACTGACCTGTAGCAGTGCATCCCAATCAGCCTGGAGTTCGTCGGGAAAAGAATTTAAGACCTTGAGTTGCATAAGCACCTGTTGTGTATGAAATATTGTGAAGATATTATAACGGCTACAACATGATAAAATCTGTGCGATATGCAACAACCCAATATGATCCTGGCATCGTCCTCGCCACGCCGGCAGGAATTGATGACCTGGTTGAAGATCCCATTCAAAAGCACCCCTGCCGATATCGATGAGAGTTTACAGCAGGACGAAAAGCCATTACAACATGTGCAGCGCCTGGCACGTCAAAAAGCGCAAAAAGTGTATGAATGCGGTGGGAAAGATAAGATCATCCTGGCGGCTGATACCATTGTCATCCACGGGGAGCGCATTCTGGGCAAACCGAAGGATGTCGCCCAGGCAGAAGAAATGTTGCTGGCGTTACGCGGGAAAGTCCACCAGGTGGCTACCGCGATCTGTGTCATTGATGAAATGGGAGGATGCTTAGCGGACCTGTGTGTTTCCAATGTGAAGATGCGTACGTATACCCTGGAAGAAATAAAAGCGTATGTAGCAACGGGGGATCCACTGGATAAAGCCGGTGCGTACGCTATTCAAAGCCAATCTCTCCATCCTGTTCCGGCTTTCAACGGTTGTTTCGCCAGTGTGATGGGATTTCCTTTTTGCCATATTGAAAGAAATCTGCGCAAGATAGATGGGTATAATTGTGTACCAGTGGCAGATATTTGCCAGAAAAACCTCCACTACTCATGTCCGATCTTTTCTCGAGTGCTGGATGGCGAAGATATAGGATAGAAAATGAAAAAACTCACTAAAATATTTTCGATCATCGCGATCATGTCCTTTTTGATCGCAGGATGTGGACCCAAAGAACCTGAGATGCTGCCAACCCCGGTGATCGCCAAAACCGCGGTTCCGGAGGTGGATGAAACAGCGCAGGGCTACCTGGATGCCTGGCAGGACTCTGATTATACGGGCATGTACGGACTTTTATCGCAACCCAGCCAGACAGCTATCACACAGGATGACTTCACTGCCCTGCTCACACAGTTTTCGAAGAACCTGACCCTGCAATCCCTGACGGCGCAGTTGGCTGCCACTACCACCAACCCGAACACGGCGTACGTCAAATTTGACGTTCAATTCACCACATCTCTTTTTGGTGAGTTTAGCCGCCAACCGGAAACCAACTGGGAACTGGAAGCAGATGGTTGGAAACTGGTATGGGATAACGGTGCCTATCTGCCCGAGTTAAGCGGCGGCAACACGCTGGCGCTGGAAGTGAGCAAACAGGAACGTGGTGATATCTATGATATCAACGGTGAGCCGATCGTGGCAGAAACCACCGCCTATGCGTTAGGCATTACCCCTGGCGAGATCGAAGATGGAAGGGAAGGTCAGCTGGTTTACAACCTGTCTGAACTCACCGGAAAAACCACCCAATCCATTTACGAGGCATATGAAGATGCCGGACCAACCTGGTATGTGCCGATTGGAGAAGCATCTGCTGATGAGATTAATCAACGCTGGAACGCCATTTCCAACCTGGGTGGGTTGGTCATGACAGAATATGATTCGCGCTATTACTACAACGGCGGTATCGCACCGCAAGCGATCGGGTATGTATTGGGCATGTCTGAGGAACAACAAACGGAATATATACAAAAAGGTTATGTGGGGGATGAAAGCATCGGACAGGCTGGATTGGAAAAATTTGCCGAGGAATCTCTGGCTGGGAAACCATCCGCTTCGCTCTATGTAGTGAATCCGGATGGTCAGGTGGTCACGCGCATTTCGCAAGCCGATCCGCAACCGGCGCAATCTATCACCACCACACTGGAGAAGAACTTGCAGTTGGAAACGCAAAAAGCCATTCAGGGTTTTACCGGGGCGGCTGTTGTGATGGAAGTGGAAACCGGGCGCATTCTGGCGATGGCGTCTTCTCCGGGCTTTGACCCCAATCTATTCAACCCGGATGATATCAATAGTGAACAATTGTTGACCGAGATGCTGGATAATAAAAACCTGCCCCTGCTCAACAGAGCTACTCAGGGAACTTATCCGTTAGGCTCGGTGTTCAAGATCATCACCATGGCGGCAGCCCTGGAGAGCAACCTGTACACCCCCGACTCTTCCTATTATTGTGGTTATTACTTTGAGGAACTGCCCGGTGAGAAATTTGAAGACTGGACCCTGGCAAAGGGCTATGACCCCAGTGGTGATCTGACCCTGGTGGAGGGGTTGATGCGTTCCTGCAACCCGTGGTTCTACCATTTGGGGTTGGATCTGTTCCGTCAGATGGGCGCCACCTATCTTGCCGATATGGCGCGTGGCTTCGGATTGGGAAGTGCCACTGGCATCGAGCAAGTGGCTGAAGACGTTGGTTCTATCCCTGATCCCAAGACCGACGGCGATGCGGTACAACAGGGCATCGGACAGGGCGAGATGCTGGTCACCCCACTGCAGGTGGTTCGTTTCATCGCGGCGCTCGCCAATGGCGGGACGCTCTATCGACCGCAATTGATCGAAAGCATGACCAGTTCCACAGGCGTCACGACTTACACCTTCGCTCCTGAGGAACAGGGGACCCTGCCGATCAGCCAATCTACTCTGGATTCTATCCGCGAAGGGATGGGATTGGTGGTAAGTTCACGGCGTGGTACCGCCCATGACGAGTTGAGTGGGTTGAACATCACCATGTACGGGAAGACCGGCACGGCGACTAATTCCACCGGTGATCCGCATGCCTGGTTTGCCGGGTATACCGATACCAACCGGGAAGATAGACCGGATATTGCTGTGGTGGTGCTGGTAGAGAACGCCGGGGAAGGTTCGGAGATAGCTGCCCCCATTTTCAGACGTATCATTGAAACCTATTATTTCGGCGAGCCCCAGAAACTGTACCCGTGGGAAGCTGAATTCGACGTGACCCGCACCCCGACGCTGGAATTTACGCTTACTCCTACCCAATCACCTACACGTGAACCGGTAGAGATACAGCCAACGGCAACTCCTGCTGGATGACAGATTCCAGGGTTCCCGGCGTGGTGATCCGCCTGCAAGCAGGCTTTTTTACCGTGAAGTGCGGTGAAAAGATGGTCACCTGTCAATTACGAGGTCGCCTGAAACAACATCACAAGATGGAAGACCTGGTGGCAGTAGGTGATCGAGTGCTGGTGAATCTTGAAAATGAAAATACAGGTGCCATTGAAGAAATCGAAGAACGTGAGCGCGCGCTGGTGCGCACTGCCCCCACTGCACGCGGCGTTTATAAACAAATTTTGCTGGCGAATCCGGACCAGGCCGTCTTTGTATTTGCCTGTGCCGAACCCGACCCGAGCCTGCGCATGCTGGACCGATTTTTGGTGATCGCGGAAAGACAAAAAATTCAAGTTTTGATCGTGGCCAACAAGATGGAATTGATCGGCAAGCAGAAGGCCGATGCCATATTTTCCCCATATATCGATCTGGGATACAAAGTGGTATACAGTTCGGCAAAAGAAAAGATCGGGATCGAAGAGCTGCGTGGGCATTTGTTGGGAAAAATATCGGCATTCGCAGGACCCTCAGGTGTGGGAAAGACCAGTTTGTTGAATGCCCTGCGACCCGGATTGGGGCTGGAAGTGCGTTCCGTCAAGGAAAATTCAGCCAAAGGCAGGCATACCACCACAGTGCGCCAATTATTTGAACTGGATGAAAAGAGCTGGGTGGCTGATCTACCGGGCATCCGCCAGCTTTCGGTTTGGGATATCGAACCTGAAGAACTGGACGCATATTTTTGCGAATTCAAAAACCATGTGGCAGCGTGTCAGTTCAGTGATTGCCGGCATGAAATGGAGCCCGGCTGTGCTATCAAAAAAGCCGTACAGAGCGGAGAGATCAGTGCAGCCCGGTATGATTCGTATTTACGATTAAGAAAAGAGATCGAAGATTCCCAAGAATTTTGACAAGTTCGATGAAAGAGAACCCCCATGAAAATTAAGATTATCCCCCTATTCACCGTTAGCATTTTAGGAACAGCGCTCATCCTTTCTTCTTGCAGCGGTACAAATGCGAGTGGGGCAACTCCCACCGTTTTTGAGCCTACTGCGACAGCACTTCCCTTAAAAGAAGCAGTGGTATGTGTTGCAGATGAACCGGAAAGCCTGTTTTTGTATGGAAAATCGAATAAGACGGCTGATTTGATCCATGAAGCGATCTACGATGGTCCATTCGATCGAGTTGCTTACGAGCATGTTCCGGTGATCGTGGATAAACTCCCCAGTTTGAGTGATGGAAGTGCCAGCTATTCACCGGTTGGAGTGAATGGGGGTGATCTGATGGTGGATGTGGAAGGGAATGTCACGAATCTTGTAACGGGGGTGCAGTTGTATCCGCGGGGCTGCCAGTCGTTGGATTGCGCGGTTACCTGGGATGGGGTGAGCCAGATACAGATGGATCAGTTGACATTGGTTTTTAAAATAAAGGATGGAATACGCTGGTCCGATGGAAAGGATGTGACCGCCGGTGATTCACAGTATTCTTTTCGAATTGCACAAGATCTTCACAATACGGCGTACCAAAACGTTATTGATCGAATTGTCGATTATCAAGTTTTGGATGAGCACAGTGTATTGGTGACGATATTGCCCGGGTTTGTCACCTCAGATTATGCCTCGTATTTCTTTACCCCACTACCGCAGCACGTTTGGAGTTCTTATGCCCCCGCGGATTTGGCGACAACAGATATGGCAACAAAGTTACCGCTTGCATGGGGACCTTTCCAAATTACCGACTGGCAAGCGGGGAAGAGCATTACATTAGAAAAGAACGACTATTACTTTCGTGCATCCGAAGGGTATCCGGCTGTTGATAAGATCAACATAAAGTTTATAAAAGAAGATAGGGCTCTCAACGATCTGCTCGAAAACGAAGGTTGTGATGTGGTTGATAGTTCTCTTATCACGGAAGGAATGACTGGCGAGACCACTGCACTGCAAGCGGATCCCGATTATGGTGTAGAAGTTCTTACAGGCGAGAATTGGGAAGTACTATTATTCGGAATAAAACCTGCTTCTTATGATGACGGGTATTACCCTTATGGTTCTGACCGACCCGATATACTGGGCGATGCAGCCGTCCGTAATGCCATTCGCCAGTGCGTTGACGTGACGGCGATCCGGCAAGTGGCGGGTATGGATGGCGAGCAAGCCCAATTTACCTATTTCCCGTATCTTCCGGAAGGATTAACGGTTGGAAACACGGTGTCTTATGATCCCACCAGCGCACAAAGTGCGTTGACCACTCTGGGATGGAAGGACCTGGATAGCAATCCAGAGACCCCACGCACAGCAGCCGGTGTGAGCAATGTCCCTGATGGAACGGCATTGACATTGAATTTGTTCGCCTCACAGAGCAGTCAAAATACACAAATTGCCGAATCGATCAAGAATTCGTTGGCGCAGTGTGGTGTCCAGGTGAATGTTTTCAGCATGTCCCCCACCGAACTCTATGCTGCGGGACCAGAAGGGGTTTTATTCGGCAGAAATTTTGATCTGGCATTGATCGCATGGCATGTAGGTGACACGCTACCCTGTCAACTATTCGAAAGCAAAGAGATCCCGTCCATTGACAATTATTGGATCGGGGAGGATGCAGGAGGCGGCAATATCGGTGGCTATCAAAATGCAGAATTTGACCGGTTATGTGAAATAGCACAGAACGGCAGCGCAGACCCCACAAGTGCTTTTGCCAACCATGTGGCGGCGGCGACCATCCTGGACCAAGAGAGCCCCTTTGTATCCCTATTCTTCACCCCCAGGGTTCTGGTAACGAAAAATTCACTGTGCATTCCAGGCGAGAAACAAGATGAAAATTATCCGTATTCTTCGATAGAGTATTGGGATTTCAGTGACACTTGTAATTAGATGTATAATGGAAAAGCAGTTACAATATTTAAATATTGGTCATGCGACATTTGTACACTGGATTAGTGAATAGTTGACATGCATTTTTAAGTATTGTAAAATAATCCGAACTTTTGACCAGGTATGGCAGATAATTAATATTTGCTTGACAAAATCCCACAGTAAAGGGCATTATCAATGGCAGAATTATATAGTGTAAAAGACCTGGAGACGCAATTTCATACAAGGGAGGGAACGGTTCACGCCGTCAACGGGGTTTCATTCTCCCTGAACGAAGGCGAAACACTAGGGATCGTGGGGGAGAGCGGATGTGGAAAAAGTGTATCCATGCTTTCAACCCTGCGGCTCATACCTCAACCCCCGGGTGAAATCGTTTCAGGAGAAGCGATTTTCCAGGGAAGAGATCTCCTGCAATTATCACGTGAAGAATTACGACATGTACGCGGAGGGCAGATCGGATTCGTCTTCCAAGATCCGATGACCTCGTTCAATCCCGTTCAAACAATCGGGAAACAATTGATGGAACCGCTGGAAATTCATCTGGGCATGAATAAGAAACAAGCCTGGGATCGCGCGGTTGAAATGCTGAATCTAGTACGCATTCCTAATCCGGACGATCGCATGAAAGATTACCCGCATCAATTCTCGGGTGGTATGCGCCAGCGCGCTATGATCGCCATGGCACTTTCCTGTTCTCCGCAAGTTTTGATCGCCGATGAGCCCACCACGGCTCTGGATGTGACCATCCAGGCGCAGATCATGGATCTGGTGCTAGCCTTGCGCGAAGAACTGGGCATGTCCATTATCTGGATCACCCACGATCTCGGAGTGGTAGCTGGATTAGCTGACCGGGTGGTGGTGATGTATGCCGGTTATATAGTGGAAGAAGCGAATGTGAAAGATCTTTATGACCGCCCCGAGCACCCCTATACCTTAGGTCTGCTGCGCAGTCTCCCGCGTCTGGACATGGATGAGAAGAAACGACTTGTATCCATTGATGGTGTTCCCCCAGTATTGTTCAAAAAGCCAACTTTTTGCCCCTTTGCATCTCGCTGTCCTTTCAGGGTCAGCAAGTGTCTTGAGGAAAATCCTCCATTAATGATGGTGGGAGAAAATCACAAAGTGGCCTGTTGGGTTGATACATACACTGAGAAGGAGCGCTAATGGCAGAGCAAGAAGTAATCCTGCATGTAGAAGATCTTAAGATGCATTTCCCGATCAAACGGGGTGTGATTCAGAGAACCGTGGGTTATGTTCACGCAGTTGATGGGGTAACCTTCGATATTTATAAGGGCGAGACCCTGGGCTTAGTAGGTGAATCGGGTTGTGGAAAAACCACAACCGGGAGAACAATCGTACAGCTTTATAAAGCCAGCGAAGGGAAAGTCCTTTTTGAAGGCAAGGATCTGGTCCGTCTGAAAGGGGAAGAACTGCGTCTCATGCGCAGAAAAATTCAGATGATCTTTCAAGATCCATACGCCAGTTTAAATCCACGTATGACGGTGGAACAAATCATCGGGGAACCACTGCTGGTTCATAGTGTTGCACATGGGAAAGAAATTCGGAAACGCGTCAAGGATCTGTTGGAACTGGTCGGGTTAAACCCGGCTTATGTCGATCGTTATCCCCATGAATTTTCCGGTGGACAGCGGCAGCGCATCGGCGTTGCCAGATCACTGGCACTCAACCCGGACCTGATCGTCTGTGATGAACCGATCTCGGCGCTGGATGTCTCCATCCAGGCTCAGGTAGTCAACCTGCTGGAGGACCTGCAGAAGGAATTTGGGTTAACCTATCTCTTCATCGCGCACGATCTTTCCATGGTGCGCCATATCAGTAATCGTGTGATCGTGATGTATTTGGGTGTGTTTGTTGAAATGGCGGATCGAAATACGCTTTATGAAAACCCGTTACATCCGTATTCCATTGCGTTGTTATCGGCGGTTCCGATCCCGGATCCAAAGATAGAGGAAAAACGCAAACGGATCATTTTGGAAGGAGATGTACCTTCACCCATCAATCCTCCTTCTGGATGTCGTTTTCGCACGCGCTGCCCATTAGCGCAGCCTATTTGTGCGGAGGAACGTCCTGAATGGAAGGAAGTGGAGCCGGGGCATTTTGTGGCTTGCCACTTTTGGTACAATACAAAAACCTTACAAAGGAGGTGATGCTAAAGGAGAAAGAGGTGCAGTTGTTTTTAAGTAACACAAAAAAGTAAAAAATTTTATGGAGGAGCAAGATGCGTTCAAAATGGTATGTACTATTAAGCTCATTAGTAGTCCTTGCGACACTCCTCGTGGCTTGCCAACCAGCCGCCACTGCAGCAGACGAAGCTGCACCGGCTGCGGGAGCTGTTGAGGAAGCGGCAGATGCAGCGTCATTCTGGCGAACGTCCAAGGATCCTACAACATGGGTAGAAACAACTTTTGGTGATCCCGAGACTCTCGATACATCACGCGATTATGAAACCGGTGGTGGCGAGATCATCGCAAATGTTTATGACACCCTTGTTTTCATGGAAAAAGACCAGGCTTCAACCTTTGTTCCAATGCTGGCGACGGAAGTCCCCTCAGTTGAGAACGGTGGTATTTCAGAAGATGGCTTGACCGTGACCTTCAAGATCCGCGATGGCGTAAAATTCCACGATGGTTCCGATTTAACCGTCGACGATGTCGCCTTCAGCTTCCAGCGCCGTATCTTAGCCGGTAGCACGATCTCCCCACAGTGGATGATTGTGGAACCGTTGTTTGGTGCAGGGCTTGTGGATGTTGCAGAACTGGTTGATCCCGAGAATCCCCCTTATGATGATCAGGCTACTTTGAAGACCTATGATGCCGAAACTCTGGCAGCCGTTTGCGCAACCGTGCAATCTGCAGTAGTTGCCGACGCCGCTGCTGGCACCGTGACCTTCAACCTGGCACAACCGTGGGCTCCTTTCATCGCTACCTTAGCCAATGGTGGTTGGGCAGCTATTGAAAGCAAAGCATGGGTTGGCGCCAATGGTGGTTGGGATGGCGATTGCGCTACATGGGCTGACTACTATGCAGTTCCCACCGAGGAATTGAACCAATTAGGTATTGGTAGTGATGCCATGGGCACCGGTCCCTACAAACTTGATCACTGGACCCCCGGCGAGGAAGTTGTATTGACCGCCAATGAGGACTACTGGATGAGCGAACCCATGTGGGAAGGCGCCCCAACTGGTCCTGCAGCGTTAAAGACTGTTGTAATCAAACAGGTTGCCGAATTCAGCACCCGCCTTGCCATGGCACAGGCTGGAGATGCCGATAACATTCTGATCGGTTCAACCGAAGACTGGCCGATCCTGGACGAGATGATCGGTGGCGAAATCACCTATGATGAATATATGGCTGGCGAACCGGTCGTAATTACCGATCCCACCAAACCATTCTACAAAATTTCCGATATTCTCTTTGCGAACGATCGAACCGATATCGGTTTTGCCTTCACTGTCAACATTGAAGGTGGAAACTCATTCATCGGTAGTGGCGCACTGGATGGCGATGGCATTCCCGCCGATTTCTTCTCCGATGAGCATGTCCGCCGTGCTTTCAGCTACTGCTTCGACTATGACACCCTGGCACAAGAAGTTATGCAGGGTGAAGCTAACCGTGCCCCAGTACTTATGCTGCCCGGTATGGTTGGTTACGATCCGGATGCACCACAATATACTTATGACATCGAAAAATGCCAGGAAGAACTGAAAGCTTCCACCTGGGTTTCCGAAGACGGTACACAACTGTTCGATCTCGGTTTCCGTATGTCCGCAGTTTACAATGTGGGCAACACCCTGCGCCAGACCATTGCCGAATTGCTGCAGGCTGGTTTGCAGGAAGCTGGTCCCCAGTTCGTGGTCGAGACCGTTGGGTTACCGTGGCCGACCTTCTTAGCCAACATCAATGCTAAGAAAGTTCCGATCTTCATCATTGGTTGGTTGTCTGACTACTTCGACACCCACAACTGGACTGGTACATTCACCTCCGGTTACTATGCTTTCAAGCAGAACTTCCCCGAGGAACTGCGCCAGCAATTCTCAGAGATCAACTCCCGCGCCGTACAGGAAACCGATCCTGCCGAACGCGAGAGAATCTACAAAGAAGAATTCAACACACTGTATCATGACACCGCCCCGGCAATGTTGCTGTTCACGCTCAAGGGCCGTCACTATGCACAGCCATGGGAAAATGGCTGGTATGACAACCCGATCTATTCCAACAAGTGGTACTACGTACTTTCTAAAGACTAGGTCAGGTAAGTAAGAAATATTAGCTGGGGGCAGTTAATGCCCCCAGCTAAAATCTAAGGAATCGAGAAAGAAAAATGACCCAATATATAATCCGCAGATTATTGCTCATTCCCCTTATCCTGTTAGGCGTAAGTCTTCTTATATATGGAATGCTATCATTCTTATCTCCCGCAGAACGTGTTTCTTTATATGTAAGAGACATCCCGAAAAATGACATCATGATGGATTCTCTGATCAAGCGCTATGGACTGGATGACCCATTTTTTGTACAGTATTATCACTGGCTGGTTGGTCATAAGGATCCAGTGACGGGAGAGATCGAAGGAGGTTTGTTGAGAGGGGAGCTTGGATATTCCAGATCTGCGAATCAAAATATTATTGACCTGATCAAGCGTCGTTTCCCGGCAACCGTGGAACTGGCATTATATTCCATCGTTCCGTTGATATGGGTAGGCACCTGGTTGGGGATTGTGGCGGCGAAAAACCATAATAATATTATTGACCAAATAGCACGTCTATTTGGTATATTAGGTTATTCTTTTCCCTCATTCGTGTTCGGATTATTAATGTTGATGATCTTTTATGCCCAGCATCAGATATTCCCCCCCGATCGACTTTCCAATTGGGCGATGCTGACCGTGAACAGCGACGAATTCATCAGTTACACCAGCTTGGTGACCGTCGATGCGCTGATCAATGGACGTTTTGACATCTTTCTGGATGCATTGCGCCACATGGTCTTACCTATTATCACCCTTTCCTATATCAACTGGGCACTTTACCTGCGTATCATGCGTTCTTCTATGTTGGAAGCCATGAATCAAGATTATGTGGTTACCGCACGGGCGAAGGGCGTGAGAGAAAAAGATGTGATGAATAAGCATGCCAAACCAAACGCATTGATACCAATTGTAACGATGAGTGGTATGACCATCGCAGGCTTGTTTAGTGGTGTAACCATTACCGAAACGATCTTCATCTATCCAGGAATTGGGTCTGCGGCTGCTGCAGCATCTTCTCAATTGGATGTGCTTACTGTACTTTCATTGGTTTTACTAACCGGGTTCATCCTATTGATTGCAAACCTGATCGTGGATATTACTTATGCTTTCCTGGATCCGCGTGTGCGGTTATCCTAAATTCAGGATACAAGGAGTTATAGAATGGCTGAAGCGCAGCAAGTATTAGATAAAAAGCTTGAGGGTCTAATCGGTGAATACACCGAACGCACGATTTCCCGCACAGAAAAAATTCTTGGACCTGAACTGTATCGAATTATAAAGGGGATTTTTACAACCCCTTCATCGGTGATTGGGTTTGCACTTATTCTGATGTTTATCCTTGTTGCAGCTTTTGCACCGCAAATCATCCCCCCTAAAGAAAACACACTGGATCCTTATAAGATCATGCGCGATGGGTTTGGTTCTATACCGAAAGCCCCCGGGGAATTGTGGGTGAAAAATCCACCTACTGTCACGTGGTGGTACAAGACCTTCGTTGGCGATGAGTGGATCCATCTCTTTGGGACTGCCAGTGGCGGATGGGATATCTTTTATGGTGTGATCTGGGGAACCAGAACGGCTATCAAAGTTGGCGTGATCATCGAAGGGATTACGCTATTGGTTGGTATCATCATCGGTTGTATAGCAGGATTCTATGGCGGTTTTTTGGATACGATCATTATGAGGGTGGTGGAGATATTCCAGACGTTCCCCTTCATCATGGCAGCTATGACATTGTCTGCAATTCTGACACCCATCATTGGAAAAGGCATCTGGCCTGCTACGATTGCATTGATCGCTTTCGGCTGGATGAGCTATGCCAGGTTGATCCGTGGTGATATCCTTTCTGTACGTGAGCGCGATTATGTTCTGGCAGCACGTGTGATCGGCGCAAAAGATAGCCGGATCATGTTCAAGCATATTGTCCCCAATGCCATTTATCCAACACTGGTAGTGGCTACCCTGGATATCGGTTCTATCGTGGTATCCTTTGCGGCATTGAGTTTCCTTGGCATCGGTACCGAAGTGGGGTATGCAGACTGGGGGCAACTGGTCAGTTTTGCCCGCAACTGGATTCCTCAACTTTCTAATTATTGGTGGATCTTGATCTACCCCGGAATGGCACTGGTGCTGTTTGTGTTAGGCTGGAACCTGGTTGGAGATGCTTTGCGCGATATCATGGATCCGCGCATGCGAAATCGATAAACAGGAAGAAATGTGATAAACGACCAGGGTTCCGTGGATAACGGGACCCTGTATTTTCTTAAAAAATAAAAATATGTTAAAATATCTAACTCTTGACGATATTCACCCTAATGGGGCGTGGTGCAACGGCAGCACACCAGACTTTGAATCTGTGGATCTTGGTTCGAATCCGAGCGCCCCAGCTTGAGAAAACAATGGAATGAAATCAAAAAGCGAGCTAACGAAACATCAATGAGCTCGCTCTTTTATTATGGACGGACGGAGTGTAGCATGCAAATTGGATCTGTAATCCTGGCAGCGGGTATGAGTAAAAGGATGAAATCGGCAGTTCCGAAAGTAATTCATCCCATTCTGGGGAAACCCATCCTCGCTTATTCAATCGAAACGGCTCAAGCCATATCATCTTTACCACCCATAGTGGTGATCGGGCATGCCAGCGAATTGGTGATGCAGAACATCCATGCTGATGTGCAATATGCATTTCAAAAGGAACAATTGGGGACTGCTCATGCAGTTACGATGGCAAAAGAGGGTTTAAAAGGTAGAGTCGATCAGGTGGTGGTAATCTCTGCCGACATGCCGCTGATCCGCAAAGAAACGCTGGAAATATTGATCGAGACCCAGCGCAACCATGATGGCCCGATGAGCATGGTGAGCATGGTGGATGATGACTCCCGCGGATTTGGGCGCGTCATCCGCAATGAATCCGAAGATGCTCTTGCGATCGTAGAGGAGAAAGCTGCTACCCCACAACAGTTGAAAATCCATGAATACAATGCCGGAATTTATTGCTTCAAATCAGATTGGCTGTGGGATGCTCTGGAAGCCGTGAAGAAATCAGCAGTTGGTGAATATTATCTGACCGATCTGCTGCAAATCGCAGTCCAAGCGCACCAATCAGTAAAAGTGATCAACCTGCCTGATCCGGAAGAGGCGATCGGTATCAACAATCGTGTTCATCTGGCTGAAGTCGAGAAGATCATGCGCAGGCGGATCAATGAAGCTTTCATGCTGGATGGGGTTACCATGATCGATCCTGAGCGAGTGTATATCGAAGCAGGCGTAGAGATCGGGCAGGATACGGTGATCTATCCGGAAACCTATATTCGTGGAAAGAGCAGGATCGGCAAAAACTGTGAAATCGGTCCTGGCACCATCATCGATGATTCCATCGTCGGTAACGACTGTCGTGTTCTCAAGAGTGTGATGGAAGAAGCGGAATTGGAAGATCACGTGGAAATGGGTCCTTTCTGCCGTCTGCGCACCGGGGCACATTTAGCGAGGCATGTGCATATGGGTAATTTTGGAGAAGTAAAGAAATCCTATCTGGGTGAAGGCACCAAGATGGGGCATTTTTCTTACATCGGCGATGCCCAAATTGGCAACAACGTGAATATCGGCGCTGGGACCATCACCTGTAATTATGATGGACAGAAAAAAAATAAGACCGTGATCGGAGACGGAACCTTCATTGGAAGTGATACCATGCTGGTGGCACCCCTCACCATCGGTGAGAACGCGATCACCGGAGCGGGCGCTGTGGTGACAAAAGATGTAGGGGATGGTGAAAAAGTGGTGGGCGTTCCAGCACATGCCATTAAAAACAAAAAAGAAGAAGGTCGTACGTAATGATAGATGAAAATACAAAAAAGCAGTTGATCCAGGAGGCATTAGAAGCGCGCAGGAAAGCTTATGTGCCCTATTCCAAATACCCGGTCGGGGCTGCCCTGTTGTGCAAATCGGGGAAAGTCTATCAGGGGGCTAATATCGAAAATGCGGCTTTCCCGGTCACGGTATGTGCAGAGCGAGTTGCTATTTTTAAAGCTGTTTCGGAAGGGGATATGGGTCTGGACACGATTGCGGTGGTAACGAAAAATGGGGGTACTCCCTGTGGTTCTTGCCGTCAGGTGATGGCAGAATTTAACCCGGAACTGATCGTCATCATTGCCGATGAACAAGGTGAGATCAAACAAGAAACAACGCTCAAAGAAATTTTGCCCGGATATTTCGGTCCGGCAAGTCTGGTGGAGTAATAACGGAAAGAAATGGATGACAGCGATCGGATAATCAATTCAGAAGCTTTTGTAATTACCCAGGTAGATTACGGAGAAGCCGATCGTTTGTATACCATATTTACCCGCTCAAAAGGAAAAATCAAAGCGTACGCACATGGAGTGCGAAAAGCAAAATCTCGGAAGGCCGGACATTTACAGACCATCTCATTGATCAATCTTATGCTGGCAAAGGGCAAATCATTTTGGGTTATCACCCAGGCTGATACTGTTGAACCGTATGAGAAAATCAAAAGTGATCTGGTTAAGACTGCCAACGCCTTTTACATTTTTGAATTAATCAATCGCTTTGCCCCCGAAGATGAAGCGGTGCAACCCCTTTTCAACCTGGTCAAAGATACCATGACACGCATAAGCGTCGAAGATGATGTATTCATGGTCAAAAAGTTTTTTGAACTCCGGTTGTTAAAGATCACTGGCTATATGCCCAACCTAACGACCTGTATTCAATGTGGTGAGACGATTTTACCCGAAGATCAATATTTTTCGGCGGAACAGGGGGGCGTTTTATGCCCTCGCTGTGGGGTACGTTTCTCCAATGTGAGAAAAATTAGCATGCTGGCGCTGAAATATTTACGTTTCATCCAGCGCAGTACGTATCAGGAGCTGAGAAAAGCGCGGCTTTCTCAAACGGTAAAAGAGGAAATGAATAGCATTATGCTGTATTATTTAACATATATCAATGAAAGAGCATTCAATACCCCGTTTTTTATTCATCAAATCGAAGAGAATGATCTAAACAAAGGAATAGGAAAATGAGCCCAGAAAACAAAGAATATACGACAGAAGATCGCTTGCGCGGTTTGATTGACCAATTGGATGCATATATTGATCACTATCATGGAGGTTCGGTTCAGTTTATATCCCTGGAAAATAATATCTTGACCGTTCGACTGGGTGGAGCCTGCGAGGGATGTTCCTTGAAAACTGCAACCTTGAAGGGCTGGGTTGAAGGAACCATCAAACAATTTTTTCCAGAAATTACCAGCGTTCAATTAGAAGCCTGAAATAGACATTTCCTATAATCGGGAAGGGTAGCGGTTTGGTTATGATGCTGTGCTCTCATGAGAAAAAAGTTACCGTCATTTAAATTATTAACATTTCTTGTTCTCTCTTTATCAATGTTATCGGCTTGTATTTCGGCAGGGCGGGGTGACGAAGAGGAGATCCCCCCCATCACTTTCATCGAACCAACCACGATCAATGAAGAAGGACAATCATTCGATTTTATCCGTCATTCTGTAAAATTCGAAACGCTGGATATCTATGCTGGACTTTCGTCCAATGTGATCAATAAAGTCATACAAGATCAATATGGGCTGATATGGATCGCGACCATTGATGGATTGAATAAATATGATGGGAAGAAATTCACCATTTATAAACGGAATGCATCTGAAGCGTATAGCTTGATCAATAATACGATCCGGGATGTGTTTGAAGACAGCAATGGCAATTTATGGATCGGAACAGATGGGGGATTGGAAAAATTCAACCGCGCCGATGATTCCTTCACCCATTATCGGCATAATGCAGCAGATGACACCAGTTTGCCCAATGATTTTGTGCGCATAATCTTTGAAGACTCTCGCGGTTATTTATGGATCGGAACATCAGGTGGTGGCTTGAGCAAATTCGATGTGGAAACCGGGGAATTCACCACCTATATTCATGAAGATGACAATCCTTATAGTTTGATCAATAATATCGTGCGGACAATCTACGAAGATTCGCGTGGCTATTTATGGATCGGCACCTGGAATGGACTTGACCGTTTTGATTACGAGACCGAACGGTTCTTCCATTTCGATCAAGAATTGGATGAGAATTCCCCCCCGAATTTTTGGCCGTTTGGTAGAAGTATGCGTGGAAGTGATGCTATGGCTGACGTGTTCATCACTACAGAAGCACAATTCGGCTCCTCTACCCAACAACCGGGGAATCATATTATGGATATCGAAGAAGATATCGATGGAAGTCTCTGGCTGGCTACTTATGGAGGAGGGTTAAAAAAGTTTGATCCGTATAACGGGACTTTTGAGACTTTTTTAAATGTATATACACAAGAAACCAGCTTGAGCAATAATAATGTACTGGATATCTATCGTGATTCACAAGACAATTTTTGGTTTGGCACGAACGATGGATTGAATATTTATGATCGTGGAAACAACCGTTTTGTGCGTTTTATGTCTGATCCAACCAATCAGGAAGAATCAAACGGTCTTTCCAACAGCAATGTAAACAGCATTTTTGAAGATTCTGCGGGGATGTATTGGATCGGCACATCGGGCGGGGGGCTGAATGTTTTCAGTCCAACCATGAATCGTTTTCAACTTGTTAAGAATGATCCTTCGCGACCCTCATCGTTAAGCAGTAATATCATCTGGGCATTTCAGCAAGATTACGATGGCACATTATGGGTCGCGAATGATGCCGGTGTAGATATGAAACGTAAGGATGCGGGTTATTTTATCCATTTTGACCCACATCCAGAAGACTTGCGCAATGAAAATGATGCCGTTTACACTATCCTGCGCGATTCAACCGGTATGATGTGGATAGGGACCGCTCATGGGTTGAGCCGCTTCAATTATATTGAAAATAAATTCGTGACCGTTAACTCGTATTTCTTCTTGAACGAGTCGGATATAGAAAGCCTGGACGATGTGACGATCACCGATTTGCATGAGGATCGAGCTGGGAATATATGGATCGGGACCTATGGTGATGGGATGATGAAACTAAGTCCCTCTACTGGAGCAATCACGACGCTCAAATATGACCCGGAAGATGAAAATAGCATAAGTTCTAACGTTATCAATACTCTTACCAAAGACAGCAGCGGACAACTGTGGATCGGAACTATTGGCGGGGGGCTCAATGTTCTGGACACCAAGAACAATCATGTTACCAATTTTCAACACAATCCAGGGGATATCAACAGCATCAGTGATGATAATATCACCGCACTTGCTTTTGATGAAAATGATATGCTTTGGGTTGGGACATACAACGGGCTGAATCGATATGACCCTGCGACCGGAATATTCAAGTCGTTCACGATCCGAGATGGATTGATCAGCGATACAATCCTGGGGATCGTAATCGATAATGCTGGATTTATTTGGATAAGCAATGGCAATGGGCTTTCTCAGTTCGATCCCCAAAGTGAACGTTTCTTGAACTTTACTTATCGTGATGGATTGCAGGGCAGTGAATTTGCCAGTGGTTCGTGTGGAAAAGGAAGTGATGGGGCAATTTATTTCGGAGGAATGGACGGTTATAACTTTTTCTATCCCACCCAGTTGATCGGTAATTCGTACATTCCACAGATTGTGCTGGTTTCGCTGACACAGAGTGGAGAGAACATCGCACGTGATCACGGGCTGGAAGAGGTCGAGGAAATTACCCTGAAATGGCCGGAAAATTATTTTGAGTTTGAATTTTCAGCGCTTAGTTTCATACAACCCGAAAAGAATGAATACGCTTATATTCTGGAAGGATTTGATAACGAATGGAATTATGTTGGCACGCGCTCATACGGACGCTATACCAATCTGACCCAGGGCAATTATAAATTACGTTTAATTGCATCCAATAATGATGGGATCTGGAATACCGGTGGGAAAGTCATCCATGTGCGTGTTATCCCGGCCTGGTGGCAATCGCAGTGGTTTCGCATCTCAGCTGTAATGCTGGTGACGCTGGCTGTGATCGCGATTTTCAGACTTCAGGTTGGCAGTGTGGAGCGTTATAACCGCAAACTTACAAAGGAAGTGCAGGATCGCACCAGCGATATCGAAAGACGTCGCAGGGTGGCAGATGGATTAAGAGAGATCTTGATACGATTGAATTCCAACCTGCCCATCCGGGAGAGTATCGATTTCATCGCCTGCCAGATCGGGGCATTGCTGTCTGCGCGGAGTGTGGTAATCGTTGAGGTCAAAAACGAAAGAAGAAAAAGACCGCAGATCATTTATCGCAAAGATAATTGCAACGCCGAAGAGAATATCCCCTCAACTGTTCCAACGGATATTGCGGACGATGTGATCGAACAAATTACCCGCCAGATTAAAACGCATAAGGATTTTTCACTTACAAAAAGTGATGCTTCATCCCGTATGAACATGTATACCGGTGTGCCGATCTATCTGGGAGGTGAGATATATGGCGGGTTGATTATTCAGCATGGTGATCTGGAAATACGTCATGAAGAATTGGAGTTATTGAAATCTTTCGCAGATCAGGTTGGTCTGGCGATCGGCAACGAATTGTTACGTACCAGGGCGGAAGAGATGGCGGTAGTCACCGAACGGAACCGTATTGCCCGCGATCTGCACGATGCCATTACACAAACGCTATTTTCAGCCAATCTAATCGCTGAGACGATCGCCGAAGTATGGAGCCAGGATCGTGATAAAGCTATGCAATTGATAAAAGAAATGCGCCAGCTCAACCAGAGTGCCCTGGCAGAGATGAGGACTTTGCTTTTGGAATTGCGTCCCTCATCGGTTATTGAAACCAACATGCTAGATTTGTTGGATCAGCTTGCGAATGTGCTGAGAGGGCGGGCAGGTTGCCAGGTTGAGTTGTTTGCGGAAGCAGTGTGTGAGATGCCGGACACTGTTCATGTAGGGATTTATCGTATCGCGCAGGAAGCGATAACAAATATAATGAAACACGCCAATGCCACGCATGTGCGTATACAATTAAGCTGTAACAAAACCAAAAATAAAGAAGGGTCACACGATCGTCGAAGGGTCGAACTGCAAATCGAGGATAATGGCAGGGGGTTCAATCCTGAATTATTATCTGGTGGACGATTTGGTTTGAGCAATATGCGCCAACGAGCAACAGCGATCGGAGCAGATCTCATCATTCATACTGATGAAGGATCGGGAACAATTGTACAGGTAATCTGGCAAGAAAGTGAGGATACAACCGGGAATGGAAAATAAGATCAAAGTTGTACTGGTGGATGACCATGATGTTGTACGCAGGGGATTGTCATCCTACCTTAATATAACCAGTGACATCGTTATTGTTGGAGAAGCCAGTAACGGGCAGGAAGCTATTGAGGTGTGCGAAAAAATGCAGCCGGACGTAGTGTTGATGGATCTGGTGATGCCCGTGAAAGATGGCATTGAAGCTACCAAAGAGATCCTGACACAATTCCCCGCAACAAAGATCATCGCACTGACCAGCTTTAAAGAAGCTGACATGGTGCAGGATGTGATGCACGAAGGAGCTCTGGGGTACCTGCTTAAAAATGTTAGTGGAAAGGAACTGGCAAATGCCGTTCGTTCGGTCTATCGTGGAGAACCCGCCCTGGCACCCGAGATCACCAGGGATTTTGTGATGGGAATCCAAAAACCCCGTACCGGTGATGATCTGACGGAACGTGAAATGGAGGTGTTGAAACTGTTAGTAGAAGGGTTGAGCAACCCGGAAATAGCTGACCGCTTGGTGATCAGCCGGTCAACTGCACGGGCACATGTGAGCAATATTTTGGCAAAATTAGAGGTATCAAACAGGGCTGAAGCGGTAGCGTTAGCGCTTCGTAAGCGTCTGGTGAAATAGTTCAACTGTATAATATGAATATTACCCCTGCGGATAATGCCGGCAGGGGTTTTTTGTTTTAAATTGTATAAGTCAAAAACTATGAGGAGGTGTGACACGAATCTTAAGTTTGGCTAAATTCCGGATTGTAAATAAAAAAAGAGGAGAAGATAAATGAAATCAAAATGGTATCTGTTGTTAACGATCCTGGTGATTCTTTCCACATTGCTAGTAGCTTGTGGACCGACAACGCCAGCATCAGAATCAACTACTTCAACAGATTCTGGTGAAGAAGCTGTTGCAGGGGAGATCAATGTCAAATCCAAGGATCCGACGGTATGGTTGGAAACAACATTCGGAGAACCAGATACATTTGATATCACCCATGCATATGAATCAGCAGGTGGTGAGATCATCGAAAACGTCTATGACCGTTTGCTCTGGTATAAAGAGGATTCTGTCACCGAGTTTGTTCCCTGGCTTGCTACAGAAGTTCCATCACTTGAGAATGGTGGCATTTCCGAAGATGGCATGACCTATACTTTCAAAATCCGCAGTGGTGTTAAATTCCATGACGGAAGCGACATGAGCGTGGAGGATGTTGCTTTCAGTATGGTGCGCGGGATTATGGCTGGTGGCACTGATTCCCCACAATGGATGTGGATGGAACCTTTCTTTGGCGCCGGTCTGTTAGATGTGTCCGAGCTGGTGGCTGCCTATGATGCCGGTGTGGCATTGGATGATCCCCAGGCGATCTATGATTACACTATCAGTGCTGATGCAAATATTGCATATGATGATCGGGACGCATTGAAGGCATATTCCCCGGAAACGCTGACTGCTGTTTGTGAATTTGTGAAATCCAAAGTTGTCGCTGACGCTGATGCTAGCGCAGTTACATACAATTTGGCACAACCCTGGGCTCCTTTTTTGGCAACTTTCCTGGGTTATTGGGGTAGTGTACAGAGTCAGGCGTGGGTAGGAGCCAATGGCGGTTGGGATGGTGATTGCGCGACCTGGACCGATTATTATGCCTGGTCAGCAGAAGAATTGAACCAGCATCCCATTGGAAATTCAGCTATGGGAACCGGACCTTACAAACTTGATCACTGGACCCCCGGTGAAGAGGTCGTTTTAACTGCCAATGAAGATTTCTGGCTGACCGATCCCGCATGGGATGGTATGCCAAGCGGACCTGCACAGTTGAAGACTGTTGTCATCAAACAAGTTTCCGAGTTCAGCACCCGCCTGGCTATGGCACAGGCAAGAGATGCAGATAACTTGTTGGTTGGTTCTACCGAAGATTGGCCCATTTTAGATGGTTTTGTGGGCGCCGAGGAAACCTATGCAGAGTATATGGCGGGAGAACCGGCAGTGGTGGCTGATCCTGAAAAACCGTTCGTCAAGATTTCTGACATCATGGCAGTCAATAACCGTACTGATATCGGTTTCGCGTTCCAGGTCAACACCGAGGGTGGGAACTCGTTCATCGGCAGCGGTCAATTAGACGGTGATGGAATTCCGGCGGATTTCTTCTCAGATGTACATGTGCGTCGTGCATTTGCGTACTGTTTCGATTACGATACCTATCTGAATGATGTTTTGCAGGGCGAAGGTGTGCGTGCCCCAACACTGATGCTGCCCGGTATGGCTGGCTATGATGAAAATGCACCGCAATACACTTACGATATTGAGAAATGCCGTGAAGAGCTGCAGGCATCAAGCTGGGTTTCTGAAGATGGAACACAGTTGTATGATCTCGGTTTCCGCTTCTCAGCGGTCTACAATGTGGGTAATACGCAGCGCCAGACCATCGCAGAGCTCATCCAGAATGGTATGCAGGAAGCCGGCACCCAATTTGTGGTGGAAGTTGTCGGGTTACCGTGGCCGAGTTTCTTGCGCTCCATCAATGCCAAGAAAGTCCCGATCTTCATCATCGGATGGATCAGTGACTACTATGATTCCCACAACTGGGTTAATACGTTTACGGTTGGCTACTATACCTTCAAGCAATCCTTCCCGGATGAACTGCGTCAAGAGTTCAACGCTATCGCAGTTGAGGGTGTGCAGATCTCTGATCCAGAAGAGCGCGATGCATTCTATAAAGAAGTTTTCAATGAGAAATACTATGAGACTGCACCGGCTATTCTGCTGTACCATTTGAAGAACCGTGCATACTTACAGCCGTACGTGAATGGCTGGTACCAAAACGCTGCATACTCCAATAAGTGGTACTACTCGTTGTCGAAAGATTAGTCGATTATCGGATGAAAGAGAAATTTCTCTTTCATAATACTTGACCCGCGCACCTGAAAATCGGTCAGCGTTGTGCGGGTCACCAAGCTAGCAGCTGGGGAAGGATCACCCTCCAGCTGCTTTTTTATTTTTTGAACACTTGCAATCTCCCTTTTACTTCTGATACAATTTTTGGCTCATAGGAGATTCATGGAAGATCTAATTATCATTTTTGTTATTGCCATCAGTCTTGCGATGGATTGTTTTGCAGTTTCCCTGGGTGTAGGATGCACCTCGGTACCCTGTGATGCCCGATCCATTTTCAGAATGGCATTTCATTTTGGATTTTTCCAGGGTGGGATGGCATGGCTGGGATGGGTTATTGGTAATACTATCTTGCCGTACATCGAAGCCTATGACCACTGGATCGCGTTATTCTTACTGGCGTGGATAGGGATTCGTATGATAAAAGAAGGTTTATCTGATAAACCAGATAAGATTACCGGGGATCCAACACGGGGTGGGACTTTGATCATGTTATCTATTGCGACCAGTATCGATGCCCTGGGCGTGGGATTAAGTCTGTCGATGGTTGAAAGTGATGTTTTATTAAGCGGGTTGATCATCGGAATCGTTTCAACCATTTTCACCGTCCTAGGATTGAAATTTGGGAGGAAACTCAACCGGCGGTTTGGCAGAAGGATTGAAGTTTTAGGCGGCTTGATCTTGATCACCATCGGTATCCGTCTGGTGATCACCCATATGATCGGGTGAATCGAATGTTGATCCCAATAGAATATCTGCATGTTGGTCATAAAAATTCGGGATAGTATGAACTTAACCGTTTAGTGTGCGCAGTGCTGGACTTGACATTTTGCTAAAAACAGTTGACAATTTCAACTACTCTGGCGTTTGAAATTTGTGAATGGCAGAGATTGGAGGTAAAGCATGAAAAAAATGATAGGGATGATTAGTTTCTTGATGCTGGCGGTCGTTTTGCTGTCTGCTTGCACACAGCAACCAGCAGCAGAAACTACACCTGATCTGGGTGAGGTGAAAACACAGGCGGTTCAGACGGCGGTCAGCCAGATGACGGCGGATGCAGAGAGCATGGTGGAAGAACCAGCTGTGGAACAACCTACCATTACACCGCTGCCCACTATTGGCGCTGCTGTGCCCACAGCAACTTCCTATGCGAGCAGCAGTGGAAGCACCAGTAGTAGTGGTAGTAGTGGAGGAAGCACCACTTATTCCGGGTCCCCTGTACCTACCTGGACGCCAGTGGTGTATGACTGTCAGGTAGTGGGGCAGACCCCTGTAGACGGAAATCAATATGTTGGCGCGGATGTGGATGTATATTGGACACTCAAAAACACGGGTGCAGCCACATGGAAAGCCGGTCAGTATTACTATCATTGGACCGGGTATTCCGATCTGAGCCCGACGCACATGTTCTATCTGGCGAGTGATGTTGCGCCATATGGAACGATCACAGTTCAAATAGATGTAAAAGTACCGACCACCATCGGACAATACCGTACGCAATGGTATCTGGTCAATGATAATGGTGAGGATTTCTGCGGCTTTTATTATTATGTGAATGCTATAGCCCTGCCGACGGCGACACCATAATTTGCAAAAAATGTACAAAAAAGAGGATCTTTAAGTCAGATCCTCTTTTTGTTTAAATATCTCTTGATCTAGTTCTCTTTTTGCGAGAGATACGTATCCAATCTGGCACGAAATAGGGCACGTTCAAAAAAAGGACCATTGGAGGAAAGTTCGGCATAGCTCTTTCGAACGAGCACACGCATCAACGGCAGCAACTGCTGGGCATAATGGCGCATACAATCTTCAGGGTGGATGCCAGGCCATGAATAACAGCTGATCGTTTTCCTGCGGACTTTGGAGGGAATGCTATTGGGGATGGTCCTTTCCCACTCAGGATCGTTGGGGGAAAAGATGTACTGGTCAAGATTTCCCTGCGGAATACCCTCAATACCTTTGACCACGGGAGGGGCATCTTGTATCAGGTAAGGATCAACAGAAAGATCAACAATAATGGCATGTTCAGGTAATTGCGCCAACCACTCGTTTTTGACGATCGGTTTGGAAGCATCCGTGCGCTGGGTGGTGTCGACCAACAGATCGGCATCTTGAAAGAACTCTCGCAATTTACGCGGTTGTTTGGTGATGGTCCTGCCTAGCGTGGTCGCTATAACCCCTTCTCCTCCCAGATTCATGTGTTTGATGCTGCGGCTCCTTTTGCCGAATTTGGTGGCGGCATCCACTGCATGCTTCCCAACCATGCCGCTGCCCATGATGAGCACGTTCCAGGGTCTTTCGAAATTGCGCAAGAGGTGCGGATAATTTTCCTCAAATTCGTCGAAGGCTGCCTCAATGCCATTCCAGGCAACCGCCTTCATGTTTTCGACCAGACGCACGCCGAAATCATTCTGGATACTGTCCAACGAAATAGCCTGGATAGCGTTTTGCTTTAGCCTGTCAGCACGGGCTGCCCTGGTGGGAAAATGTAACATACTGATCAAGCAACTGTGCGGTGCAATCCTGGAAAATTCTTCTTCATGCGGGGAACGCAGAATTAAAATATAATCTTTATCGAATAGTTCCGCACGTGACACGAATTTTATATCACCATAATCTTGTTTGTAATCATCTGTATCGTAACCCAGAGAATTGCCGTAATTGTTTTCAAGAAAGACATCAAAACCTAACCGCACTAAATGATTGATAAAGTCTGGTAAAAATACCCGTTTCTCTCCTTCTTCTTCCAACATAATAGGAAGACCGATGGTTTTGCGAAACCCAGCCATGAAAAACTCCTTTGAATTATTGTTGATTTGTGACCATAGAAAACCAGGAATGGTTCTGATCGATAGGATCCAGGGTCAGGGACCGCTGGAAAGCAGAATTATTGATATTCTATGGAGTCATTATAAAGGAAAAAGATAGCGACCAAGTAGATAAAAGCAGGCGAAATAAACCAGATAAGGGAAGATCCAAACCAGCGGACGAAAAGCTTGCCGGAAGGAACGTTTTGAGGGAAGTGTAGGAGAGGAGAATTTCTCCAGTATCCAGGCAATAACCAAAAAAATAGGGCTATCAAGAATGACGAATTGCCAGTAGCCGGTCAGGGAGAGCTCTAAGAAGGAATCTATGATTGTGATCGGTTGCCCTGACAGCCAGGGCAACATAATCCCGTTCACACCGAGATTCAAAATGAATTCATAAAGCCCGGCCAGCAGCAGGACGACCGTCCAGTGGTAATGATTTTTTTGCTGGATCGGGATAAAGAGATAGATCAGCCCGGCGTACCAGGGCAGGGTGATCAATAGGTTTAAAATGGCGGGCAAGCCCGTGGTGGCTGTGTTGCTCTGCAACATCTGCTCCAGGAACAGGATGATGGTTTTAACGAACACTGCATTGGCAAACGCGATCCAACCGGCATTGCGCAAAGTGTGTTCATTGATAAGCGGGGGAACCCAAAGACGCCGAATGAGATAGAGTATCAACGTATACATACCCAATAAAACGATGGCGAAGAAAATGGCGATATTCTCTCCGGTAGTGTTTGCTGCAGCACCCAGGAGGGAGATAGTTATTCCATAGATAACCCCTATGCAGACAAAGATTCGTAGTCCAAGATAAGGTTTGCGCATCTTCAAATGCTTTGAATCGGGGAGCGGGGGCAGGAGAGAGGCATCATTTGTTTTTTCAGACATGATTTTCCTTTTCAAGCAGTGCAAGTAATTTTCTACTGCGCGTTTGCACGGCTTTGTGTGGACTTTTAAGCCCATTTTGTAAATGTACAATAGTTGCGGGTAATAAAGTGGGTTCTTGTAGCGCAAGATCATACAGGCATTGCAGAGCAAAGGTTTTCACAATGGCGCTGGGGTGAGACAGATACCCGACCACGACAGGGTAAAGTACCTTGAGTTCATCCAGTGACAATGGCAAACGAGGAACGATCTGGGCGAAATGCCACAATACTTCCATCTGATCGATCTGGCGGATAAGGGTCAACATTTCCTGTTTGTGAGGAATAAGCAATTCTGGAGCAGCGGCGGTGATTTTCTCCACAGCGTCAGCGGTGCGCATGCGGATGAGGGGATCAGTTTCATGGAATCCCTGGAATAGAAGGTTGAAATCGGAAGAGTTTTTCTGTACGCGTTCAACTACCTCGTCCACCCCCCCAATCGAGCGCCGGTCACCTCCCTGCAGCATTTCCAAGATCTCGTTCATGGGAACCAAATTTTACCTTTTTTCGTTATGATTATAGAATAATCGGAGGATAAATGGTCGCCAAAATTATCATGCTCGGAATATGTATTATGGCAGCTTTTCTTTCAAGTAGCTGCAGTCAGGTTCCTCAACAACGCCCGGAAGACTTTGCAATCTATTCTTATTGGAATACCGGAGCGCTACCGCCCGAATATTACTATGAAATTGAGATCGAGATTGATCCTGATCGAACCGGAACTTTGACCTACCAGGCCGGTTATGAAAGCGCATCAGATAAAGAAAGTGTATTTCAATTCACCGTGGACGAAGAAACATGGGACGAATTCTACATGTGGCTAAAGACGAACAGAATTTTCAGAAATAACTGGCAGCAATCCAAAGAAATCATGGTAGGTGGTAGTGGTACTCAGGTAAAACTGCAAATGAACGGAGAAAAATATGAGATCCCCAGTGAAGCGGTTTTA
>JAAZOK010000005.1 GCA_012797815.1 Chloroflexota bacterium | reverse complement strand
CCAGAGCATATGGCATGAACCAGAAAGCGATCATGGCTGGAAAATTGAACGGACAGATGATGAGGCTGATCCCCACCGGCTGGCGGATCATGATCTCATCGATACCCGGGGCAATATCTTCGGAAAAGGTCCCCTGGCTGAAGGTGGGAGCGCCGCAAGCCACCTCGATATTTTCAAAGGCTCGTTTTAGTTCGCCCAATGATTCGTTATAGGTCTTTCCGCATTCACGGGTGATGATTCTTGCCAGGGCATCCTGTTCTGAACGGAGGAAGTGCAGCAGATTTTGAAGATACTGAATTCTCTCTACCACAGGCGTGTTCCGCCAGCTTGAGAACGCGTTTGAGGCGGCGGTAACGGCTGTTTCTACATTTTTCTCAGAAGAATTGGAAAAATGAGCGATTATTTCCTGTGAGGCTGGATCCAGGATATTTACTCCGGCAGTTCCACCCGGTTTTTGCCATTGTCCATTGATAAAGTTGAATACTTCTTCCACTCCCGACATGGATTCCCTCCAGGGTTGTTGGCTTTTGCTCTTTGCCTATTGACAGGCGCTTCTTGTAGATTATATAATATTATTATGCAACAGCGTTGCATAATAAGCAACAAGGGAAAGTATTCAGTTTATGGCAGAAATTCAATCACTGGCGCGCGGGTTAAAAATTCTGGCGATCATGGCAGATTGCGAAAATGGTATCGGGATTACCGAGCTGGCGGATCAACTCGGTGTAGATAAATCCACCGCTTCCCGGTTGGTGCATACACTTCTCAATAATGGCTTTGTCCAAAAGGCAAGGGATGGGCGTTCTTATACCCTTGGTCCGATGCTGGTAAACCTCAGCCGCAGTGTGATCACCCGCATGCCGCTGCGGGATTCCGCCAAACCTTTTTTAAAGAAGCTGGTGGAAGTTTCAGGGGAGTGCTCGCATCTGGCGATCTATGCTCAGGGGAAAGCCTTATATGTCGATCAAATGGAATCTCCCTCTACGTTGCGGGTGAATGTGGAGGTGGGGCAGTTGGCGCCCCTGCACTGCACGGCGCTTGGGAAGGTGATGCTGGCTTTTGGCAAGTATCCGCTGCCTACCGGGCTTGAACGGCATACAGCAAAGACCATCACAGACTTGCCTGCCCTGGAAAAAGAACTGGAAACAGTCCGGGAAAAGGGCTACGCAATCGACGATGAGGAATTTGATAATGACGTGCGTTGTATTTCCGTTCCGGTGTTTGATTACCGAGAAAAACTGGTTGGAGCCATCGGCATTTCGGGACCTTCTGCTCGCTTGAGTTTGAAAGAGATACAAACCCTTGCTCCCCAGATCATGCAGATCGGGAAACAATTATCCGACAGACTCAAGTTCAAACGATCTTGAAAAGGGAAATGAATGGAATATAAAAAGATCCTGCAGGAGAGAGAAAAGCGCGCAGCCGTTATAGCGCAATACGGCAGTCTGGATGCGGCGCTGGCAGATAAAGCTCTCCCGCATACGATCGATGCAACGCTTTCCGAACTGCTTGTTTTGGGACTGCTCCGGCAGGGGGTCAGAACATATTTCACGGTGTTCGGTCACGGTTCCACGGAAATTGGCGAAGTCTTGCGCATTTATGCCCGGGCAGGATTACTGAAAGTTTGTGGAGTACATAACGAGATCGAGGCTTCGCATGCGGCAGCAGCATTGAATTGGGTGATGCATGAAAAGGCGGCGGTGATCACCTCGATTGGTCCGGGCGCTTTTCAGGCTCTGGCAGCCTCACTGGTGCCGGCTTCGGACGGGATTGGGGTATGGTATCTGTTTGGGGATGAAACCACGCAGGATGAAGGATTTAACATGCAGCAGATCCCCAAACATGAGCAGTTCCTTTTTCCACGAATGCTTGAAACCATGGGCAGCGGCTACAGTCTGCAGGAACCCTGGTCTCTTTCCACGGCTTTGCGCCGGGGGATGAACAAAGTCAACCATCCCTACCATGCGGGTCCGTTCTATCTCTCTATGCCGATGAATACCCAACCGGCGATCCTGAAAAATTTCAATTTACGGGAACTGCCGTGCGGAGCTATGCCGGGCATGGGTGCTGCTGCGGGAGATTATGAGCAGGCGCTTGCATGGATCCAAGCCTCGCGGTCGGTGCTGATCAAGGTGGGCGGAGGGGGACGCAATGCTTCTCAAGCGATCCTGCGCCTGGCTGAGCTAAGTGATGCGGTGTGCGTGCTTACTCCCATCGCGACCGGCAGTGTGCCGTACGCACACCCGCGCTGTATGGGGGTGGGAGGATCCAAGGGCAGCATGTGCGGCAACTTTGCCATGGAAAATGCCGATCTCCTGATCACCATCGGAACCCGTGCGGTCTGTCAATCGGATTGTTCCCGCACCGGCTATCCGAACGCTAAACAGGTGATCAATATCAATGCCGATCTGGGGGATGCCCTTCATTATCAGGATACCCTGGCGCTATGGGGGGATGCTGCGGCTACCCTGCAGAAATTGAATGCTCTGCTTGAAAAGAATATGCCGGAAACATCTTCCACACCATCCGGTTGGTTGGAAGCCTGCCGGCAGAAGAAAGAAGAGTGGGAAGCATACAAACGGGAACGTTTTGATCATCCCATCTTGAAAGATGCCTTCTGGAAAAAAGAAGTGCTCACCCAGCCGGCTGCCATTAAGACAGCCCTGGATTGGGCAGCCGATAAAAATGTGGTGAATATCTTCGATGCCGGGGATGTGCAGGCGAACGGTTTTCAGATCGCTGCGGACAACGAACCGGGAAAAACCTTCACCGAAACCGGAGCCAGCTACATGGGATTCGCCGTTTCGGCAGTGCTGGCATCTGCTGCCCGAGAGGATTCCCCGTATTTTCTTGCTTTCAGCGGGGATGGTTCATTCTTGATGAACCCGCAGATCCTTGTCGATGGCGTTGAATATGGCGCAAAGGGCTGTATTCTCATCTTCGATAATAACCGCATGGGAGCCATTACCGGATTGCAGATCGATCAATATGGGGAACAGTTTGCCACCTGGCATACCCGTTCAGTTGATTATCTCCAAATGGCAAAGAGCGTGCCGGGAGTGTTGGCGATCAGTGGTGGCTGCAGCCCCGTGGAATTGAAGAAGGCACTGGATGAAGCGTTTGCCCATGCCGGATTGTCGGTCATCCATATTCCGGTCTACTTTGGAACCGATCCGCTGGGTTCACTGGGGGTCTTTGGGCGTTGGAATGTGGGAAATTGGGTTGAGAAAACACAGCAGCTGCGGCATCAGATAGGATTGTAAGATGGAAAATTTAACAGAAGCAGAGATCAAAAAGCTGAATGAGATTTCCCGAGAACTGCGCTGTACCAGCTTGCGAATGATCCACAGGCGGCAAGCCGGGCACCCGGGAGGGTCTTTGTCGGCGGCAGAAATTGTGGCGATGCTTTATTTCAAGATCATGAATATCGATCCGCACAATCCCAATTGGGAGGAGCGCGATCGTTTTTTATTGAGCAAAGGGCATGCATCTGCGCTGGCTTATGCCGCTCTGGCAAAAAGAGGGTATTTCCCGGAAAGCGATCTGGAACATTGGGGGGAACTGGATTGTCATCTGCAGGGTCATCCCGATCGCCTCAAAACGCCGGGTGTGGATATGAACAGCGGCATTCTCGGGCACGGTATCGCGATTGGGGCGGGCATGGCGCTGGCTGCCGGGCAGAAGGGTATGGGCTACCATGTTTATACCCTCCTGGGGGATGGAGAATGCCAGGCAGGCTTGGTGTGGGAAGGAGCCAATACCGCGGCTAAATTTCACCTGTCAAACCTGACCGCCATCGTGGATCATAATGGCGTGCAGCTGGATGGCTTTGTGCAGGAGATCATGCCGCTCGAACCGCTGGCTGAAAAATGGAAAGCCTTTGGCTGGCACGTCATCGAAGCAGATGGGCATGATATCGCTCAGCTTTTCCATGCATTGATGGAGGCAAAAGCGATGCGGGAAAAACCGTCGGTTATCCTTGCGCGCACGGTCAAGGGGAAAGGGGTCAGCTTCATGGAAAATAAAGCTGCCTGGCATGGCGCCGCTCCCAATGATGAACAGCTGGCGCAGGCTTTGAAAGAGCTTGGGGAGGAGATCTGAGATGGCTGAGTTATCCATGCGCGAGGCTTACGGATTGGCGCTGCTGGCTTATGGCGAAAAGAACGAGAAGGTGGTCGTTCTGGATGCCGATACCAGTTCTTCTACTCTTTCAAAAAAGTTCGCGGAGCAATATCCCCAGCGTTTCTATAATATCGGGATTGCTGAACCCTGTATGGTGGATGTGGCGGTGGGGCTGGCGCTGGGAGGATTGATCCCCTTTGCCAATGCCTTTTCCGCTTTACTCGCACTGCGCGCCATCGAAGCGATCCGCAGCAATATCTGCTATGCGCGCACCAACGTCAAGATCGCGGCAAATTACGCGGGCGTATCTGATTACAAAGATGGTCCTACCCATCATTCGATCACGGATATTGCCATCTTCCGCGCCTTGCCTGAATTGACTCTGGTCGTTCCGGCGGATGCCAATCAAGCAGCCGCTTTTGTACCGCTGATCGGCGAGATAGATGGTCCCGTGATCCTGCGCATCAGCCGTGCCGGCACGATCCCGGTTCATAAAGAAGATGAGCCGTTGCAGATCGGAAAAGGGATTGAACGCAGAAGGGGAACGGATGTGACCATCATCGCTTGCGGCAGTATGGTGGGGCGCAGTTTACGCGCGGCTGAACTTTTAGAGAAGAAGGGCATCGATGCCGGTGTGATCGATATGCCGACGGTAAAACCGCTGGATGCGGACCTGATCTGTGAAGTTGCCGCCAGAACCGGGGCTGTAATTACTGCTGAAGAACATTCTATTATTGGTGGTCTGGGGGGCGCGGTTGCAGAAGTGTTGGGAGAGCAGCAGCCTACTCCAATGATTCGGGTGGGCATTACAGACACATTTACCCGCACCGCGCCGGACCCGGACAGCCTGATGGATGCCTGTGGGCTTTCCGTTGATCAGATTGCTGCTTCGGCAGAAGAAGTACTCAAGGAAAAGGAGTAAAGCATGAAAATCGTGATCTTGAGTGAGACAAGTGCGGCGGATAGAAATGCCGATATCATGGCTGCGCTGGAAGGGCGCGGGCATACCCTGATCAACGCCGGCATGAAGCAGAACGGGGCGAAACCGGAACTTACTTATATTCATACCGGGCTGCTGGGTGCTTTATTTCTCAATCTTCATGTGGCTGATTTCGTGGTGGGCGGCTGCGGCACCGGACAGGGCTTTCTGAATTCTGTCCTGCAGTACCCGGGGGTTGCCTGCGGGCATGTGCTTACCCCGCTGGATGCCTGGTTGTTCACCCAGATCAACGGTGGAAATTGTATTTCCCTGATGCTCAACCAGGCGTATGGCTGGGCTTCGAATGTCAATTTAAAAATGATCTTTGATGCGCTGTTCAGCGTTGAATCAGGCATTGGATATCCTCCTCACAGAAAGGAGTCGCAGCAGAATTCACGCAAGGTTCTGACTGCCGTATCAGAGAGCACTCATCTTGCGATGCATGAGATCATTCAGAAACTACCTGAACAAATTGTGGAAGAGGCACTGACCTATCCGGGTATGTTGGATGCCCTGGGATTCGATCAGCTTCCTCCGAGTGCTCTAAAAGAAGCCATCCAAAAATGGAGGTAATACGATGGAACAGAAAAAAGATATAAAAAAAGCAAAGGTTGAAAAAGGATCTTCACAAAAACTGCCCGCAAAAACAAAGATATTCTATGGCATTGGCGATCTGGGCAACGCCATTATTAATTCTGCTATTCAGTTTTATTTATTGAAGTTTTACACCGACGTCGCTTTGATCTTGCCTGCACTGGCGGGGAATGCCTTGCTGGTGGGGAAGATCTGGGATGCGGTTAATGATCCTCTGTTTGGCTGGTTAACGGATCGCACCAATTCAAAAGTCGGGCGCCGGCGCGTATTCATGCTCTTTGGAGCCATTCCGCTGGGCATTGCGATTGCTCTGCTGTGGTTCATCCCCAAGGGCTTGTCGCTCAACATGACCTTTTTATGGATCGCGTTTACTTTTATTCTCTTTGATACGTTGTGGACCCTGACCAATGTTCCCTACTATGCGTTAACCTCTGAACTCACCGATGATTATGACGAGCGCAGTTCGCTGACCACCACCCGTATGGTCATGGCGGTTCCGGCTTATCTGGTGGGGGTGGCGCTGACACCCGTCATCGCCGGGTTATTTGCCATCGAAAGGACCGGTTGGGGGTATGTGGGCATTATCTATGGTTCCATCTGCGCGATCGTTTTATTAATCTCGGCATTGGGATTGAAAGAGCGCCAGAAGGTATTGAAGACCAAGGCGAAAACCAATATCTGGCAGAGCGTGAAGGCTACTCTAAAGAACAAACCTTTCCAGCGTTTGTGTATTGCTTACTTCGTGATCAATCTTTCCTTTGCGCTGGTGAAGACGCTGATGGCATATTATCTTGAATACCAGTTATTGATGGAAAGCGAGATCTCACTGGTCATGGGCTTGATGCTGATCTGTGTGACCATCTCTCTGCCGTTCTGGAAAAAACTCAGCGAAAAGCTGGATAAGGGTCCGACCTATGCGTTGGGAATGGCAATTGGCGCCCTGGCGGTGGGAATTTCTTTCTTCCTTACGCCGGAACAGAGTAAATGGATCTATCTGATTGCGGTGCTGGCTGGAATTGGCTTTGGCTCGCAGTGGATCTTCCCCTGGGCAATGGTGGCTGATGTGGTGGATTATGACCGGGTGGAAACCGGTGAATTCAGAAGCGGGATGTATTACGGTATCTGGGGTTTAGCCACCAAGATATCTGAAGCGCTGGCTATTTCAGGCATAGGCTGGATGCTGACTGCATTTGAATATGTACCCAATGTAGCCCAAACAGCACACTCGCTTTTCGGAATTCGCCTGTTCTTTGGACCGATTCCCGCGCTTGTGATCGTGGTCACACTTCCTTTGCTGATCTGGTATCCGATCACCCGCAAAAAACATACTGAAATTCGTGCAAAACTAGAGCGGATGGAACCCGTGGAAGAGGAATAAAAATGAAAAAAATCGGTGTTGCTCTGGTCGGTTGTGGTAGGATTTCAGACCTGCATGTGCTGGGATATCGGGATAGAAGCGATGCCGGTATTGTGGCAGTGTGTGATGCGAAGGAAACACGCGCCAAACAAAAAGCACGTGAATGGGGCGTACCAAAGGTTTACAAAAATTATGCGGAACTATTGAAAGACCCGGAAATTGACCTGGTAGAGTTGTTAGTTCCTCATCATCTGCACTGTCCGATGACCGTACAGGCGGCGCAAGCCGGCAAGCATGTTTCGGTCCAGAAACCCATGTGCCTATCAGCAGCAGAAGCGGATGAGATGATCGCTGCGGCAGAAAAAGCCGGGGTGGTGCTGCGTGTCTATGAAAACTTCGTGCATTATGAACCGGCAGTCAAAGCCAAGGAACTGGTGGATGCCGGGGAGATCGGAAGGCCGGTGATGCTGCGCATGCACATCAACACCGGGCAGTCACCGCGCGGCTGGAAGATCCCGCTGGATGCCTGGGTGTGGCGCTTCAATGAGAAGAAGAGCGGGGGTGGGGAGTTGGTTTTTGATCACGGCTATCATTTATTCTCTATCGCCTATCGTTTCATGGGGCAGGCGGAACGGGTGAGCGCCTGGATCGGGAAAACAGCGGTGGCTCCGGGAATTTTCATCGATGCACCGGCAACCATCATGTTCCAGTTCAAGCAAAAGGAAACCTACGGTGTGTTTGATATAGCTCATACACCGGATATCGTCATGGATTCCAAATACTATTCCGATGATGACCGGGTGGAAATTATCGGTGAAAAAGGGATCGTTTTTATCAATCGCTACACCACCCGGGCGATTGATTTACCCGAAGTGGTATTGTTTAAAGGAGGGAAAACGATCCCTGTACCGGTTGAGAATGTGGAATGGGAAGACAGCTTCATGGCTGCCACCCGCCATTTGATCGACGTTCTCCTGCATGGCGGCGATCCGCTGCTGGATGGACCTACCGGAAAAGCGGTACTGCAGCTTACCCTGGCTGCTCAACAATCGGCGCGGGCGGGTCATGAAATAAAACCGGACGAGGTTTGACAAGCCTCGTTGTTTTAATATGAAAACCATTCAATTTCTGGATGTAAGCAAGCTTTCCTACGCCGAGCGGGTCTGTGCCGCCGCGCTGCAGGGCTTGGTCAACCGCAGCGGTGCATGCCTGTATCTGGATTACGGCGTCTATGATGATCCGACTGCCCGGCGCACGAATGAAAATTTCATCGATGATGAACTCTGGTATGGCAAATACCGGGCATTCCTGGGCAATCAGGATCAGCATAATCTGGATTACTACCGGCAGGAACATGGATTTGCGGTTGAGAAAATCATCGATCTGCCTGCTGCTCTTGAGCTATATAAAAATACCTATAAAGGGATCGTGATCTGGGATGAAGCGCTGCCGGATACGGTGAATGCTGCCATCATGCTGGCAGGGCAGGAGAATTTACTGCCTCTGACTTCTGATCTGATCGAGAAATATCATCTGCTGAAAAACCCTGTGCTCCATGATCTGCACGGCAGGTGGGCGGATCGGCTGCAGCTCTATACCTGGGCGTTGGATACTTTATTTACGAAATGCAAGCCGGGGGTGATCGCCTGTGTAGAGCCGGGCTGGCAGCGCCCCGAATTTGTAGATTATTTAGTGCAGGAGAAGGTATTCACCTACAGCCTAGCCAGCCGATACGAGGGCTTGGGAAGCCAGCTCTTGATGCTGCTGGCATTCGGTCCGCCGGCGCTGCGTGAAGCGCTCTTTGCCCTGCATCTGGATGCTCCTATTCGCAAATATGCCCTGCGCTGGATGGGGAAACGATCTGCGGAAGTCAGATTATCCAACCGCATCCAGCAGGCGGTGCGTTCGGATACCTACCCGACCATCTTTGGGTGGCATACCCGGCGGGATGACGAACTGGCTTTCATGTTGCAGTTATCTGCCAACGGTCTGCGGCTGGTTCCTGCCCATATGGCGGGCAATTTCTCTTTTCACAGCCGGATTAAACCACTGGAAAGAAAACTACCGCCGAAGCGTGTTGTGCCGGAGTTGGATGCGGAGGGTATCTACCTGACCTTTACCCTCTCCGATGGCGATCAATTGATGATGATGCATACCGGGGAATTGGGAAACTGGTACAGCCCGGCACGGGGAAGGGTGCCTTTCAATTGGGAAGTGCAGCCTCTGCTGGATGAGATGGCTCCTGCGCTGCTGGATCGTTATTTCAGACAGGCAAGTAGTATGGATTGCTTGATCGCCGGACCATCCGGGGCGGGCTATGTGATCCCACCTCTCATTTCCGACCATGCAGCATACTTAAAAGAAACGGGACGTATGTGTGAAAAAAGAGGGATCAAAGTTGTTACTTCCTATATTGCCGATCCCTGTCGCACAACGCTGGGACAGTTAGAGCGGTATAAGTGTGATCTGCTCGGATATCTGGCAGGGTATGCAGTGGTTACGCGTGCTTTACAGATCTGCCGGAAGGATCTGCTCTTTTTCTCCAACCAGGTTCCCACGCTTGAAGAGATCACGCTGCCTTCTGATGAATTACTGAAACATGTGCAAGCCAGGATCGATGCGGTTGAAGAACGCCCGGCTTTTATCGCTGTTCATCTTTTTGCCTACCGTACTACCGTTGCGGATGTGGCTGGATTTGCGTCTCAAATTAGCGATGAACATATTCATGTAGTACGTGGGGATGAATTTCTTTCCCTTTTTTCAAAAAGCAAGAAATAGAAATGGAGAAAAACATGAACGGTAAACTCAGTACGAAGACCAAGATTCTGTACGGCATTGCTGATCTTGGCATATCCCTGCTGACTGCATCCATCCAATTCTTTTTGCTCTTTTATTACACGGATATTGCCATGATCGATCCGGGGTTAGCCGGAACTGCGCTGCTGGTGGGCAAGTTGACCTGGGATGCCATCAATGATCCTTTATTCGGGTATTTCTCAGACCGTACACGCAGCCGCTGGGGTCGCCGGAAACCTTATATGCTTTTTAGCGCCATCCCTTTCGGATTGACGATCTGGTTGTTGTTTTCACTTCCCGAAGGATTGGTGGGAGCGAAGGCTTTTCTGGCTGTACTCAGTACTTTCTTGCTGGTCGATACTACCCAAACTCTGATCAGTGTACCGTACTACGCTTTATCCGCAGAACTAACTTACGATTATGACGAGCGCACATCCTTGATCGCAATTCGTATGATCTTTACGGTGGTGGGTTACATTCTGGGCGCAGCCGCGACCACATTGGTGGCGGGCATCTTCATGAATATGGGTTGGACCAAGACCGCAGCTTACAGCGGAACCGGGGCGATATTTGGGATCATCGCCACGATCACCGTCCTGATCACGGCGTTCGGTGTCAAGGAAAAACCGAATCCGGAGCTGGTACCTGCCAAAATGCCGGTTTGGTCGCAGATAAAACAGGTGTTCAAAAACAAACCGTTTGTGATCTACATGATTGCCAGCACGATCGTCAGCATCAGTTTCACCCTGCTTACCAGTCTGCTTCCGTATTTCCTTACCTACCAGTTGGATATGTCCGGTGAAATATCATTGGTGATGCTGGTTTTACTGGGTACGATCGGCATTTTCCTCATTCCATGGCGTCATGTTTCCACCAAGTTGAACAAAGGTCCTTCGTATGCTCTGGGTCTGGGAATTGCCAGTCTGGCGATCCTGGGTGCATATTTTCTGCCGAAAGGTCCCACGCCTCTGATCTATGTGGTCGCGTTCGTGGCAGGATTGGGCTTTTCGGCACAGTATGTTTTTCCGTGGAGCATGATCCCGGATGTGGTGGAAGTGGATTACGCCATCACGGGAGAAAGACATGAAGGCATTTACTTTGGGATCAATTCTTTTCTTGGAAAACTGACCGGTGCTCTGGGTATCGCTGCCAGCGGGTGGGCGTTGAAATTATACGGTTATGTACCGGATGTAGAACAGACTGCCCATGCCCTGTTTGGTATCCGGTTCTTCTTTGCCATCGTGCCGGTGATTGCTTTTGCCATTTCGCTGCCTTTGTTGATCTGGTATCCGCTGACCCGCAAGAAACATGCCGAACTTACTCGAAAGGCATAGATTTGCTTTTCGATGCGAAGGTTCTGCCTGCCTAAAAAAGGCTGCATGGGAAAATCTGTGCAGCCTTTATAAAAATCCGATCATTTCAAGCGCCGGTAAGCCGGAGTTTACGGTACTTTGAAGCAGGATGAGAGTATGGATGTGTTGAGTTTCAACACCCTCCTGGATGACCGATTCCTTCCCTGCTTTTCCGAGAGTTTTAGTGTGATGACTTTTGATAGCCGGCATGATCCGCCACTGCCTTACCGGCGAATACAAGTGGAGCGATAAAGATCAGCAGGACCAGGAAAGAAACCCGCAGGGAGGATTTATCGGCAATGGCACCGATCATAGGAGGTCCGACCAGGGAAGCCAGATAGCCGATGGTCGCTACCCCAGCGATGCCGGTTCCGGGGGAGATATCCCGGGTATTGCCCGCCGCGCTGTAGATGAGCGGCACAATATTGGCTACCCCGATCCCAACTGCTCCAAATCCAATGATGGCAACCACCGGTTGATCGGTGAGGATAATGGTTATCAATCCAAGGATCGCCACCAGGCTGCCGAATCTCACAACCTTTCCGGCGCCCAGCTGAGTGGTGACTGCGTCACCGGTCAGGCGTCCGGCGGTCATCATCATGGAAAAAGCGGCATAAGCCAGCGCAGCCTGGGATGAATTGGTCTGTAATACCCGTGTCAGATAGATAGCACTCCAATCGCTCATTGCTCCTTCCGTGAGCATACAGCAAAATGCCAGGATACCCAGCAGCCATAGAGCGCGTTCGGGAATATGAAATGCGCTTCTCTTCTCGTGTCTGACCGTATCGGTCCGTACAAAATGGGGAAAGATGAGCATAGCGGTTACGATGAAAATCATTGCCACTATCGAGAAATGTACCTGCAGGCTGATCTCCGGGATGGCTGTTATCCCGGCACTGATCAGTGCGCCGGTCAACCCGCCAATGCTGAAACCCCCGTGAAATAAAGAAATGATCGGTCGCCCTGCTTCCCGCTGCACCAGCACCGCCTGTTCGTTCATGGCTACATCCATGATGCTCATCGACCCACCGAAGAAGAAGAGCAGGCAAAACAGGCTGATAGCGTTGGGCGCCAGGCTTAGAAGTGGCAGGAAACCACATAAGATCAATGCACTTACCAGAGTTATCTTGCGACTGCCGTATTTTTCGATTAATCCGCCCGCCAGCAGGAGCGCCGTGATCACTCCTGCCGAAGAGCCGAGCAGCACCAATCCCAGAGCACCTTCGCTCAAACCCAATTTATTTTGAATGGCTGGCAGGCGTGAAACCCAGCTCGCCAGTATCGCGCCATTGATGAAAAAAGCAGCCAGCACAGCCAGTTGTGCTTTTCCACCGGAGAAGATCTTTTTCATAATGAAATCCTTTATTGTCAATTCCTGTTTTTGCTTTGATCAACCTGCTTTGATAATCTGGATTCCCTTTGCTTGATAGGGCGCCAGTACATCATCGTCTACCTGTTTTTCGGTGATGATGTGGGTGATGGCTTCAATAGGTGCCACGCTGTAGGGTCCGGCTGTTCCCAGTTTTTCGGCGGTGACGGTTGCGATCACATCTCCGGATTGTTCGATGAAGGTGCGCATGATGCTCACCTCTTCGTACTCGTATATCGTACACCCTACTTCTGGATGAACCCCGCATACTCCCAAAAAACAGGCATCTGCCTGGAAATGCTTGATCTGGTCGATCGCTTCCGCATCGCTGGTTACCAGCTCGCTTTTGTTCAAGCGTCCCCCGATCAGAATCACTTCAATGGTGGGGTAAACGGATAAGTGCAGTGCAATCTGCGGGCTGATGGTAACAATGGTGGCGCGCAGGGTGGGCGGCAAGTTCTTGGCAATACCGGTGTTGGTGGTGCCTCCGCCCATCAAGATCAACTGCCCGTCGTGCACCACTTGTCTGGCTGCCATTGCCAAGCGTGCTTTGCTGGTGGGGTTTTGTTTATCCCTTTCCAGATAAGGGGCGTGGTTAGGTGAGATGGGCAGCGCCCCACCATGAACGCGTTTCAGTAATCCTGCAGCTGCCAGTTCTCGCAGGTCGCGTCGGATGGTGTCTTCGGAAACGCCATATAAATTGCTCAGTTCCCCGGCGATCACCTTGCCGTGTAGATGGAGTTCTTGGAGGATGGCTTGTCGTCTTTCCTGGGGTAGATCCATGTTTGGCATACCGAATTCTCGCTGTTTATTTGCACAATCATACACGAATATGCATGAATTTGCAACAACCTGCATGCTTGGAAAGGGGTGATTGGATTATGATACATTCATGTGGTAGAGCAAGCATATTTCGTGTATTGTTATATAATTCTATTCTAAGAAAAGCAAAGGATTGGGTGATCTTCACTTATACTGTTAGAAATGATCGAAAAAAAATTTAAATTATCGCAAATCCACCCTTTTTCCATATTCATTAAATACTTTATCTGGATCATATTTATCTTTGAGATTTTCCTTTTCACCAATCTGGTTTCTTCTTTAAGTCTGATCGATGCCTACGGTATCCCCGCTCTGGACGTGTTCATCACCTATGGATCCACGGGGCTTCTCTACTTATTGGAGGCTTTCGCGGTTACGCTTGTATTGCTTCTTCTGCAAGTGATATTGGAGAATTTTCTGTCGGTTGATCCTTCCCCCTTTATCAGGGCGCTCATCATTGCCACGCTGATAATAGAATGGTTAAATCTTTTGATGACGGTGTTCAACAAGGCGTTCATATAAATGGAAAACCGTTCTCCTGTACCAACGAAAGTCCTGCTGGTGGAATCCATTTCCGCAGCTTTGGTATTCTCTGCCAGTTTGTATTTCTGGTTCTTACAACCGCTTAGTTTCATCAGCAAAGGACATCTGTTGGTCGCCCTCCTTATTTGGCTGGTTCTGTCTGCTATTCTCTATGTTGGGTTTTCGTTATTCCATAAACATCGCGCAGGAAATACCGGTAATCTGATTCTGGCAATGGTCGTCGCTTTACTGCTGGCAGTTTTGCTGAACGCGCTGGTGATCCGCAAGGAACGTGTGCCTTATAACCTGTTCCTGTTGCCCCGCCAGGAGATCGTGATTGAGATCGAGCAGAGCGATGTATCCCACCAGGTGGAATTGACCGGCTTCTATAATGGATTGGCGCCGGTCAGTTATGATGCTTTGGAATTACAGGGGAATTGGAGCAAGGTTGATGCGAGCATCCTGCGCTACAGTGGCAAGGACCCTGCCAGACTGGTTTATTCGGGCTGGATGGTGGAAGACCATTTTATCGAATTTCTGAAACAACCACAAGCAGGTGAACTCGTCATTCACTGGAATGATACCGTGCAGTATGCCGATCTTGATAGCGATATCCCATACAAGATCCGCCTGGATTATCCCTTCCAGATCGCGCAGCGCAGCAAAGATTCAGTAGTGGTACTGACCTTCCTTTCCACATGCATCATTCTGTATCCGCTTATCCGCATCCTATTGGATAAGCTCACAGGTGGACAAACTTTAATAGACCTCGAACGCTGGATGGATGAGACAACCCCCAGCGTGAAAAAATTCACCACCATCGTTTCAGCGCTGTGCATCCTTGCCTCTATTTTGCTGGTCGTTTCACCCCTTCTGAACAGGGATGGGCAGGTCACACAGATCGAAGCCGCCGCAACCGCCGATTCCCCCAATGTTTTCATCATCATCATGGATGCCCTGACCGCCGAAGATATGTCCCTTTTTGGGTATGAGCTCGATACCACTCCTCATCTCAATGAAATAACCGGTGCCTGGACCGTATACACCAACGCCCAATCCCCTTCTATTTGTTCCATCGGGGTTTATCCATCGCTGGTCAGCGGGCATTATCCCTATATCATGCGACCTTTTGCCGATTACGGCAATCTCATCCGCACTTCCGATGCCTGGGTGGACCTTTTCCAGATACTTTCGAATGACGGATATACTACCTATTGGAATGGTTATCTCTCACCAGGTTTCTACCATACCGGCAGCGGGGTGGATGAAACCTTCGCGTCCTCTTCCCCCGTCCTCCTGCTGAATACCTGGTTTCAAGCCAAGGCTTTCAGTAAAACCTATTTTCCTTATGTACCATTATCGTATCAGCAACCCGCGGATTATGATTCTATCCAATCTGCCGATGATCGCCTTTCACAAACCATGCAACTTTTCACACAAAATGCTTTCCAATCCCCGTTCTTTATGTATCTTCATTATGATGGGGTGCATGTTCTACCCGGCATTGAATGGATCTACCCGGCGGGCGCTTCTATGGGAACTTTTCTATCTGTCGATGAGGGCAATTCAGGATTGGATAAAACGCAGTTGCGCCTTCGTTATGATGAGACCATCCGTGATCAGGATCTGCAGATCAGTAAATTCATAGAAGAATTAAAAATACAGGGACTCTTCGATAATTCATTGATCATTCTTATGGCGGATCATGGTCAGAGCCTCAAAGCAGGGCAGTACGCCCAGTGTTCATTACATATCAACCTGGCGGAAACACATGTGCCGCTTCTGGTCAAGTATCCCAATCAGCAGAAGGGGCAGGTGGTCAATAACCTGGTGACGACTATCGACCTCACTCCTACTATTTTGGATGTGCTGGATATTCCGTATGAAAAGAACTGGTTTGACGGTATTTCTTTGCTGGATGTCGCCGGGCTGTCAGCGCCACGCTATGTGTTCTCCGGGAACACCTTTAATGAGATGTACCAGCATATCCAGACGGTCATGGATGAGCGCTATAAACTGGTTTTCCGCGATGACCGCTATTTTCTGTATGATTACCAGAATGATCCCCTGGAAGAAAATGACCTGTTTGCGCAGTACCAGGATCAACCTTTTGTGCAGGATATGTTGTCAGCCTTGCAAGCGCATTTGGATATGATCATTCGATAAAGGGGAATAAATGGAAAGAACGCTTCGGTTTTTGTCCTGACACCATTCCGGTGTTCGTACTCTGGGTTTTGTGGAATGGGGGATAGGGGTTTTAGCGATATACCGGTTGGGATCACCCTATATTTTTTTGATCATATTCCTGCTGCCTGACAGCGCCGTTTTTTCATCCTTTTTGCATGTGACTGGGTAGGACTGCCGCTGTCGTTTAATTTCTTTTGCAATAATAATAAAATATTAATAATGTATATTGACAGTATTGTGTAATACACAGTATAATCATTTTATGACGAACACAAAACAAAATTCAGAACTGGAAAAGCTGGAACAGGAAATGCGCCGTGGTGTGATCGTGCTGGCGGTGATGAGCCGCCTCATGCAAGAACAGTACGGCTACTCGCTTATCAAAGACTTGAATGAGAAGGGTTTTGAAATCGGGCAAGATACCCTGTATCCCTTATTGCGTCGTCTGGAAGAACAGCAACTGCTTGATAGCCAGTGGCGGGTGGAAGACCCTCGCCCCCGCCGTTATTATCGGCTGAGCGATAAAGGTCGAGAAGTGTATGAAGCACTTATCCAGAGCTGGCAGGCGCAAATTGAAATCATAAGGAGATTATTAGATGAAACTGAATAAAGATGCACAAGAGCTGTTGGAACGCTATCTCTTTGCAGTAAAGAAAGAATTGAATGACAAACGCCGCGAAGATATCGTGGCGGAGATCGAATCTTATATTTATGACCTGCTGGAAGAACACTATTCCGGAATGGCTGAAGTGGATGAGCAGGAACTGGAAGTTATCTTGAAGGAAATGGGCGCTCCTCGCAAGGTGGCTGCCCAGTATTCACCTCACCGTTACCTGATCGGACCACGCCTTTTTCCGCTGTATAAGATCGTGCTCAGGATCATGCTGCTGGTGGTGCTGGGTGCTCTCACCCTATCCATGGTCATTTCCAACATTGTGGAATTCTCCGGAAATGTATGGAAACTGCTGCTGGAATACCTGGGTACATTGTGGAGCGGGGGACTCTCTGTGGTTGGCGTGATCACCCTGATCTTTGCGATCATTGAACGCACCACCGAAGGAAAGAACATCGAGGAGATCGAAGAATTGCAGGAACTACACATCGATGATCTGCCCGAATTACCCCAACAGGAGAAAGAAATCAGCCGGCTGGGTGTTTCCGTTGAGATCATTTTGGATATCATCGGATTGGTGTTCTTCACTTATATCCAGAAAACTGGCGGGCAATTACCCTATTGGATGGCACCTTCTTCCGATATGCAACTGATACCGGTGTTCACTCCCGGTTTTATGCAGTTCGTGCCCTTTATCCTGGCGTTGACCGGCCTGGAGATTTCCCGTAATCTCACCCTGTTGGTACAGGTCCATCCCACTTCCCTCACAAACTGGTGGCGGATCGCGGTGAAGATCGCTGACCTGGTACTGCTGGTCTTCCTGATGTCCTCTCTCCCACTGGTAAGTCTGGATTACTTTCAGCACATCTTGGGAAGCGATACGCTTGTGAAGCTCGAACCTCTGGTCAACACCGGGTTGGTGATTGCCATGGGATTGGGCATTCTGGGTAGTTTTGTAGATATCCTCAAACAAGTTGTGCGCGAAGTACGCAATCCCATCCTTCTAACGTAGTCATGGACCAATGCGGGTGACTTTTCAGTCACCCGCATTGTATCTGGATTGACCATCATAAAATATACAGATGATGATTGGTGGATCCTTTTTTATGGCTGGGTTAATTTCTACGGAAGTGAATGAATGATTTCGCAGAGTCAACCAGGGTTTCTCCGTTGTCTCCCTGCAGGAATCCCTCGCTCAACGCCCTTCTTGAGCAAGTTTCATTTCAAATTTCTTGAGATATCCCAGAAATGCCACATCGCCGGTCAGGCTGGAGACCTCACTGTGCGCCTGTGCCAGGATATCGATGACCCCGTAGGCTGGATTGGTTCCTGTGGCTTGTTCGACCAGACCAGCGGCATGGGCAGCAAATTTCAGGGCGTTCAGCGTTTCAATACGGTCAAGATCATAGAAGAACCATGCGTCCGAAGAGAACATGCGCAGACGGTCGTATTCCGCTTTCAACAGCAATCTGACCAGTGACTGTTGACCGGGGGTGAGCGTTTGTGCACTGTGAGCTGTGATCAGATCTGCAGTGGTGATCTTGCCCAAGAGAACATCCACATAAGCATCCCGCAGACCCCAGGGATTGCGGATCAAATCTTTCAGATGGGCTTCATACTCAGCATCAATGGCTTCTGCCAGACCATTCATGAATTCGCGCACGGGTTTTTTCCAGGTCGCGTTGGGGGCATCCCCGCACACGTTGCGCCAGCGTTCGATGCCGTGATGGCAGCTCCAGGAGGTATTTTCCAGTACCTCTGCCGTTTGGTTCACCGGGTGATCGCGCAACCATAGAGCCGGATACTGCTTTTCAATATCTATCTTTTCCGCTGCACCATCCAGCAAATAGCTGAGGAAACGATCACGGTGCGGCTGGTGGTGACCGTACAGTTCCCCGTCAGTCGCAACCATGATCAATTCTTCATGAATGACTTTCAGCGAATTCATTTGAGGGATCAACCAGTCGTGCACGAAGGTATCGGCATTTTCACTGGCACTGGGATTGAAACTGATCTCGCCGGAAAGGAAGGCATTGTAGAAAAAGACGAAAAATTCTTTCCCGCTGGTCAGATCTACACGGTAGGGCTGGGTGGTGTCGATTCCGGGATCTTTTGCCTGCCAGGGAGCCAGAATGGTGTAGCGGATGCCCTGGGCTGCCATGGCTTCCAGGGATGCCAGATCCATGGCGGTTTCCGGCAGCCACATCCCTTCAGGGGCATGACCGAAACGTTTTTTGTATTCCTCGATCCCCCATAAGATCAGGGTGTGTTTATCGCGTTCGGTTGCCAGCGGCAGGATGGCGTGAAAGTAAGGTTGTGCCATGGCATTGCTGATGCCAGTGCGCTGGAAAACCAGTTTTTCCTGATAGGAAATGGAGCGTACCGTCTCGGGATGGTTCTTTTCCATCCAGGCGAACAGGGTAGGACCGATATTGAAGCTGATCTTTTGGAAATTGCCCACCTGTGCGTTCGGTAAGTAGCACTCATTGTAGATGCGCTCCGTCCAGTTGCTGTATGGACCAGCGCCGTATTCATTGGGGATTTCTCCGGTGAAGGGATCTTCGCGGGGAGGTTGATAAAAGTGTCCATGGACACAAAAATGGCTTTTGGGCATAAATTTCTATGATTCCTTATCAATAAAATACAAGTGAACTTCGTCATTGTACCGTAAAAAGTATCGATATCCAATGAAGTTTAGAAATAAAAAACCTTCTCCCCGCTTTGAAGCGGGGAGAAGGTTTGATCAAAAAAATTATTGTATGGTTTCACAATTTATCGGTTTACTGCTTTCATCAGCTGTCAGAGATACCGGCAGGGAAAAAGGCGAGGTGTTTCCACTTGCATCGATGGTTAAAGCTGCGACCTGTTGCCCCGCGACGGGAGTGCAGCTTTCCCATATAAAAGCGCCGCCCGCATCCGCTACGGTTTTTCCTAAATACTGAAGAACAGTATCGCTATAGGAATAGACCTCTACCAGGCAGTTAACGCAGGTTGTCCCCGTGATGGTGTAGGTTGTGGCTGTATCTACAACAGGAGCAGGCAGGTCCATATTCCCATTTTCCAGCAGCAAGATGGCATTTTCTGCTCTCATGGCATAGGTGTTTGCCCGTAGCTGATTGCCACTTCCATAATCTACCCGTACCGCGTTGTTAGGAAGCTGCAAGAATTCATTTGTTTGCACATAATTATTGGAAGAACGGTTTTCAAAATAAACTCCCATGCCATTGGAACTGCTGATGGTATTACCGGCGATGAAGATGGCTTCGATGCCGGGATCACCGATGCGCATCGCAATATCTTTTGCGGAGATGCGGTTGCCCTCGCTTGTGGTGAAACCGCCGATAATGTCGTGTTTTTGCCCCATGTTGATGGCAATTCCGACGCTGCCTTCAAGCAATTTTTCGCCGCTGGCATCCAACCCGATGGTGTTGCCCAGCATGATATTATCGGTGACACCGTATCCATTTAGATTAATGCCGATCTGGTTGCCGCTGATCAAATTTCCCTCACCGGCGCCGGTCCCGCCAACCCTGTTGAAACTGACGGTCCAGATGGTTAATCCGGTATTATTGGGGATGGCTTTTGTCCCGGTGATGTCGGTGCCGATATAGTTCCCGATGACGGAATTCTGGTAACTGTTGGGATCGCTCATGATGATGCCCAGATCGCTGCCGCTGATGATATTGCGCATTTCAGGCTGGGTTCCGCCAATGACGGTATTGGATGCGCCTGATTCGATGATGATATTGGATTGGGATTCGGTCCGAATGGCTTTGCTGCCGGTGATATCCAGCCCGATCAGGTTGCCCATCACCATCGCATGGTTGCCCCAGGTATCCAGATTGCTGAAGGTGTTACCGCTGATCACATTTCCTTCTCCCTCGCTGGTTCCACCCACGATGGTATCTTGGCACCATTCTGAGATGAATACTCCGTAATAATTGGGGAAAGCACTGGTGCCCTTGATATCGGTACCGATCAGGTTGCCGCTGATGACATTGTTGTTGCCGTACAGGATGATGCCGTTGATCCCATTTCCGCTCAACAGGTTGCCCTCACCGATCGGACCCTCGCCCACCAGACGGTTTCCACCGATCTGGTTGGCATCGCCATTAATGCGCATCCCATTTTCGGGGAAATGGATGATCTGCAGTCCCTTGATGGTACTGTTGGAGGTATAGAATTCAAGCCCTGTGCCTGATTCCAGCTGACTGCCATCCACGATCACCCCGGCGTTGCTGGCATCGACGGTAATAGAATTGATCTGGTCGATGACTGGCAGGGGTGAAAGAACCTGAATGGTAGCAGGTTTACCTGGTAAGAAAACCTGGGTATCAAAATCGATGACTCCCCCTTCATTTAATGAGGCGAGACATTCTCTTAAGCTGCCTTCTCCCTCATCCGCAGTGGTGGTGACGGTGCAGGTGGAGGAAGAAGCGGGTTGGTTCTTTGCCGCTGTGTCTGCGGTCGAATTAACAGAGTTTCTTGTTGTTGCAAAGGATGTATATTGGATACCCGGCTGATGGTTCGCTGACCCGATCGATTGAATCCAGGCAGAGGAACTACCCGCCTGCATTGCTGTATTGCTGGAAGGACCAGGTTGATAGATCAACAAACCGCCGTAACTATCGGCAACCAGCATGGTATTTCCCTGCACGTGACAGTCGTAAGCAATGCCGGGAGTTTCAACAGCTCCAATCAGCTCAGGTTGTTCGATATCAGAAAGATCCACGATCTGGACGCCGGCGCCCAGACAGCTTAAGTAAGCTGTATTTCCATCGATGAAGATTTCCATGATGGCTCCCGGAATATCCACAGAGGATACTTGTCGGGGTGATGAGGGATTGCTGACATCCACAACGATCATTCCTGTATCGCCTGAAGTGACAACCGTATTCTCATCGAAAAAGGCGACCCCTTCTCCACCACTGCTGCGCTCAAAGGTTGAAATCTGGGTCAGGTTTGCCGGATCGGTAATATCTACCAGTTGCAACTGGTTGTTGTTCACGGAAACGAGCAGCGATCCGTTTGTTGCAGCATTGATCGGGTTTTCGAAGGGAATTTTTGAGATCACTGCTGGATTGGCAGCATCTCTTACATCAACAGACACATCGAAATTTTCGCCGGGGATATAAATATAGCCATTGGAATATGCCATGGAACGGAAAGCGGTATTGAACACTGCTTCATCATTGGGTACCTGTCCGAGCAGCTGCGGATTGAATGGGTCACTGATATCGAAAATACGCAGAGGATATTGTGTTGCCAGGTGGGTTGTTAGATAGGCTGTCTGACCATCAACCAATACTCTGTTTGCGTACCCACTTTGGGTATCAAACCAGAATGTTTCTTCGGGTAGAACGGGGTTGCTGAGGTCGATCACCCTCATTCCTGATAACCCGCCAGATACATAGGCTGCTTTCCCGCTCATGGTTACCCGGCGCGCATCCAAAATGGGAAGATACTGACCGGTCAGGCGGGGGTTGCTTGAACTGCTGAAATCAAGCACCAGTAAACCCTGTTCCTTATCTGTGACATAGGCGTTTTCACCTTTTAACAATCCCTGAAAAGTGAATCCGGTATCTGCATAAACTCCCATTAAACCTGGCGTCTCATTGGTGATATCGTAGAGCCGTACTCCATCTGTTCCATCCATGGCCAGCAAATTGGAATTTTGGATATCCACATCCATCACCCATCCATCAGTTGCAATGGCATTCATCACCGTTGGTGAAAGCGGTTCGCTGATATCGACCCTCCCCAACCCGCCCCATGCATTGGCACTGTAAATGTGCTTTCCGGAAACAGCCAGGGCATAGACAAAACCAGGCATGCTGAGAATGCCGTTCTCTTGCGGCTGTTGAATATCGCTCACATCAGCCATCAGGATTCCGCTTCCACCTGCTGCTGCATAGAGGATGTTTCCGGATAAAGCTACATCATAGGCATATGCCAGCGGGTAAACTTCGCTGATCCAGGTGGGAGAAGAAGGATCGGATATATCCACAATTTGAATTCCGTTTGGTCCATCGGCTAATATTGCGTGAGTATCTTGGATCAGTATTTTTTCGGTATATCCAAGGGTGTCATAAGAACCGATTAGTTGAGGGGTGGAGGGATTTGAGACATCGAGAATTTGCAATCCTGATTGTCCGCAGGCTGCGTACAGATAGCCCGAATTACTGATCGAAAGGTTTTCTACGGAACCCGGTAGGATGGAACTGGTGCCAAGAAGCACCGGTTCTATGGGATTGGAAATATCAAAGATCTCCACATGCATTCCAACCCCAAGATAGAGGGTATTTCCATCTAAGGCTATTGCCTGTGCGGTGCCGCCAACCTGTGAGGTTAAGGACCACGAATTTTCAAGGTTTTGAGCAGTGGCGAAAATGGGATTGGGAATGAGTGTAAATAAAAATGAGATTGACAAACAAAGCCTGAGCAAGAATCTCTTTTTCATTGTATTCTCCTCGATCAATTAGATATTTAACTAGACTTTGCAGGGAAGCTTTACCCTTCCATGAATTATAGCAAGGTTCGTTTCTTCCATGAAGTGTTTTATTGTTAGGGAAAAAATCTATGGCTGCAGGTGGCAAGATAAAACCGGGGTGGTCAGAGATGACCACCCCGGCTTACGATTTTTCGGACTAAAAAAACTAGCTCAACAGATAACCACCGTCTACGACGATGGTTTCCCCGGTGATATATGCGGCTGCATCGCTCGCCAGGAACAATGCCACGGTGGCAATTTCATCCGGGTTTCCTTGTCGCCCTAATGGAATACGTGCAGTGAAGGCTTTTCCCATTTCGTCGATCTGCTCTTGTTTTAACCCGGCTGCCTTGATCATGGCTGCCGAGCTCTGGGCAGCTCCGGGCGTTTCGATCCCGCCGGGTGCGATGGCATTTACCAGAATACCCTGCTTCCCCCATTCCATAGCTAAAGCCTTGGTCATCATTACCACTCCCCCTTTCGAGGAATCATAGTGGACCAGATTCCCGGTGGGATGAATGGCATCAATGGATGCGATATTGACGATCTTCCCGCTGTGTTTACCTTCGATCATCTTCTGTGCTGCTTTTTGCGTGAAGAAGAAGGTACCCTTCAGGTTGATATCCAGCACACGATCCCAGTCTTGTTCCGTCATGTTCAAGGCGGGCATAAAGGGGAACACGCCGGCATTATTCACCAGGATATCGATACTCCCGAATTTCTTAATGGTAAATTCAATTGCTTTTTCGATGTCAACTACCTTGCTGATATTGGTGTTGATGAATTCGATTTTTCTACCTTGCTGGCTGAGCTCTTGTTTGGTTTGCTCACCATGTTCTTGATCGATATCTGCAATGACCACTGCAGCACCGGCTTCACTGAGCCGTTCTACAATGCTCCTTCCGATGCCCATTGACCCACCCGTGACAATGGCTGTTTTCCCGCTTAAGTCGAATAATTGAGGTATGGTTTTAGAAGACATTTTTACCTCCATTTCTAAAGTAATATTTATCAAATTAATAATAAAAAATAAGCGGGAGAATCGGTATAAGAGATTTGTCTAAACATCTGAAGAGAACCGGGGCACATTCCCCGGGTTGTCGTTTATTTATAAGGAGAACTCGATTTCTCGATGAACAATTTGTGAAAAGTGCTCGTTAAGATATTCTCCTGTTTTTATCCGCCGGGCTGTTCATGCCGCACCACCCTTCAATGCCAGGTCCCCGCTCATTTGCACTTCAATCAGACGTTTGTATAATCCATTTTCTTTCATCAATTCCTGATGGGTGCCTTGTTCTACGATGTGGTTACCTTCCAGCACTACGATCAGATCCGCATTGCGGATGGTCGACAGACGGTGGGCGATGATGATGACGGTCTTCCCGACCATCAGTTTTTCCAGTGCCTGCTGGATCAACAATTCTGTTTCGGTGTCGACCGAAGAGGTCGCTTCATCTAGTATCAGGATGGGTGCGTTTTTCAAGACTGCCCGGGCGATGGCGAGACGTTGGCGCTGCCCGCCGGATAATTTCACCCCGCGCTCCCCGATCATCGTATCATATCCCTCCGGTAGTTTTTCAATAAACTCATTGGCATTGGCAATTTTCGCTGCCAGATACAATTCTTCATCGCTGGCATCCCTGCGACCGAACAGGATGTTTTCCCTGACAGACCCGTGGAACAGGAATACATTTTGCAGCACGATACTGATGCGCTGGCGGATGCTCTTGATCGTCAGATCACGGATGTCGTAGCCATTGATCGAGATGGATCCTTCGTCGACATCATAAAAACGCGGGATCAGGTTTACCAGGGTGGTCTTTCCCACTCCCGTTGGACCTACCAGCGCAACTACCTTTCCGTGTGGAATCTGTAAGTTGATATGTTTCAGAACCGGGATGCCTTTTTCATAACCAAAACTTACATCCTGTAGGGTGATCGTATCACTATTCCCTTCCGGTAACGGGATGGCACCCGGTTTTTCCACGATGCTGGGTGCTTCTTTGAACAGTTCGTTCACCCGTTCCGCACCCGCCAGAGCTTGTTGGACGCTTTCCCATACCTTGCTCATTTCACGCACTGGCTGGTATAGCAGGTCCAGGTATAAGAAAAATGCTACCAGGTCGGCTATTGCCAGGGTTTGTCCCAGGATGAATTTCCCCCCGAAATAGATCAGGATGATGGTACCCAGGGAAGAGGAGAATTCGATCAAAGGATGGAAAGTCGCCATTAAACGCAGGGCATGCAGCATTGAGTCACGGTATTGCATGATATGTCCTTTTAACCGCACCGCTTCGGCTTCCTCGCGTGTGAATGCCTTGATCTCGAGCACCCCGGATAGATTTTCGTTAAGCGTAGCGTTCAATTCCCCCAGTTTCCGCTGGCGAGTTCGAAAAGCCGGGCGCACATATTTATCGAATGCTTTCATGGCAAGGATAATCAGGGGAACCGGGGTTATGCTCAACAATGTCAGGTTGGTGTTGATGTGCAGTAAGATTGCCACTACCCCCAGAAGCATCAAAACGTTTGCCGTAAGATCCGGGATGGCATGCGCGATCAGATTTTCCAATAGATCGGTGTCATTTACCAATTGTGACATGAGGTTGCCGGTCTGCTTGTTCTCATAAAAACGCAAGGAGAGCCGTTGGATGTGCTCATACAGTTTGGAGCGCACGTCTGCGACCACGCTCCAACCCGCGACATGTGCCATATAACTGCGTACGAACTGCAACCCGGCCCGTGCGATATACACTCCCAGTGCCAGCAATGCCAGTTTGGTGATCTCCTGCATATCGCTGTGTGCCATATTGGAATCGGTGACAGTTGCGACCATCGTTTTTACGATCCAGGGAGCCAGTAACTGCACCCCCACCAGCAGCAGCATGCTGAGCACGGTCAGGATCAGCACTCCGCTGTATTTTTTTAAATATTGGAACACGAACCGGAATGACTTCACGAAAACTACCTCCGATGGATTACCTACTGGTAAAAAATACATCCCCATTCTACCCCACCCTGGCTTTTGAATGTATACCCTTATCACAAACGAACAGGGTGATGTGATGCTACAAGTGTCTGATGACAATTCGGACCGACTTCATTAAGCTGAAGATATGGTTTAACCTGTAATTTCATATAAAGTGTGATACCGCTGGAATCGGATTAAGATGAAATTGAAAATTCTGTCAATTGTTTTGACCTCAATGTTCCTTGTTTCTTCTACCTGCTCAAAGGGAAGTGCGATTCCACTCGAACCCATAAAAACCACAGCTGAACCCCGGCAAGTTTCAACCTTACGGCAGATTTCCGATTATCCGTTCTATGTGTATGTGTACCCCGGGGATTATGGGTTCGAGGAATATTTAAAAATGGGTGTCCATACTCAAATCCAACCGCTTCTTCCGGTTGAAAGTGATTTTGCGTGTTCTGTTTTTTCGGTTTTTAATGGTGATAGTCATGCTATTTTGGGCAGGAATTTCGATTGGTATCGCCATCCGATTTTGTTATTGTTTACCCAACCTTCCACGGGTTATCGCTCGGTTTCGATGGTGGATATTTCTTACCTTGGTTATGACGAACAACTCACTCCCCTGGATGATCCGCAGGCGCTTTCGAATGCGCCTTACCTGCCCTTTGATGGTATGAACGAAGCCGGTTTGGCAGTCGGGATGATGAGCGTTCCGCATGCTGAAGGGGGGAACGATCCTGTTAAAAGCACGCTGGATAGCCTGGAATTGATACGCCTCATGCTCGATTATGCCGGAGATGTGCAGGAAGCCGTGCAGTTAATTCAGGATTACAACGTTGATTTTGGCAGTGTGCCTGTTCATTATCTGGTAGCCGATCGGGGCGGTCATTCGGCTGTGATCGAATATATCAATGGAGAACCTGTTGTTATCCGGAATGAAAAGGACTGGCAGATTTCCACTAATTTCTTGCTTACCGAGCAACCTGCCCCAGGATCTTGCTGGCGTTATGCTCTCCTCGAAACTGCTCTGCGCGACAAGCAGGGTGATTTAACCATGGAAGAAAGCATGGATTTGTTGCGGTCGGTCTCACAGACGGGTAGTGCTGCCACGCGCTGGTCGGTGGTTTATAACCTGGTGGATAGAACCCTCCAGGTGGCTGTTGGAGCGGATTTTGACAGCGTTTATGAGTTCTTATTGGATTATTGACAATGGGGCATGATGGGAGACCGGTATTTTCAACCCATTTAAAGGCATGGAATTGATGCTATTTCACTAAGGTGATTATGCTACAATATTTAACAGCATCTTCGAGTCCATCTGCCTAAAGTATTGAAACCATGGTGCTTGGACCGCTAGGGTGCGAGCGGAAACGCTCCCGCCTCCCGTTTGGAAAGAGGATGTGCTGGTGGTTTGCGCCATTTAACAGCAGCCCTTTCCGGTTGCTGTTTTTTATAACAATACGGGTGAGGGAGGGATTACCGAAAAATATTTATAGCACATGAAAGAGGAGAAAATGAGTAAGAAATTAGTTTTAATGAGTGTGTTGGTGGCGGGTTTGTTGCTGTCTGCTTGTGCAACCAAAACTGCCGAAGCCCCTATGGAAGCTGCCCCTGCCGCAGAACCCATTTTGACACTTAGCGGTGCAGCAGATGCTTCCTGGACAGAAGCGGATCTGAAGGGGATGACCCTGATGGATGTGGATTACACCAACAAAGATGGTGAAACCACTACTTATAATGGTGTTGCTATTCTCGATCTGCTGGCTGCTGCCGGTGTGACCGATTATGCTACCATCTCTCTGATCGCTTCCGATGGCTTCAGCGCTGATGTTACCTCTGATGAATTGGCTGCATGCACCACCTGTATCGTTGCTTTCGATGATGATGGCACTCTGCGCTCGGTATTGCCTGATTTCTCCAGCAAGCAGCAGGTCAAAGGACTGGTTGAAATTTCTGTCCAGTAAATGCCCTTAGGTTAAGATAAAAGAGAGCGGTCAAAAGAATGCAACCGCTCTCTTTTTGATTAAAAATGTTGTATCTACAACCGGTCATGGAATTGATTTTTGGTTTGTGAAATCTTTCGTCGATACAGCAGAGAAGGGGAAGTGGCTATTGGAAGGGCTGACAGACTGCCGCGCTGCAGGTGATCAAACCGCCTGAACTCCTTGCAATGAATCCTCACGAATTACTCGTAATTGATGGGGAAATATTCTAGAGAAGAGTGTCAATCGGTTGGGAATGTTATAAGCCATATGCTCTTTCAATTCGAAAATGCTGGTTTAACAGCCCTTATCCGGTTCCTGCCCCGGATCCTCTCGCATAAAATCGACCCATCATTTAATACGCATCAATCGGTCCGCAACCTTAATTTCCGTTTCACGTAAATAATGATAGGAATCAATGAGAATAGAAGGAGAACAAATGAACACTGAAATGAGTGAAAACAAAAACGATTGCCGCAAAACCGAAGTAGTTCATCATCATGGTACTTCTAATGCGATTTATGGATTGGGTTTTGTCGGTGCTTGTGTGTATTTTATCGGTCAAGCCACCACTTTTTGGCTTGGTGTATTGGGTTTCTTGAAAGCACTTGTCTGGCCGGCTCTGCTGATCTTCGAGTTGCTCAAATACTTGAACATGTAGTCTGAAAACAATTTAGAAAGAATATCAACACTTCTGAATCTGAAGAACTGTCACGGGATGCCACATAAGAAAAGATGCGGGCATCCCGAGTGACAACGTCAAATCCATTTCTATATTAGGAAATTATCGAACGATGATGGAGGATCGTTATGCAAAAGAAAATCATGAACTTATTTTGGGGAGCTGTATTAATTGCGTTGGGAGTGATCTTTCTCCTGCGCGAACTGGGATTCATCTATTTCCTGAATATGTCCCATATGGTATGGGCGTTGGTTTTCGCAGTTTTATCCGCTCTTTTCCTGGCAACCTATTTCTTGAGTGAGAGGAAATCGTGGGGTTTGTTGTTCCCCGTAACAGTGCTGGCGGGCATCGCCATGGTTATCGGGTTGGATGGCACTCGCCTCGGTCAAATCCTCAGCGGGGCTCCTATTTTGTTCGCGATCGCCGTACCGTTTCTCGTTGCTTTTTTTGAAAATCGCGAGACCAGGCAATGGGCGCTCATTCCTGCCTGGGCGATGACGGTTCTAACCATGCTAGTACTCTTTGAAAGATATTTAAATGGCAATCTGGTTGGCGCACTGGTGCTCTATTGCATCGCTTTGCCCTTCCTGCTGGTTTATATAATGGATCATGGGCGCAGTTGGGCTCTCATCCCATTCCTGGCGTTGATGGTGGTGGGCACTATTCCATTGTTGGGAATGTTCGTTTGGGGCGCATATTTCGATATCGCTGTGGTCGTCCTTATGGCGATCCCCTTCTTCGTGGTCTATTTCTGGTCGAAAAAGAATTGGTGGGCGTTGATCCCGGCTGGCGTTTTCACCAGCATTGCCCTCTCCTTCATCCTTTCAGAATGGCTGCGCATTCCCTTCCCCTCAGAACTCTTTTTGGCAGGGCTGGGACTGACCTTTGGTGTCTTGTGGCTCATGCGGGAACAGTACTCTACGGATTGGGCAAAATTTCCTGCTCTGGCGCTGTTTGGGGTGGCAGTGCTGGTTCTTTTCACCAGCAGTTCTACCGATCTGGTTGGACCTATTGTACTGGTTGTGATGGGCGCAGCACTCTTGCTGGGCAGCATCTATGGTCCTTCGCGCAGGGCTGATAGTCTGGATCAATCTGAAAAGAACTAGAATAAAATCCTATTATCGTAGACATATACAATTTCTGAGGGTACGAGGTGCGACTACCGCACCTCTTTTTAATCCCTGTCTATCTTAGGAATATTATCTGCGCTTGATTCCCGGTTTAGAATGTTGACCCTTGCTCAATGGGATGTGACATTCAATATGGTGCTGACCACAAACGCCCCCGCGTAGATGTACCACAGCGGACGGTCGATCAGTGCCAGCGGCCACCAGTAGAACGTCACGGTTGCCAGGTAGAGCATTACATAGGGAAGCATGATCTTCACCACTGGTGGATTCCTCCATGATATTTGTTTGATGTAGTCAACGTAGTAACCATAGCAGGCATAGGGGATGAAAAGAAAGCCACCCAGCCAGAAGGACCATGATTTTCCCCCTACCAACAAAATAACGCTGACGATCATAGCCGGTATGCAGAGCGCATACAAAATCCAGCCATACTTCAGCGTATAGCTGTCAAAATAGCGCTTTCTGAGCGCGAAATGGACGATCAACGATAATTGAAAGAAAAATGCCCAAACGATAAAAAGAGTGTCTAACTTGTCCCAGCCAGCCATGCTTCCCTCCATACCACCATACTTTAGCACAGAGTTATTTTTTAGGGTATTGGACGGTGAGCGAATAACCGTTATCCTGTTGACCTGCTGCATTTAGCTTGCAGGGGGAATACTTTGCTGTTCGGGTTGGGGAAATGCTGAATTGGACGAGCTTAAAAATATAAGTGTTTGACCGTTAAGCCGTTGTTGATCAATTCTTTTAAGGCATCCACGCCGATGCGCAGGTGCATGTCCAAAAATTCCTGTGTCACCTTTTTATCACTCTCGGCGGTTTTGATTCCTTCCGGGACCATCGGTTGGTCTGAGATCAAAAGCAGCGCTCCGGTTGGAATCTCGTTGTAAAAACCGGTGCTGAAGAGTGTTGCAGTTTCCATATCTACTGCCATGGCACGGATATTGCGCAGATAGTTCTTGAATTCCTCATCGTGTTCCCACACCCGTCGATTGGTGGTGTAAACCGTCCCCGTCCAGTAATCCCGGTCGTGGTTGCGAATGGTGGTCGAGATGGCTTTCTGCAGGTTGAATGCGGGCAGGGCAGGTACCTCCGGCGGGAAATAATCGTTGGATGTCCCTTCCCCGCGGATGCCGGCAATGGGCAGGATCAAATCACCAAGGTCGTTCTTCTTCTTCAAACCACCGCACTTGCCCAGGAACAGGGCAGCCTTGGGATGAATGGCGCTCAGCAGATCCATCACGGTGGCGGCGTTGGCGCTGCCCATGCCGAAGTTGATGATGGTGATCCCTTCGGCGGTGGCGTTAGGCATGGGTTTTTCACGCCCGTTGATAGGAACTTGGTACCAAGTTGAGAACATATTCAGGTAATCTTCAAAATTGACCAGCAGGATATATTCTCCAAAACTTTCCAGGGGTGTACCGGTATAGCGTGGCAGCCAGTTGGCAACGATCTCTTCTTTCGATTTCATCATTCCTCCGGGTTTTTGATTGGTACCTTGTTGGTAAAATCCATACGATCATCCAGGAATTGCTTTCAGTCTGTATGAATGGGCATGCTCTAAGAATATTATAGTTCTTTCCCCGGCGTTACACTTTGATGAAAATTTTGTTTAAATTGCTCGCACCTTATTGGCATCAAGCGTGGGTAATGAATTTCCGTTCTTTGTAAAATGGGATATCCCCGGAGGAGTTTTACCGCAAAAATGGATTGCGCAAATGTTTGCGCAAAATATAATATAATAAAAGCATGGCTAATATAAATGATGTTGCAGAACGAGCAAAAGTTTCAATTACTACGGTATCCCATGTAATTAATCAGACCCGCTATGTCAGTGATGATCTGACTGAACGCGTTCGAAAAGCGATGGAGGAACTGGATTATCATCCCAACTCCCTGGCGCGTGGTTTGCGAAGTGGAAAAACAAAAACAATTGGCTTGGTCATTCCGGATATTTCCAACCAATTTTTTGCAGAAATATCAAGAAAGATTGAGGATAAGGGGTATGAAAACGGCTACAGTGTCATTCTTTGTAATACAGATGATGATCCGTATAAGGAAAAAAGCTATATCGATGTGCTGTTAGCGAAAAAAGTTGAAGGTATCATCTTTATCTCTGCGGGGGTGGAATCGAATCACCTTGAAAAAACGATCAAGTTTAACATCCCTATCGTTGTGGTGGATCGTGACATCAAAGAAAATGATTATGACATTGTGCTGGTTGATAATAGTGTGGGAGGTTTTGACGCCACTAAATATCTGATCGAGTTGGGGCATCAACGGATTGCCTGTATCGCCGGACCCTCTCCAATAACACCCAGTGCACAGCGGGTGGCAGGCTATAAACAAGCACTTCAAGAAGCAGGTATCCCGATTGATACGAACTTGATTATTCCGGGAGATTTTCATTATGAGAGCGGCGATAAAGCTATGAGAGCGTTGTTGGCGCTCCCGCAACCACCAACAGCCGTGTTCGCTTGTAATGATATGATGGCGCTGGGGGCATTTCGGGCGGTGAATAATCAGGGCATGAAGATCCCCGAAGATATCTCCGTTATTGGGTTTGATAATATTCCTTTCTCGCAAACAGTATATCCTACGCTGACCACTATGGCGCAACCTATTCATGAAATGGCGGACCTGGTTGTTGACCTTCTGGTCGACAAGATAAAACTTCATCGGCAACGGGCAAGAACGAATGAAAGAGAACTGAACTATAAGAGGATTGTTTTAGAAACAAAATTAATAAAAAGGAATTCATGCAGAGCAATATGAAAAAGAAGATTATTGTTTTAGGTAGTATTAATATGGATCTGGTGGTTCGCACTGATCGTGCTCCGGAAGGCGGAGAAACTTTAATTGGTGCCAGTTTTCAGACAATTCCAGGAGGGAAAGGCGCGAACCAGGCTGTAGCAATTGCGCGCCAGGGGGGTGAAGTAGCTATGATCGGCAGAGTGGGAAATGATGCATTTGGGAATGAGCTGCTGGCAAAGCTCAAAGAAAATAAGGTGAATGTTGAGCAAGTAAAACATGCTGATACCTGCTCTACAGGGATTGCCATGATCGTTGTAGAAGAAACTGGTCAAAATCGCATTATTGTCGTGGCTGGCGCCAATGGAAGGGTCATCAATACCGATATCGATGAAGCGGAAGTTTTATTCGGTCAAAGCGAATTTCTGGTAGCACAATTGGAAACCCCCTTGTCCACCGTTGCACATGCACTGAACGTAGCCAAAGCCGGGCATCTACGAACAGTGTTCAATGCAGCGCCAGCGCCAAACCAACCCCTTGATGATGCAATGCTCAGACAAATTGACTACCTGCTGGTCAATGAAAGCGAGGCAGAAAGCATTGCCGGTAAAGCGGTAAAAAACATCGAATCAGCTTTAGAGGTGGCGCAGAATTTACAAAAGAAAACAAATGGGTGTATCGTCCTTACGCTTGGTGAAAAGGGAGCGGTTACTGCAGATGGCACTTCGGTCTGGCATACACCATCGTTCAAAATAGAAGCATTGGATACGACTGCGGCAGGGGATGCGTTCACGGGAGGGTTGGTCAACTCTCTACAACAAGGGATGTCGTTAAAAGATGCTGTCATCCATGCAAGTGCAGCGGGGGCGTTGGCTGCCTGTAAATTTGGAGCACAACCATCCCTGCCTACTTTAGACGAAATCAAAGGATTTCTTGCTTCTCGGAATGTTCGTTGATCAAAACCGATCAAATCATGGATTTGCAAAGGAAAAATTATTCGTATCGAAGCAATTCTTTAATAGTAAATGATACCCTTGGAAAATCTCGCGCCCTTGCCTCCCCCATATACTGAAATCCAGGCACATATCATTTCACCTGTGAAGTTTTAAGGCGACCGGAACTGTTCAATGTCTTGACATCTGAAATAAAAATGGGTAATATAAGCAAATGATTGCGCAAACATTTTCTTTTTTGCGATAAACAATGAAATGGAGGTTAAAAGATCGCTATGAAAGCAGATGCTCTTTGGATTGTTGAACCCAATAAAATGGAAATTCGTCCTTTTGAGGTAAATGAACCAAAATTCGACGAAGTTCTGTTTAAAACTATGGCCGGCGGCGTTTGTTGCTGGGATGCTTATCTATATCAGGGAATTAGCGCTCCGGGTCCATTGCCATATGTGATCGGACATGAATCTGTCGGGATCATCGAAAAAGTTGGGAGCGGAGTAAAGAATTTAAAACCGGGTGATAAAGTCTTTTGCGCTTCCGGTTCAAATGAGATGATGTGTAAATATGTTACCGTAAAATCGGATTGCGTCGTGAAAATCGCGGATGATACAACCGATTGGGTCGCTGCGGTTACAGAGCCAACTTGTTGTGTGGTGAATTTACTCTATAAATCCTTTATCGAACCTGGAGATCATGTGGTATTGATCGGTGCAGGGTATATGGGAACATTGACTCTGCAAGGGTTGACAAGGGGTTCTCAGGCGGGCAGAATTACCGTTTTCGAGATCCGCGAAGATCGCAGGGAAATGGCAAAGGCATATCATCCCACCGAAGTTCTTGATCCCGAGAGCGATGAGGGGAAAAAGGTGATTGCGGAGATCATTTCTAAGGGTGGCGCGGATGTGGTGATTGAATTCAGTGCAGCGAAATCAGGATTTGAACTTGCCAATGAATTATTCAAACAGGGCGGGAAACTGGTTATTGGCAGCTGGCATCGTAGCCCGATGGAATTCGATGGAACCCGCTGGCATCTGGGTGGCGTGACCGTTTATAACCTGTCTCCTATGAGTAATATCCATTACACCGAGATTTTGCCACGCACATATGAGCTGATTAAACGTGGTATTTATGAGCCGGGAAAGCTTGTTACCCATGTGGCAAATTATAAAGATTGTAAGGATGTATTTTTAAGAGCATTCGACAAAAAAGATGGCTATATGAAAGGCGTAATCCTGTTTGATGATTAACCGATGATGACTTCCGCCGTAATCTGACTTACGGTGGAAGTTCCTTTTGATGAAAGGAAAATGACCGAACGTTATTTTCGTGAAATACCTTTTATTAGGATTTATATCTTACAAAGTAAAAATGGATTGAATATGAAGAAAGAAAAACTTCTAAACCCAGAAATTGTTTCAGCGGTTGCGGCTCTAGGTCATACTGAATTTTTATGTATTGCAGATTGTGGCTTGCCTGTTCCCCAGGGAGTTCAGGTGATCGATGTATCTGTGGTCGCAATGGTTCCCAGTTTTTTACAAGTATTGAAGGCGGTTGAAGGAGAATTGGTCATTGAATCGTTTATTTATGCAAGTGAGATCGAAGACGCGAATCCGGGCACTCTGAAACAAATAAAAGAAATTCTTTCAGGGAAAGCGGAAAAGAAAATCTCGCATGAGGAATTTAAAAAGCTTACTGCCAATGCCAAATATGTCATCAGAACCGGAGAGACTTCACCGTATTCCAATGTCATTTTAGTCGGCGGCGTCAATTTTTAGACAACAAAGGAAGGTACGATTTTGAGCAGTCAATTTCCTCGCACATTCGTTGGCAATATTTCTTTACCAAGATTGATCATTGGGTGTAACTGGATGTCAGGGTTCAGTCATCTCAGTGCAGCCGGCGATACCATGATCCGCCAGACGCACAATGCTCCCGGTTCAGTTAGTTCAATCTTCGAGACTTTTCTTGAGCAGGATATTGATGCTGTGCTGGGTTTGTTTGGTGTAGATGAGAATCTGCTTCCTGCGGTGGAGCTTGCGCAGGAACGCACAGGGAAAAAACTCATCATTATCGATGAACCCATCATTAATGTGGATGATTCTCCTGTTGCCCGTCTTGAGGCAAAGAAAAAAATAGACGAATGTGCCAAGCGCGGTGCTACCTTCTGCCTTCCCCTGCACTCGTGTATTGAACAATTGGTCAATAAGAACACCATGACCATTAATCGCTTACCCGACTATCTTTATATGATCCGTGAAGCCGGCATGATACCGGGACTCTCTGCCCACATGCCGGAAGTGATACAGTATGCTGACCTCAATGAATATGATGTGGAAACCTATATTCAAATTTATAACTGTATGGGATTCTTGATGCAGGTGGAAATTGAAAGTGTCGCCAAGATCATACAGAATGCCAAAAAACCGGTGATAACCATCAAACCCCTGGCTGCCGGGAGAACCTCCCCTTTTGTTGGACTTAATTTCGTGTTCAACACCATACGCGAGCAGGATATGGTCGCCATTGGCTGTTTTGATTCTAATGAGGCTGCGGAAGACATTGAATTCACGCGCGCAGCCATCGAACGGAGACCTCCCAATATAACCAACCGGAACAGTCCTCTTGAAACATCTGTCATTAAAGGCGCGATTTAAGAATGGAATTAAAGAATTCTTTATTAAGGAAGGAGGAAGATCAAGGAGAAAATTTTTGGCAGTTTAAAAACCTTTACAAATAAAATAATTTGGAGAAGAACGATGAATAAAAAACTATATTTGGTACTCTCTTTCATTATGGTTGCAACCTTGGCGTTAACGGCCTGCGCACCGCAAGAAGAAGCTGTGTCTGCCGAAGAAGCAGCCCCTGCTGAGGAGACCTCAAGTGAGCCATTGAAGATTGG
>JAAZOK010000147.1 GCA_012797815.1 Chloroflexota bacterium | reverse complement strand
TTGATAAAGGAATTCCTCTTTCTCGTCTCAGGAAAACCGTAGCTTTTGAACGACTGCTGGCTAGGTTGACCAAGTCTAATCCTGGGACATGGATATTGAAAGGGGGATTGAACATGGCATTACGATTGGGGCAATACGCCAGAACCACCAAAGATATTGACTTGCTTGCATTAGAAAATCCGGGAAAAATCTATGCCTTGCTTGTCAATTCTTGCAGAACAGATCTCGAGGACTTCTTCACCTTTTATGTTGAAAAACCACAGAACGAGACTTTTGAGAATTCAACCGGAACCAGGTATAACATCGAATCTCGACTGGATGGAAGAATGTTTGAACAATTCCATGTTGATGTCAGCGTCAGTGATAAGGTTATAGAACCACCCGATTATTTAAAAATGTCATCTCTCACATTCGCGAATATAGAACCGGTCACCATTCCATGTTATTCAATTCATCAACAGATAGCTGAAAAATACCATGCCATGACCCGCACTTATTCATCAGGCGAATCATCACGAGTAAAAGACTTAATCGATATTCTGGCATTAGCCAGCCATTCCGATTTAGATTTGGAAAAATTGAAAAATGCATTAGAGCTTACTTGTGAGCACCGGAACTCTCACCCTATTCCAGCCACAATCACAGGAATCGATAATTCTTATCAAAAATCTTTTAACAAACTATCATCTGAAGTTATGCTCCGATTTCATACGCTAGAAGATGCAAATGAAGCATTAAATAATCTATTGTCACCCGTATTCTCAAATAAAAAGTCTCTTGCCTGGAACCAGAATAAATTCATGTGGGAATGACAAAACGTGCAAATTGCTCTTAGCGTCACCAGTCCTATTCCCTGTATAATTAGTTCTCAGCATGAACAAGCCGTTCTTATCCATCGTCATTCCCGCTTATAACGAAGAAGCGCGTCTGCCCGCCAGCCTGGCGAAGATCGCAGCATTTCTGCGCCAGCAGCCCTACCGGGCGGAAGTGCTGGTCGTGGAGAACGGCAGCAGTGACCGCACCTATGCCATCGCGCAGGAATTCGAACAGAAGAACAAGATTTTCCACGCCCTGCACATCGCAGCGCGCGGCAAGGGTATCGCAGTCAAGACCGGCATGCTGGCGGCGCAGGGCGACTACCGCTTCATCTGTGACGCCGATCTCTCCATGCCCATCGCAGAGGTGAACAACTTCATCCCACCCCAATTGGAACATTGTGATATCGCCATCGCCTCGCGTGAAGCGCCCGGTGCACAGCGCATCGGCGAACCGACATACCGCCACTTCATCGGCAGGGTGTTCAACGGTTTCGTGAAGCTCATGGCATTGCCGGGTTTGCAGGATACTCAGTGTGGCTTCAAATGTTTCAGCGCCGGCGCCGCGCAACAGTTATTCCCCTTGCAAACCATTCAGGGCTGGACTTTCGACGTGGAAGTGTTATACCTGGCACGCCAACTGGGCTACACCATCCACGAAGTGCCCATCCACTGGTACTTCGATCCGCACAGCAAGGTGAAATTTTTGCGCGATTCATTGCACATGGCAGGCGACCTGTTCCGCATTCGCCGGAGGACCATTCCAAAAGATCATGAGTCGTAGCAGCACCATCTGCATCCAACAACATCCCACCATCGACCTGGAAAGCGAATTGTGGCAGCAGGGGTACAGTGCCATCGCAGGGCTGGATGAAGCCGGGCGCGGCGCCTGGGCCGGACCGCTCTACGCAGCAGCCGTGGTGCTGCCGAATGATGCGCACGTGATGGACGTGCTGGCAGGGGTCAACGATTCCAAGAAAATGACGGCGAAACAGCGCGAGCGCTGGAAAGACTGCATCAAAGCGGTCAGCCTCGACTGGGCGATCGGGTCCGCCGACCCGCAGGAGATCGACCGGCTGGGGATCACAGCTGCCAACCGCACTGCCATGCAGCGCGCCATCCAACAGTTGCACTACCCTCCGGATTATCTGCTGGTAGATTACATCAGGCTACCCGACTGCCAGCTGCCGCAATCCAGCCTGCCCAAAGGCGACGGGCTTTCACTGAGCATCGCAGCCGCTTCCGTGCTGGCCAAAACCGCCCGGGATGCATTGATGATCGACCTGGACCGGCGCTTCCCGCGCTACGGGTTTGCCCAACACAAGGGATACGGCACTGCCCGCCACCGGGCAGCCCTGCAGGCACAGGGAACCTGTGCGATCCACCGCATGAGTTTTGCCCCCATGAAGTTCATGCAGAGATAAAAAAAGAGGAGCGCTGACGCTCCTCTACTGTCTTAATCTTGTAGACTAAGCTGTCTTCTTCTTGCCGGAAACGATATATTTCACCAGTTCTGCTGCGATCGAGGGTAACAGCAACAGCGGGGTGATCTGCTCCCATTCCACTAAAGTGAGGGGAACCGTATCGAAGATCACATTGAGGAAGGGCACGTAAATGACTGCCAGCACCAGCACAATGGATGCCAGCACGGCATAGTTCATCCATTTGTTCTTGAAAATACCCATCTTCAACAGCGGGTAGCGCTCCGAACGAGCGGTGTAGGCACGCAGCAGTTCCGAAAGGGAGAGGGTCACAAACGCCATGGTTTCCGCAACCTGTTGGTTTCCCGAGCGAAGACCCATTGCATAAGCCAGCAGCGTGGCACCCGTGATGGCAACGGTCTGGAGAAGGATACCGATCTGCATGAAACGGTTCACGATGGGTTCTTTCTTGGGGCGCGGAGCCTGATCCATGATATCCGGATCGCCTTTTTCCGTGCCGAGCGCCAGCGCCGGCGCACCATCGGTCACCAGGTTCAACCATAGCAGTTGAATGGGTTTTAGCGGAGAAGATACCGCCAGCCCTTCGGGAGCAAAGGGGAACATCAGTCTTCCTAACACGGTAGGTAAGAAAATGATCATGATCTCGGCAATATTACAGGAGATGAGGTAATAGACGAACTTGCGGATATTGCTGTAGATCACCCGCCCCTGTTCCACAGCGGAGACGATGCTGGCGTAGTTATCATCCGTCAGCACCATATCGGCAGTTTGTTTGGCAACATCGGTACCGGTGATGCCCATGGCAACACCGATATCCGCGGTTTTGATAGCCGGGGCATCGTTGACACCATCCCCCGTCATGGCGACCGTTTCATCATTGGCGCGCAGGGCATTGACGATGCGCATCTTGTGTTCGGGCGAAACACGCGCAAACACATCGATGTTTTCCACTTCCTTGCTCAATTGATCATCAGACATCGCTTCCAGGTCGGCACCCGTGACAACCCTGTGCCCGGGACGCAGCAAGCCAATGCTTTCGGCGATGGCTTTGGCGGTATTGGGATAGTCACCCGTGATCATGACCGTGCGAATGCCGGCTCCAACCGCTTTCAACAAGGCGGGTTTAACCTCTTCGCGCGCCGGATCGATCATGCCCACCAGCCCGGCAAAGACCAGGTCCTTTTCGAGGTGGGCGCTATCGACCTCGGCCGGTTTAGCCGAAACTACCCGGTACGCCATACCCAACACCCGCAACGCTTTCTTGGTCATGCCATCGTTGGCATCCAAAATGCGCTGGCGGGCAGCCTCATCCATCGTGGCGGTAGTATTATCGGCTTTCTGATAGCGGTTGCACAACTTCAACACCACATCAGGAGCCCCTTTAACAGCCACGACATAAGCATCTTTCTTCCCGTTGTCATTGAACGGCAGATCCTTATTCTGGGCGGGTTCCTTGATCTCATGCACGGTAAGCATGCGCTTGCGCGTGGAATCGAAGGGAATTTCGCCTTCGCGAGGATAGGATTTCTTCAGGTCTGCGGCATGCACACCGGCTTTGGCAGCAGCCACCAGAATGGAGCCTTCGGTGGGATCCCCGATGATGCGATAGGAGGTCTTCCCATCCTCATTCTCAAAACCTTCCAACTCAGAATCATTGTTAACGCTACCGACCCACAGGGTGGTACTGACCGCCGGAACCTCATGCAGGTCGATCTTCTTGCCCTTCATCACGAAATCCCCTTCGGGTACATAGCCCGTACCGGTGATGTTCACGGTTTTGCCGTCAGCCCACACTTCGGTGACGGTCATGACGTTTTGGGTGAGGGTACCGGTCTTATCGGAACAGATGACGGTAGCAGAACCAAGCGTCTCCACCGATGCCAGACGGCGGATCAGCGCATGGCGTTTGACCATCTCGCGCATACCCAGCGCCAAACTGATGGTGACGACTGCGGGCAATCCTTCAGGCACCGCGGCGATAGCCAGGCTGACCGCCACCATGAACATTTCCAGGGCATCACCACCCTGCAACCAACCGGATAGAAAGACTACCGCGCTGATGATCAGACAGGCATAACCCAGCAATTTCCCCAGCTGGTCCAGTTTGATCTGCAGCGGGGTTTGCTCTTCTTCCACCGATTGCAGCATGGTAGCAATCAGACCGATCTGGGTATTCATGCCGGTGCTGATGACCACACCCTTCCCGCGCCCGTACGAAACCACCGTACCGCTGAAAGCAGTATTGAGCCGGTCACCCAGCGATGCGTCCGCATCCAGTGTTTCGGTAGCATTCTTCTCAACCGGAACCGATTCCCCGGTGAGGGGAGCTTCGTCGATCTTCAGGTTGACCGTTTCAAGCAAGCGCAAATCGGCAGGCACAAAGTTACCCGCCTCCAGAAAGACGATATCGCCGGGCACCAGTTCGCGGGCGGGGAGGGAAATACGATGTCCATCGCGCAAGACCTGTGCTTCGGGCGCTGCCATTTTCTTGAGGGCATCCAGTGCCTGTTCGGCACGGCTCTCCTGCACCACTCCCATGATGGTATTCAAAACCACGATAGCTACGATAGCACTGGCATCTACCAATTCACCCAGAAAAGCTGAAATGGCAGCAGCGATCACCAGCATGATGATGACGAAATTATTGAGTTGGTCAAAGACCATTTTCAGGAAGGTACGTTTCTTGCCTTCCTGCAATTCATTCGGTCCGAATTTTTCTTTACGAGTGGCTGCCTCTTTGGTCGTCAACCCCTTTTCCAATGGTGCTTGCAGTTTGTCAAGCACTTCTTCTCTACTAAGAGAATGCCAGGTGATCTGGATCTCAGGATCACTGGCGCGCTGAACTTCTGCGTTGTTCTTTGCAGGCATTTTTACTCCTATTGATTGTCTTTTATTTGGAAATATCCCGCGACAATAGCACAAGTTTAATCGATTTCAAGTCAGGGCGCAATATGTGTGCCGGGCGGCAGGATGGTGTTTTTGGGCACCACCACGATGCCATCCCTGACCATCCAGTCAGGCTGGTCGATCTCGGTACCCCTGGGGAAAGGAAGGATGGTCGTGCCACTGCCAATATGGGTATTTTTATCGATGATGGCGCCCTCGATATGGCAATCCGAACCGATGCCGAGCGGAACACCGCTTATCTCCGCTTCTTTGGAACGGAAAAAGCCATAATAGTCTGCACCCATCAAAATGCTATCTTTAATGATCACACCGGCACGCACCTGACTGCGCAGCCCGATAACGGAATGGGAAATATCGGCATCCATGATCCAACAACCCTCTGCCAGCAGAGTATGGTTGATATGGCTGTTTTCGATCTGGGTGCCGGGTAAAAAACGAGCGTGAGTATAGATCGGCCAGCCCTCATCGATCAAAGAAAATGCCGGGTCATCGTCGGTCAGTTCTAAATTCATCTCATAGAAGGCACGGATGGTCCCGATATCTGCCCAAAAACCATCGTAATAATAGCCAAACACATTCCATTTATCCACCGCAGCCGGGATGGCGTGCTTGCCGAAATCGTCATAATCGGTATGTTCCAGCAGCTCACACAGCACTTCGGTGTTGAACATATAGATACCCATGGAGCCGAAATACGGTTTATCGGCACCCGGGCGGCTGATCATCTCCGCCAGGATGGTTTCATCCTTCGGTTTTTCAGCAAAACGGATGATGCGTTCTTCGTCATTTCTTTTCAAAACTCCAAAGCGCGAAGCATCTTCGGTCTCAATGGGCTGCACCGCGACCGTCACATCCGCATTATGGCTCCAATGGAAGGCTGCCATTTCGGCATAGTTCATGCGATAGAGATGATCGCCTGCCAGGATGAGCACAAAAGGCGCACCCGAGCTGCGGATCTCGAAGATCTGTTTTCGCACCGCATCCGCCGTGCCCTGGTACCAGGCGCTGTTCTCACCGGTCTGTTCGGCTGCCCAGATGGAGACATAGCCTGAATGGAATGCGTCAAAATTATAGGTGTTCGAGATATGGCGGTGGAGAGATACCGAGTTGAACTGGGTCAAAACAGCGATCTTATAAACGCCCGAATTGATACAGTTGCTGATGGGAACATCGATCAGGCGATATTTTCCGCCAAACGGAACGGCTGGTTTGGCGCGCTGCTGGGTAAGCGGGTAAAGGCGTGTGCCCTGCCCGCCGCCCATGATGACTGCCAGGGTATTCTCCAATGTCTGCATTTCTCCTCCTATCGTGATATGGATATAGCTATCCGGCTTAAATAAGGATAGCAGATTAATGGATAATCTCAATATATGAAGTACAGCTAATTTAAAGTGTTCTTTCACATTTCCACTTTCAAGTAAAATAAGACGAACGGATCGATTCGATACGACTATGGAAAACAACCAGGATCACAAGGAATATTCTTTTATGGCAGGACTGTGGAGAGACATCGGTCTGCTGTGGCAGAGCGTTACGCTCAAGCAGAAACTTTCTGATACACGCAAAGCCATCGTCATCAACGAAATGGCAGAAAGCTCCACCCCGGGCTTTGATTTTTACCTGCTGATCATCCTATCCTGCACCATTGCCACCCTGGGCTTAGTGACTAACTCCAGTGCGGTGATCATCGGTGCCATGCTGATAGCGCCTCTCATGTCTCCTATCCTGGGATTGTCCATGTCATCCCTGACCGGGCGGCAGGTATTATTCCGCCGCTCTATGTTAAGTATTCTCAGCGGAGCCCTCCTGGCAATCGTGCTTTCTGCCCTCATCACATTCGTGGCATATCGCATCCCCTACGGCATTCCGGAAAGCTTGCCCAACGAGATCCTGGCACGCATCAAACCCTCCCCCCTGGATCTGGGCATTGCGCTGGCGGGCGGCGCGGCAGCAGCCTACGCACTGGCGCACCCGCGCCTGACCGCCACCCTGCCTGGAGTGGCGATCTCCACCGCCCTGATGCCGCCTTTATGCACCATCGGGATCGGGATAGCCTTCACCAACCGCAGTATTTTTCTGGGATCAGGATTGCTGTTTTTGACCAACCTGTCGGCTATCTCCTTTGCAGGCATCATCACCTTCGCTTTAATGGGGTTCAGCCCCGTAAGGCACGAAAAGAGCACACGCAAAATTCCACACAGCATTCTTCTTTCTGCTCTTTTTGTCATCATCATCACCATTCCGCTGGTGATCCTTTCGTGGAACACCATTTCATCGGCAAGGTTTGAGAGAAAAGTGAAGAACGTGTTGACCGCACAGATCAGCAGCATCTATAACGCTCAGCTAGAATCCATAGATATCCAGGATGTGGATGGCACCAAGAAGGTGACCGCTACCGTACGTGCAGCCCGCTCACTGACCTTTGTGGAGGTTTCCAGCGTGCAGCAGATGCTGGCAGCCGTCACGCAGAAACCGATTGCACTGGAAATGGTGGTCATCCCGGTCAGCAGTCTGGATACCCTCTACCCTCCTACACCGACGGCATTCATTCCAACCCCCACAGCCACCACTACCCCTCTGCCAACAGCCACAACCGCAGCTACCCCTTCTCCACAACCTACCTCAACACCCACGCCGGCTTTCATCAATGCCGGCCACAATGACAGCATTTCCTTATATAACGAACCAGATGGGGAGATAATATTTAATTTGCCCGATACTTCTCCGGTATGGATCAGTGAAGAACAGATCATTAATGAGCTCACCTGGGTGCATATTACGGATGTCTTCGGCAGAAGTGGCTGGGTGCTGCGCGACAATCTGACCTTCTAGCAAGACCTTCATCACCAGTAATGAAAAATCAATCTGCTTTTCTTTTCAACAGCAGCGGTCCCAGCATGTCGATCACACCACCGAATAGGAGAGCCAGTAAAGGAAGCACACCCGTCACTGCCGGCATGTACGAATAGCGCCGGCGGGTACGCAACAAGCGCAGCACACCGCGCGATGCTCTTTGTACCGAAATGGAAAAACGTTCCGCCGGAACCGAGCCACCGTTGGGAAGCCGGCGGGCATGCTCGAAAAATTCCGTTTTGACCGGTCCCAGACGCAGGACGCTGATGCAAACCCCGCTGCCTTTCATCTCGCGATAGAGCGATGTAGAGAAAGCGTCCAGAAAAGCTTTGCTGGCTGCATACATGGCAATGCCCTGATTGGGCAAACCGCCGGCAATCGAACCGATGTTGATGATATGCCCGGATGCGCGCTCGCGCATGCCCGGCAGCAGCGCTGACGTGAGATCTAGTACCGCCTCGACATTGATCCTTAGCAGACTGTTGCGAGTTTCAAGCGGCATATCAGCATAATACCCGTACCAACCAAAGCCGGCATTGTTGATCAGGATATCAACTGGGGTTGGTTGCTTTAAAATCTTCCGGATCAGGTCGGCACGGGCAGTGGGTTCTTCCAGATCACAAACGAAGACCTGTGCTCGCCCGCCAGTTTTCTCGATCTCTTTTTTAAGAGTATCCAGGCGATCCTTGCGGCGCGCCACCAGCAACACCAATGTTCCACGGGCTGCCAGATCGCGGGCAACCTGCGCTCCGATACCGCTGGAAGCACCGGTGATCAATACGGTTTTCCCTTGCAATGGTTCTTTCACGGTATGAAAACCTTCTCTCGATTAAAATGCGCCGGTCTTCCTTTTATTCGTCTGCCACCATTTGATGGTATCCGATAGGGTGTTCAGCAAATCGCGCGGGTTATAACCAAGCTCTTTTTTCGCCTTGGCATTGCTGATGGTGGAATTGCTGCATACCGTTTCAAGTGCATATTTGGTAAACTTGGGGCGCTTATGCATCAGACGGTAATATAGTGTGGCAAAAACGGCACCAACTTTCGCCAGTTTGATAGGAATATTGATGGTAGGGGTGTGAAAGCCGTTGACCTTCTGCACCATCTCTTTGAGTTGAAAGAGCTGGATCTGTTGCCCGGAGAGAATATAGATCTGCCCGGTCTTGCCGCGTTCCATTGCCAGGCGGTGCCCGCTGGCAACATCGCGCACATCCACAAAATCATAGGCGCCTTCAACCAGCATATGAATGCGACGGCGGGTCAGGTCATTGACCAGTTCCCCCATGCTGGAACCACGATAGTCATAAGGTCCGATCACCCCGGTAGGACAGACGATCACCGCATCCAGCCCTTCCTGGACGGCTTGTTTGACCGCCAGGGTGGCAATGGCTTTGGTACGGTCATAAGCACCGACCGGATTGTCGGGATCGAAGGGAACATCTTCGTCAATGGTGCCCTCCCATCGGCGGCTGAAGGCGTGAATTGAGCTGGTGTAAACCAGGCGTTTCACTCCAACCTGACGGGCAACCTTGAGCACATTGCGAGTGCCTTCTACATTGACATTCCAGACCAACTGTTCCTCGCCCGGCATGATGGAAACGATGCCTGCCATATGAAACACATAATCAATGCCCTTCATGACGCGTTCCAGAGAGGCGGGGTCCAGCACATTGCCCAGTTTCAGTTCAATATCAAGCCCCACCAGGGCAGAAACATCCTCATTGGGGAGTACCATGGCACGCACCTCATAACCATGCTCCAGCAATTCTCGCACCAACACATTTCCAAGATGACCGGCAGCGCCGGTGACCAGCACTTTTTTATTATCCATTCTGCATACCTCTTAATAAAAGATTCATACTATTCTGCAACTCAACTTTCCAATCTGCCTGCTGCGGATACAACATGCCCTGCAAAATAATACCGAGCGCCAGACCGAGGATAGCACGCGCTGCCGCAGCAGAATCCACCTCGCGAAGGGATCCTTCCCGCACGCCATCTTCTACCAGCTTAGAAAAATAATAAAAATATTTCAAAAAAGGTTGTTTGGTCTCTTCCCATACCACTTCATCGCGCATGGATTGTTGCCAGAACTCCAGGAACATGGGAAACTGTCCGTGTCCGTCGGTAAAAATAAAATTTGCCGAAGTCGCCATGCGTTCAATAGAGGATGGCACATCTTTATCCTCAGGGTGGCGGACAATAGCTTCCTTATCGAGAGTGTCCAACCATTCCTTCAAGAGAGCCATGAAAAGGGCATGCTTGGAGGGAAAATGATGATAAAAAGCACCCTTGCTGACCTTTGCCATTTCGCAAATCTGGGAAACTCCTGTAGCGTCATACCCGACCGATGCGAAAAGATCGCGGGCTGACTGCATGATTCGTTGCTGTGTATCTGCGCTTCGCTGCTGCATTTTAAAACCGACCAATCAGTCTGATTCTAGTACGCCACAGCAGAGGGTCAAGTGACGGGGGTCAATGAACAAGGTCATAAAGAAAGAGCCTGCCCCATGATTGGCGACAGGCTCTCTTTCGTGAACGTTTTTTACGGATGAAGTCCTACGGGCAAATGGAGTATTCGACATCCTCAAAGACTTCCGAACGGGCCACCTCATTGCGATCCTTATCGGTTGCTACGAACTGGTAGCGGAAGACCGCGTAATCATAGGTATCGTAGTTGGTGATCTTTGACGAATCCAGCGTGATGGAATAAACACCATCACTCTTGGGGCTCATGGCATGCCCGCTATCCCACTTGCTCTGCCCTTCGCCTTCCTTATCCAGGAAGCGGGTGAAGATAACCACGCTCCATACTTTATCCGGATCAGAAACCTGTAGTGAGATGGTGATCTTGGTGGGTCCACAAGAATTGTTCTTGTAATAGAACTTGTTGACATCATGATCGACATTATAGATGTAGGGTGTTGATGGGGTCCCGGTAGCCGGGGCGACCGTGGGAGCCGCGGTATTGGTAGATTGTACCTGCTGCGCCTCCTGTTGTTGGGCTTGCTGTTGCTCAGCGACGCTGACCATCACATCGCTATAACTGCTCCAATTCCCTTTGGCATCCTGAGCGCGCACACGGATGATATGGCTGCCTGTCATGGTGGGTGTCCAACTATATTGCAGGGCAACGACCTGTTGGGATTGGTCGGGGGTGTTATAGGTGTTGATGACATAGCCGTCAATGGTCAGTTCCACCACAGCCACACCATCGGGGGCAGTGGCCTTATACTGGATAGCAATGGGTTCCATATTGAATTGCGAACCCTGCGCCGGGGACTCAATGATCGTACTCAGGGCAACATTACTACCACCGGAAGACCCACCACCAAAGGAAATCTCACACGCCGATAATATCAGAAACAGAACCAATACTAAAATCAAAAACTTCCAGCGTTTCACTGC
>JAAZOK010000003.1 GCA_012797815.1 Chloroflexota bacterium | reverse complement strand
TTGAGTGTTCCGGATGATGATCCAAGATCCCTATCCGAACAACTGATGCGGGCACTGTGCAAAGAGGGTCTGCGTGATGAGCTAAGAAAAAACGGACTGGAATTTGCCAAAAATTACAGTTGGACCATCATCACCGGCAGTTTGATCAAGCTCTATCAGAAACTCGGTCTTCAGTCTCGCTGAGCGCGGCTGTGGTATTCCCAACCGCGTTTGATAACCTCATTTCCAAAACGCGCTTTCAGGTCATCCATCGCTTGCAGTAATTGACCTTCTTTTTGGTAATCCTCATCTAAGAACGAAAGCTGCTGCATCTCATGCGTGAGTCCGGCAACCGCCACGCCCAGCAACCTTACTTTCTTGCCCTGTTTCCAGATCTCATGTAGCAGGGACACGCTGGTCTTCAGGATCACCGTATCATGGTTGGTCGGCTGCGACAAGCTGAATTGACGGGTATGGGTTTCAAAATCAGGCCAGCGAATCTTCAAGCGAATGGTCTTTCCGCACAAAGCTTGTTTTCGCAGGCGGAACGCTACTTTTTCGCTCAAATAACGGAGGGTCCGGATGATCTCTTCCTCATCCCCTATATCCTGGTCAAAGGTGATCTCATTGCTAACCGACTTGACGTCTTCTTCCGAGCCTACCGGGCGCTCATCCATACCCAGGGCACGCAGTTTGAGCGTGTGAGCAAAGCGCCCAACCTGCTGTTCCAGGAATTCATCCGACTGTGCAGCCAGATCGCCAATAGTTTTGATCCCCATCAGGCTGAACGCTGTTGCACTTTTCTTTCCGATACCCCACAATTCGTTGATCGGAAGATCATGCAAGAACCCCGCCTCCGTACCACCCGGTACTTCCAGGATTGCCTGAGGGCTGTGATCGCCACGATAAGAAGATTTGGCAATATTGGTGGCGATCTTTGCCACCAGCATGTTCGAGGCAATGCCAATGGAACATGGCAGGCCGGCTTCTTGCCGGATGCGCTTCTGCAACGATTGCGCAATGAAACAGCCGGGCTGAGACATATCGGTCACGTCAATAAATGCCTCATCGATGGAAATCTGCTTTACCAACGGAGTGGTATCCTCCAGAATCGCCATGACCTGCCGCGAATAGTGCTGGTATTTGCCGTAATGCCCCTGTACCACTTTCAACCCGGGAACTTTTTGCAGAGCGCTCTTCATCGGCATGGCAGAGTGAATGCCCAATTTTCTGGCAGCATAAGAACAAGAAGTCACCACCCCTCTCCGGTCTGCTGAACCGCCGGTGGCAAAGACCGTACCATGTAAGGATGGATCAATCAACTCTTCAACAGAGCAAAAAAAGGCGTCCAGGTCAATATGCAGTATCTTCCGGTATCTCATAGCTAGTATATTTGTTCTATTATACAATCAAAAAAAAGCAGCCCGCGGGCTACTTTTTCAATTGCTGCTTGAGATTGCTCATCACCGTGATGGGGGTGGGGTCAACGTCATATGAAAGTGCCAGATAATATGAAAAATAATCCCCGAACAGGATGGCATCCCACATTTCTGCCAAACGAGAACTGCCCTTGAATTCCACCGCATCCACTGCCAACCCTGCCACCATCATCTCCTGTCTGGTCAGATCTGCACGCAGTAAATTGCGCGAGTGGGTAAAACTGCCCTGCAAGAAGACCGGCATGATCTTTTCGATCAGAGCCGGGTCATTTTCGATGCCTGCCAGCGTATTATGGTCCGCTTCCGGTAGAAATTCGAATTGCGCCCAGGCTTTGGCAAGTTCGTTGATCTGGGTTTTCCAGCGGCGTGCGACCGGTGCCAGATGATCAGAACCAAACACCGATACCAGTCTGCCAAGTGCCTGTCCCGCCAGGCGTTTGACGGGGTTCTTAACAATGGGCACATCCGCCTTATAGGTTTGTTGTTTTTCTTCGATCTCGGCAACGGTCTTATGGACGAGATCCTTTTGGCTGGGGATCAGATCCAATCTTTCCAACAAAGCCAGCAAGATGCCAAATGAAAAGCCCACGGCTGCACGGGGTTGCCCGTGATGCTCGAACGTCCACAAGGCTTTGCCGGCTGCCTGCGCCCGCTTCGTCAACTCACCGCCGGTTGCCAGCGCCAGAACGGGTAAATTGGCAGCCAAAGCTTCAGCAAACACGGAAAGTGTTTCTTCCGTGTTTCCAGAATGAGAAGAAGTGACCACGAGGGTCTTGTGTTGTTTCGCCCATTCCGGTAAATTATATTCACGCAAACTGATGACCGGGACCGAGCTGAGTGGTGTGACGTAGGTAGAAAGCAGATCAGCCCCGATGGCTGAGCCGCCCATGCCAGCTACCAGAATGAGATCCGGTTTCTGCAGCCCGTGCAAATCATATTTAAAGCTAGCATTGAATGCATGGTTAAGCTGCTGTGGCAGCCCGTCTATCTCAGCCAGCATATTTTCTTTGTCCAATCGATGAAATTCTGAGGGTTGGTCGAGATGCATGTTTTTCCTTTCTAAGCGTTTTTCTTTATAAGATCCTGCATCAGATCCAGAAATTCCTGCCATTCCTCAATGAAAAAATGCAGGGTGACGTTATTGAGTTCCAAATGATAGATATCCTCGCCATCCGGTTCTTCGGATTTCCACGCCATATAATTATCCGTTTCCGCGATGGTGATCACATTGGTTTTTTCTGAGTCAGACATGATTATTTTTTCCTCACAACTTTCTTTATTTTTTCACTCACTTTTTCTCCGGCGCTGCTAACACCTTCCGATGCTTTCTGATAAACCCTGCCGAAGAAACCATTTACATCCCCGGAGTAACGCTGTTCTTCAATATCCTCCCAGGGATCGAGATCAAATATCTTGCGGAAGATATAATGCAGAAATAATTTAGCAGTCGCAAGAATGGGAGAGGCAAAGATCATCCCCATCACGCCAAACAGATCAAGCCCGATCAACGCGGCGATGGTGATCACAGCCGGATGTAATTTCAAGCTGCCGGCCATCACGCGAGGCGTAAAGATATTGTCATAGATATTATCGATCAACCACCCTGAAATCGCCACCAGGGCAGCATAGGGCAGCGGCTGCATGCCAAAGACCGTACTTCCCTGAAAGACCGCCACCAGAAAATATACCGTCCAGGCTACTGCCACACCGATATAGGGGATGAAATTAGCCAGCCCCGCCAACACAGCCAGCAGTACAAAATAACGCACCCGCAGGAATCCCAACAACACAATATAAATACAAATACGAACCAAGAAAACTTTTGCCTGTCCGCGGAAGAAAGCATTCCAGATAATGTTGGTTTCTTTTCGCAAATGCAGTGCATCATCCTCATATGCCGGCATCATGCGCAAGAATGTGCTCTCCTTTTGCTTTTGGCTTTCATTCAGCATCAGGTAAGCGATGATAACCGTCAAGAAGAATTTTCCGATCACCCCAAATGCGCCGGTAGCAATTCCTCCGATGGAATTTCCGATACCGGAAAGCAGGGGCTGGGCATATTCCAGGAGTCTACCACCCACCACTTCCCAATCGATATAGGATAGATCAACTTCCCACGGTCCAATCTTGAATTGGATCGTCGATAAATTCTGAATAAAACTGGAAACATCCGTCGTGACATTGAGCAGGAAATTCACCAGACCCTGAATCTGTTCGACAATAGAGACCCCACCCCATATCACGGCTCCGATGATCACCAATACCAGGAATACCACCAATAAAGCAGATACCAGCCCCCAGGAAATCTTCAATTTCTTGTGCAAAAACCTGGCTGCCGGCTGCAGGATCCAGGAGATGATAAAAGCTCCCGCAACGATCGGGATAAGATTGGAAAAACGAACGATGATCGCCACCACAACCAAAAGCAGAATAATCACAATGATGCTCTTGGTGGTAGTTGACCAAGGCGGTGAAGAATTCTTCCGTTGACTCATGTTGTTATTAATTTTTTCCTGTTAAGGACAAACTCCGGGCTGGATCTGGTTGAAAAACGCTCCGAAGAAATTACACCATTGATCTGTCCATTCAATGATGAGCATAGGCAACACACAAAAGACCAACAAAAATAAAAGCACGATGACCAGGACAATAACCCAAGTGGGGGTATTGCGTAATTTCTCAATTCCTAAAGGTGCATCGCTCTTTGTGGATGATTTGGGCTGTTTATCAGCAGTTTTTGTACCGGCAGGTTTTATCTGTTTCTCCTTCACCTGAGGAGTTTTTCTGACCTGTTTCGTACCTTCCTGTTTCTTTTCGTCTGAGGGAAGTTCAACAGCAGGATGCTCTTCAACTGTCTCGCTGATAAATTCAAGAACTACACCCTTCCCCAATGTAAGTAAATCCCCGTTTTTTAATTCAACCGGTTTGGTAATCTTCTTCCCTGATTGGAAAGTTCCATTAGTAGAACCCAAATCTTCCAGATATAGTTTTTTATTCTTAGTGAAAATACGAGCATGTTTGCGGGAGATCTCAGGATCACTGATGATCAGATCATTGATCAACTCGCGTCCAATCAATAATTCGTCTTTTTCAAGTTGGATCACTTTTCCAACTTCAGGACCAGATTTCATGATAAGTTTGTTAGTCAGTGTCATTTCGTCCTCCTCATTCATCTGCATCTCTAGTTTATAACGAACCGTCTCACTCGTCAACGGAAGTTGTTAAAAAACAGACCCCACCATGCCGTGTGCCGCGTAGTTTTGAACCTGCTTGCGCAGGTCGGGCCCCGACCTGTTAGATTCGCCTTGGCTCGCGCCTATCGCGTGACTAACAAAAGATAAGAACCCATAATTTAAGGTGTTGGCTCAAAACGTAAAGTGCCGCATCACGAACACAGCAGGGTACCGTTCTTATACCATGATTTTTATGGAATGACTAGGTTAGTTCATCGACTACTACCCGCATAAGTTTGATAGAATGGTTGGGGAGAAAATATGAGTCTTCGTGTATTTACCGCCATCGATCTCACATCTCAGGTGATCCGCAGCGTGCAAGCTTTTCAGAGAAAATTAGCCGAACAGGTACCGCCTATCTTGCGCTGGACAAAAGCTGAACAACTGCATATCACTTTAAAGTTCGTGGCAGCCTTACAGGAAAACCATCTCCCTCCAATCATATCCGACCTGTCACATGCTCTGCAAGATCAGCCCTGTTTTCCACTAAATTTTCAAGAAGCGGGAGTTTTCCCCCATTTGCGGTCCCCACGCATCCTGTGGATCGGATTGCAATCATCGGATGCATTGCAGACCTTGTTCAGAATCAATGAAAGTATTTTCAAGGAATATGGCTACGCTCCGGAAAAACGTCCTTTTCAAGCGCATATCACCATTGGGCGCTTCAAAAATGACTGCACTTTCAATGACCTACAGATGTTCAGGAATGTATTCTCTTCCTTGCAGAAACGTTTTAAAACCATGCAAAAAGTAGATCACCTCACATTATATGAAAGCACTCTGACCCCTCACGGACCATTATATAAAATCCGCGATACAATCACATTTCAAGCTTAACCCGTGCATGATAGAATAGAAAAGATATTTTTTCAAGAGGTGAAAACTGGGAACACAAAAAACATTAGACATGGCTCGAGAGATCATCACATCCCTTGAGGACAAAAAAGCAGAAGACATTGTACTGATGGATATCAGCAATGTCTCTCAATTTACAGATTATTTCATCATTTGCAGCGGCACCAGCGATCGCATGTTACAAAGTTTAGTCAGAACAGTCGATAATACTGCCAAGTCGAAATATAAATTGGATGCAAAAGTCAACGGTAAATCAATCGAGGGTTGGATAACCCTCGATTATGGAGATCTGGTCGTGCACGTCTTTTCTGCCAAACAAAGAGATTACTACCAGCTAGAAGACCTGTGGGCAGAAGGCAAACTAATGCTGCGTTTAAAATAGTCAATCCATTTTATTCTTAGCCGCCAAATCCGCAGTTTCCCGCGCCAATTCGCGAATAGATAACTTTTCTTTGCCCTTGATATATGTTTCAAGCAGGTCACCGATCGGTTGTGACCATTTTTCCGGAACACCGTTCATCACGCCCAGAATATTTCCAACCAGCCCCCCGTTGCAATCAACATCCATGCCTGCGACCGCCAGCAAAGAAAGGGTCTTGGTGAAATCTGCCCGCCCCAGCCACAACGCAAAGACATCCGCTGCAATATTGGGGTAAGCATGGATCCAGTTATAGCATTTCAGATCTTCTTCGATACTTTCCCAAATCGTTGTCGCATCTCCGCCACCCTTAATCTTCTGCAATGCATTGTTCACCACTGCATAATACTGGCTCTGCTGGGGGATGAATTCCATACCAAGCTCAAGCAATTGATGCACATCCTTGACTTCAAACGCCAGGGAAGTGAGCACAGCAGCAAAGATCTCCCCATACACACCATTCCTGGCATGGGAGACCACTCCATCAAGATATGCCAGCCGGGCTGCTTCCATCGCCCGGGCAGGAAACAGCATACCGCATACCATACCGCGCATCTGCGCCCCGATCCATTCCGAATAGGGATTGAACCAGGAACCGGAATCCGGAGGGAATATCCCCATATTCAGATTGCGAAGTGCGACCCATTCCGCTGACCAACCAAAGGGAATCTGTTTCACCCATTCCATGGCGATCGCTTCGGAGGTGATGTGTTCTCCCATTGTGCGGTAAGCGTCCAGAAATGCCAGTTCGTAAACCACATCATCATTGGTGGTCTCGGGCTCGGTGATATAACTATCGATCACTCCATAAACCTCGGCAATGCGTTTTCCAGTGTATCCCTCAATACAAGTGCCGAATGAGCCGCCCGCCAATTGACCAACCCAGCCCTGGTAGATACGCTCACTATAGTCTTCCTGCCACGCAGAGGAAGGGGCTTTTTGAACATTTCCCATAGCTCGTTGGATATCTTCCCAAGTATCGGGATGTTGAAATTGCTGATAGGCATGCTGCGGATCAGGTTGTGCGACCTTCAAGGCATGCAGGATCTTGGCGGTGACCACCCTTAACTCATCCACCTTGCCCTGGGCATGCAGTTGCATGCCCTCTTCCAGAAAAGCCTCCGCTGCGCTGACATCATAGCCCTTGTTCCCAAGTGCCTGGGTCATCTCTACATAAGGGATTTCCGGTGCCGAGGAACCCGGAACCTTGGATGACCAGAACATATCCAGCAAAGCATCCCCGTAAGGAGCTTCAAAACCTGCTTCATACCAATTGCTGTCGTGGACACGGCGGTCAAGGGGAACTGCATTTTCTCGTATTTCTCGATCGATCTGCCAAGCTTTTTTCATGATAGTAATTCCTTTCTTTTACGGGATGAATAGACGAACAACGCGATGAGGGTCGCGATATACGGCACCATTGAGGTAAATTGGGAAGGCAAATACTGCTGCAGCAACAATCCAAAGCCATCGGAAAAACCAAAGATCAATGAGATCAAGGCGATGCCCCATGGGTTGCCATTCACCAGAATGATGGCTGCCAGAGAGATCCAGCCCTTTCCGGCAGACATATTCTCCGAAAAGAGGGTCACATAACCGAGAGATAGGAAAGCACCTGCCAGCCCGCATAAGACTCCACACAGCAACACCGAGATTGTACGAATGTGATCAGATTGGACACCGCTGGTGTTCAAACATTCCGCATTATAACCTGCTGCACGCAGTCTGAGCCCAAAGCGTGTTCGAAAGATAATGTAAGAGGAAACAATCGTAGCCAGCAATCCAATATAGACCAGAAGATTATGCCCGCTGACGATCTGCCCCAATACCGGAATATCCCTGACAATCGGAATGGAAATATCCGGAATCGGCACAATGGATGGATCGGCAAATGCTCCTTTGACACCGAAAATCTGGCGCAACATATAGGTGGTAGCGCCCAAAGCGAACAGGTTGAGGGCGATACCGGTGATAAACTCATCCGTCTTCAACTTCACCGAGAACAGGATAAAGATCAGTGCCATCACCAGTGCACCGAGAACAGCAAAAATGATACCCACGATCCACGATTGATAATAATACGAACCGATCACAGCGAAGAAAGCGCTGACCAGCATCATGCCTTCCATGGCAATATTGAATATCCCGGCATAGTAGGTCATCGTCCCTCCCAGTGCGGCTAATAAAATGGGGGTGGCACCGGTGATCATTCCATTGAGAAGACCGATCAGGATATTCATTTCAATTCCTCCCTGGCTTTTCGCCGCACCGCTAATTTGTTCATCAAAATTGTAAAGTACCCTCTGCCCGCCACGATCACCAACACGATGACCGCCTGGATCACCATGATGAATTCCCGCGGTACCGCCGTGATGAGTTCCATCCCAATCGCACCGGTTTGCAGGACGGAGAAAAACAACCCATACAATAAAGTAGCCACGATGCCATTATTGGCAACCATGGCGATCATAATGCCATCCCAGGCATAATTGGCGCCCAATCCCTTCAAAAAACGATGCGGTCCTGCCATTACTACCAGCCCTCCTGCCAACCCCGCCAGAGCACCTGTCAGCAGCATCACTTTCATATAATTCTTATCGATCTGGCAGCCACCCAAGCGTGCGAAGATGCTGTTTTGTCCTGAGATGCGCCATTCGTAACCGGCAACCGTCTTGCTCGATATAAACCACACCACCATGAATACCAATACCATCACGATAACACTGGTGTTGAAGTCTCCCCATTCGGGCAACCAACCACTGGTATGGATAGCCGGCGTCATAGGAGAATAAGCAGCGGTATCGAAGAAGGGATAGGAAATTGCCCAATAGGTAAAATAATCCGCAATCATGTTCAACATCAATGTGGTGATGAATTCATCCATCTTGAACCACAAGCGCATCAAACCAGCCAGCCCCGACCACAAAGCACCGCCCAGCATCGCCAGTAAGATCAAGACCGGAATCATTAAAACAGGAGGCAGGTCAAGGTAGAGACCGCCAATGGTCGCCAGCAGAGCACCCATCAGGAATTGCCCGGGCTGCCCCAAATTCACCGGACCGGAAGCAAAGGCAAGCGATGCCGATAAGCCTGTCAGAATCAACGGCACGGAATTCTGCAACATGGTAGTAAAGGTGAAGAACGACCCCAGTGAATAATTGAACAAGGCGGCATAGGTCTCAAAAGGCGCATAGCCTTGCAGCACCATTACTATCGCACCCAACATCAGCGCGATAAAGATGCCCAGCAGCCCATTAATGAGTTTGCTTTTCATTGAACTTCCCTTCCAGCATAAGGTAGCCTATTTCATCGATCGAGGTTTTTCCAACCGGCAGATCCGCCACCAGCTTGCCGCGGTGTAACACCAGGATGCGATCCGCTATACGGAACAACTCATCGAGGTCAGAAGAGATCAACAAGATGGCACGTTGTTGCCCGCGCATTGCCAGAATCTGTTCATGAACGTATTCGATCGAACCCACATCCAAACCACGGGTGGGTTGATCCAGCAATACGAAGGGCGAATTGAGGGATAACTCGCGTCCCAGAATGACCTTTTGCTGATTTCCTCCCGACAAAGATTGAAAAGCGGCATCGGGAGACGCCATGCTGACAGAAAAACGCTCCTTGATCTCTTGCGCAAATTTGGATATCTCTTTGAAATCCAGGACGAATCCCTTCCATTTTTGAAAACGAGATTCGAGTTTATGATGGGTCATCACCATGTTTTCCGCAATAGGAGCCGTCACCGATGAACCCATGGTCTTGCGATCTTGAGGAACATACGAGAGCAGTTTTCTCCGTTCCAAGATCTCCGCACGGGTAATATCTTTCCCATTTATTGAATAATTTCCCTGTTGAGGGGTGATCAATCCCATGATGGAATTGACCAGTTCAAATTGCCCATTTCCCTCTACCCCCGCGATGCCCACGATCTCACCGGAAGAAACGTGAAAGCTGATATCCTGCAAGCGAGGCACCCGATCAGCATCATGGTATGAGATATGCTCCGCCTGAAAGACCATCTGCCCATGCTGATTGGGTTTGCGCAATGAAGTGAAAATGACCTCTCTACCCACCATCATCTTTGCCAGCTCTTCTTTGGTAGTGGTACTACTATCCACCGTTCCGATCATCTTTCCTCGGCGCAGCACAGTGATGCGGTCGCTAAGCGCCAGCACTTCATCAAGGCGATGGGAGATGAAGAGAATGGTATGTCCATTATCTCTCAAGCGCCGTAATTCATTGAATAATTGAGGGATCTCTTGAGGAGTAAGCACTGCGGTCGGTTCATCCATGATCAGGACCGAAACATTGCGGTAAAGCAGTTTCAATATTTCCACTTTTTGCTGGGCAGCAACAGAGATATCTCTGACCATGGCTTTAGGGTCAAGATTGAAGCCAAATTCGTCGATCTTTTTTTGCACTTCGGCAAGCGCTTTTTTCTCATCGAGCGCACCGAATTTCTTCACAGGCTCCAGCCCCAATACCACATTTTGCCAGATAGAATATTCCGGGATCAAGAGAATTTCCTGGTGCACCATCCCGATCCCATTTGCAATGGCATCTCCGGTGGAGATGAAATTGACCGGCTGCTGACGATACAGGATCTGCCCTGCATCCATCGCCTCCATTGCATACAAGATCTTCATAAGGGTAGATTTCCCGGCGCCATTTTCTCCAACGATGGCATGGATCTCACCCTGTTTGAAAGCGACCGTGACATCGTTCAAAGCAACCACATCCGGTGGAAATACCTTCACCATATGCTGCATTTCAATCAAGGGGGTTGACACAGAACTGTTCAAGATACTTCTCCATTATCAAGAAGCGTGAGAAAGAACTTTTGAGGTCGTTTTATTCTCACGCTTCTTTTCATTTCATTTTAAACTAAATCTTACTCTGGTTGGTAGATCTCTACGGTCAGATCGCCACTGATGATCTGGTTGCGCAATTCATCGACCTTGTCAATGATATTTTGCGGCAATACCATCACCTCGGCATCAAAGACCACATCCACTGCCCCGGTCGCCAGCCCATATTGCAGAACCTGGCCGGGTTGATAGGTGCCATCTTCAATCGTGGCAAAAACTTCCTGAATGGCTTTCCCTACGTCCTTGATGTCACTGGCAACCACTGCCCCCGGAACGATATCATTCTGGTTGGTGTCAACTCCGATAGCGTAGAGTCCGCGCTCCCCGGCAGCCTGCAACACACCCATGCCGGCGGCAGCAGCGATCTGGAAAACAATATCTGCGCCCTGATCATAAAGCTGCAAGGCAGCCTGTTTGCCTTTGGCGGTATCTTCCCAATCACCCAGATATTTGGTTTCAACGGTGATCTCAGGATCAATGTAATGAGCGCCATTAGTGTAGGCAAAGACAAAGGCGTCGATGACCGGGTCCACATCACCACCCACTGCACCGATCATCTTATCGGCATTGATATTGGGGATGCCGGTATCTTCGGTGGTCATAGCAGCCACCACACCAGCAAGATAGGCACTTTCTTCCTCGATAAAATCGACGGAAGTGATGGTATTGCCATCATTTTGGACGATGGTATCGATGTTGACGAAGATCTTATCCGGATACTTATCGGCGTATTCTTTCAGTTGATCTTCGAAACCATAAGAGATCACAAAGATCACATCCGCATAATCCACCGCAGCCTGTAGCGCAGGTTCGTATTGCCCGGCATCGAAATTCGTTTCGATGGTGCGGGTTTCAACGCCATACTGTTCGGCGATCTTATCCATGCCAGCTTGCCCGGAATCATAAAAGGCATTATCACCAAGCGCGCCGTTGATCAGATAAACGACTCTCTTCACATCGCTGGTCGCCTGGCTAGATTGGCAACCGGTCAGGGATACCAGCAGGATCGAAACGATCACGACCACATACAAGAAATTTTTCTTAGACATCTTTCTCCTCATTTTTTGTTTTTACAAGTTATTTTCGACGGTTCTATAGATATCGACGCATCACCTCCTTCAGGCGAATGGATGATGAAAGATTCGCAAGAACAATACTCCGGCGAGCGAACCCACCTATTTTCCAAAGGGGATTTTCTGAAATCATTAATCATGGTGATATGAAACTGGATAGAATGCATTATCTTTTTTAGCGACTGATACCCTGATGTCAATCAGAGTCTATAAACAAGCACCACACCGGAATCCATCGATTTCACCGCTTAATTATTTTACCTTTTAATTTTCAGATATTTATCGTAAAAAAGAAAGAAACAGATCCCTCGCCAACTTCGCAACGGCACTTTCTTATGGGATCTGTCTTTCTTTGCTTTTATTTTCGAATATATGCTCCAATACTACGCCTGGCATGATCGTTTGTCAACCAAACCATGGAAATCTTCACATTTGTTTATTTCCCTAGAGTTTCTTAACCTCCTGTAATACTTCCAGGCTATGGTCGGCAGGTTTAACTCCTTCAAAAACTTTTGCGATATTGCCATCTTTGTCGATCAGATAGGTGGTACGTAAAATTCCCATATACTTTTTTCCCATCATCTGCTTTTCTGCCCACACACCGTATTGCTCACATACCTGATGGTCGGTATCCGCCAGCAAGGTGAAAGGAAGGTCGTATTTTTCTTTAAACTTCTTATGGGATTTTACCGAGTCAGTACTGATACCCACAATAGTGACATGCGCGTCAGTATAGGCGCTGTAATCATCACGGAAGTTACAGGCTTCGGTTGTACAACCGGGGGTATTATCTTTGGGATAAAAATACAGGACCAAAGGATTCCCCTTATAATCTGCCAAACGATGGGATTCCCCATTCTCGTCCAGCAGTTCGAAATCTGGTGCTTTTGATTTTTCTGCCAACATGGTTATTCTCCTTTCTCCTATTATAGAGAAAGTAACCCTGTAAATGGATTAATGAATTATAAAAATCACAAAAAAAGCATGGAGGATACCAACAGCATCCCATTCAACAGCACTAAGGAGGTTGACAGGAATCTAATAGATGCCCATTGCGCTTTTTTCCCCGCCAGGACCTGATTGACCAGCCAAACCAGATAAATGCCGACCGGAATACTAAAATACCAGCGCAATACGAAACGCCATGGTAATCGATCTACACCCAATAACAGCATCAAGATATATGAGAAAACGATCAAGTACACAACTATGCGCAACGTTACCACGCTGCCAAAACGCATGGCAGCGGTGGTTTGATATTTTTCGATATCGGAAGGAAGCGTACGGTTGCTTTTCAAATATAAGTGTGCCAGGATGATGAAGAAAAAAGGGAGACACAAATAGACAAGAGTGAGCGGGATCCTTCCTCCTGCCAGGGTCGAATATCCGAAGCCCGGGATGAGGAACCCGATCAGAAAGGCATGCAGCAACTCACCGTAACCAGAATAGATAAAGCGGAAGGGTTTGATGATATAGAAAAATATGAACAGCAAAATGGCACCTGCCAGGACAAGAGCCGTTTTCTCCCGGATTTGGAAAACGGCTATAACGGTCCCTAACCCGATTGAAACAGCTGCCAAAATATAAAAGATCAAGCGATAATCCATAGCACCGAAAGTTTCGATCAAATTCGTTTCAAAGGTGTGATTATCGGTAAAGATGAGGTTAAGCAATTCCATCCCTGCCAGAAAGAACAGGACCACCAACAGTCCCCAAATCACCATAAAAATATCAATCTTATAACCAGCATAATCACAAAAAACAGCACCGAACAGATAAAGAGCGATGCTTAATAACAACTCAGTCGTATGAAAATCGTTCAAAAACAATTTCCAAACGGTCTGTATTTTTTTGGAGGGGCTTTCTTGGTTCAAATCAGCTTCCTTAAAATTATTTGGGTTAAAATGTTAACATGCAGCGCATTCCTCAGAAGATCCGCAAAAATAAAAATGTCTCGCCATTGCTTTCCTTCTTACCATTTGCAGTGTTAATAAGTCTATTACAAGGTATTATAAACATTTTTTCTGACTTACATTCTCCTATTCTCATGATTGACCTGCTATTCTTTCTATTCTATCTGGCAGCACTACTGGTCAATTTTTCCGATTCTTATCCTAAAAAGGCGTTTCCAAATTCGCCTGACTTCTGGAAATTAGCCGGTTGGTTCCTGCTGGCAAGATCCATCATATTCATTCAAATCGAAAACGGCGAGATCGTTGCAACTGCCCCGCTTTCCAGAAAACGCAAATTGCTCACCATGGATCCCGCCAGCGCGGCTGCCGTAATCAATCCCAAGAAAGAATTAAAGATCCTGAAGAGTGGTTTTTATTGTCTGGAACCCCAGACCTCTTTATATGCTATTTTTGACCTGCGCACCCAATCCGCATTATTCCCTCAAGACACTTCCGATACCCCATCAGCGGAAATGCCGATAGGATCGAAGAGGGATAGTCCCCGCGATATCCATACTTATATGAACGCCACAACCAGCGATGGATATCATGTAGGAGCTGCTTTTTGGGTCACCTTCAAATATGATGTTGAGTTCGGCAGCGGTGAGAATCCATACGGGTTTGACAGCTCACAACTGATGAAAACCCTGGAAAAACTGCCCACAAACGGACGCAGTATGGGCGATCCACAGCTTCAAGCACGGATGCTTATCCAGCAAACCCTTCAATCGCTATGGCAGACCATGGTCGGCCGGAGCGAATTATTGGACCTGATCCCACAAAGCACGGACCGGTCCTCGCTGTTGGATCAAATCGAAAAAGACCTGAGAAAAGCCCTTACAACGAACGACCCTCTACAGAATAACAATCTGGCAACCCTGGATGGCGTCAACCTGGAAAACGCAGCCCTGATTATGCAAAGACATGGACTGCGTATTTTAAATCTGAATCTATATTCTTTCTGGCTACCACCGGAGACCGATCTGGCAATCCAGCATCACTGGCAGCCTCACAGGCGAAAGATGATCGACGTGTTGCAGTATTTCAACGAACAGAAGGCCGGCATTTATCAAGAGCTCGGGGAGTTGCATGCGCTATATGATCATTTCCATCCTGCAGAGGAGCCGTCAGAATGAAAATATCTGCCAGCTCTGTGATCAATCAGGGCAGTTACCAACTCTATAAAAAACGACAAATTAAAAAATGGGCCTGGATGATCGCCCTCTTTGCAGTGTGTTTGATACTTTGTTATGTTTTTGTTTTTGAAGAGACATTACAAAATAACCAGCAGCAATTCAGCACACTTTCTTTGGGAACCCGCATCGAATTACTGAACCAACTCTTCAATCCCTGGGGGGTGCTATCCTGCTGTGGATTACTGGTCTGGCTTTTTATCGCCACCGATAAAGCGGTTCGCAAATCCCTTGCTATCACTCAATCCCGACTGGAAGTGATAGAAGTAAACGATACGGGGCAATTCCAGGCTGCGTTCGGACCCGCGTTCATCAACACCGGTCTGGTCAACGTCATCATTCTCAAGAACTATAGTGGATTCATGCATGTTTTATTGCCCCTCTATCCATCGGAAAACGAACTGTATTTCATCAATAATGCGGAGAAGATCGACCAGACCATCCCCCTGCGAACCAATGCCATTCAGATGGATGTGACTTGCCGTACCAAAGAGGGCATTCCGGTAACCTACCGTTCAGTCAACATTGCATACCGCTTCATGGTAGATATTCCCAACCGGAATTACCAACCCAATTCCCGCTCCATAAAAGACGATCTTGAAAAAGTGAGGTGGAATTTACTGCGACGCGGTCAGCTTAACTGTGCTCAAATAGCCCGTCTTTGCACAGAATTAGTGATGGGACAGGTTATTCGCAAATACCTGTTGGATGAACTGGATGAAAAAGCCCAGCTATCCACCAGCGAGATCCCGTCTTCTGCTATTGACCATTATCTACAAGACTACCGTGCATTTAAATTAAAAACGGTACGCAAACACTGGCATATCCTACGATTTTTAAGGGCGGCGGATGGGATCACGCGTCAGAAAATGCGCCATGCAATCCTAAAACGCCCCCAGCGCAAACGAAACCATAAAGTGGTTAAAAGTGACCAACTCTATTCTCACATGACCTTGAGCGTACAGGATAAAGCTACAGTTTCATCCACCTCCATAAATCAAAAAATCGAACAAGCATTACAGCGTGAATTCCAAAAATACAATCTGGCATTGATCCATATAGTTATTCCAGCCGCACTTCCCAATGAGAAACTGGTCAGTCAAAAAATCGAACAATCCTTCCAAAAGAGCCATGATCTGCTGCAAGAAAAAAAAGAATTACAAGCCTACCAACTGATCCAACACTCTAAACTGGCATTTGGTAATACAATACAGGCATCTTCGGGGAGCACATTTGCGCCTGACCTTCAGATGCGTTCTCAGAAAGAATGGTTGTTTGAAAAAGCGCGTAAAGCCGGCATTCCCGGCATTGACCCCGGCGATAATAGCAACAGGAATCCCTCATTAAAATGAACGTCCATTAAGAAAGGTATCTCACCATGCAAATCCCGATAAAAATTAATCCAACTATCCAACAACATCTCGCCAAAAACGACATCGTCGCTTTAGAGTCCACGGTCATCACCCACGGCTTGCCTTTTCCACAAAATGAGGAAATCGCATATGCTCTGGAAGACGAGGTGCGAAATAACGGTTGCCAACCTGCTACGGTAGGTATGCTCGATGGAGAGCTGATCATCGGATTAGATCCCCAACAGGTCCACCAACTTGCCACCGCAGAGAAAGTACGCAAGGTCAGCCAGCGGGATTATGGGATCAGTATGGCAGCCGGTCTGCACGGAGGTACTACCGTAGCCGGAACTATCATCGCTTCTCACCAGGCAGGGATCAACGTTTTTGCCACCGGTGGGATCGGCGGGGTGCACCGCGGATCGGTTTTTGATGTGTCAGCAGATCTGCAGGTTCTCTCCCGATATCCAATGATCGTGGTATGCGCCGGTGCCAAATCCATCCTTGACCTGCCTGCCACCGTTGAAAAACTGGAAACACTGGGGATACCCGTATTGGGCTACCAAACCGATGAATTTCCGGCATTCTACTCCACTTCCAGCGGATTGAGCGTCGATTGGAAGGCGGATTCTGCCGAAGAGGTAGTGGATATCGCCAGGCATCAATGGGGATTGGGAATTCAATCCGCTATATTGGTAGTGGTACCCCCTCCTGCGGATACTGCTCTCCCCTTTGAAGAAGTAGAAAGCCACATTCAAGAAGCCGTCAGAGAAGCAGAACGCCAGCACATTCACGGTGCCAAGCTCACTCCTTTTTTGCTGGCGAAAATGAACGAATTGACAAGCGGAAAGAGTTTGAACACGAATTTAGAGCTGCTTAAGAATAATGCTCGCGTAGCAGCCTTGATCGCGGCTGCGTTCGCTGCAATGTAAGGTAGGGATCATTCTCCCGCTTGTTCAAGCAGGTCGCTGCCGGTTACGCGAAAGGTGCCGGTCTGTTTCCACGTCTCCCCCACGAAGATCTGGACGGAGTAATTGCCGGGTTGCCATTGATCTTCTGTCTGCTGACATTCAGTATATCCATACCCTCCGGAAGCTCCATTCCAGGGTAATGTTTCCATACAGATCAGATCACCCTCATAGAACCACAAAGCAGTCCATTGCGCTCCCACCTTCATACCATCATAGGAGAAACTGCCGTAAACAGTATCCATTGGCGCGCTGAACACCTCTCCCGGTTCGATCGGTTGGAGATCATCATCCAGATTCTTGGCGAAGACCAATGGGCTGAAGATCGCATCCGGATTGGGGGTAACATCCGAAGTGAAATCGCTGCTGATAATGATCGAAAGCACCGGGGTTGCCGTAAACAACGGAACAGGAGTTGCCGAAGGAACGATGGTGGGAGTAGGGGTCAGGGTGATCGTAGGAGTGAGCGTTATGGTGGGGGTAAGTGTTGGAGTAGGAGAAGGGATATACACCCGGTAAATAAGCGGTTCGGCAAACGAATTAAAAAGGAGAGCGGTAACCAGGATGACAATTCCCAAAAAGATAATGCTAAAAGCATTACGCCTTTTTTCTTTTTTCTTGGCAAAGAAACGCATATGGCGGGCTTCTTTGTATTGAGTAAAACCGCGTACAAAGGTCAAGATTGCCATTACAACCAGAACAAGCACCACGGCAATCACGCCCGCCCGAATATCAAGCTGCATTAATCCTGATCCATTTCCACAGCCATCGTTCGCCTGCGATGGCTGCGACGCCAGTTGGAAATGCGTGGCAGCACTTGCTGGTATAGAAAATACAATCCCTGGCGCGGGACGTAATCCCAGGCGCCGATAGTACGCTGGACGGTTCCCCCAAGACCCTGCTTGAAACGAAAGACACCCCAAAGCCGATCCGTTTCGGTAAATTCATCCGGAGCACCCCACAGGTCATAGCTAACGCAACCCTTCTTTTTTGCGAGGCACATGGCTTGCCATTGCAACAGGTAGTTGGGCATTTTTTCTTTATGTTTATCCGTTGACATACCATAAAAATACCAGGCGCGATTTCCCACATAAAAAAGGAAAAGACCCGCTACGGCTTGTCCCTCAACTTCTGCGATCAACCCGCTGGCCATATCATGTTCATAAAAAAGATTCCAGACATCCAGGTAATATTGTTTGTCACGGATGATGAAACCATCACGCAGAGAAGTTTCCAGATACATTTCATATATCAGAGGGAAATCCTGCGGCTGTGCCGTACGCACAGACACACCTTTCTTCTGCGCCAGGCGGATATTGTAGCGTGTCTTCTGCTTCATGGCAGCCAGCATCTCATCTTCACTCTTACCGAGATCAATGATGACCGTATTACGAAACTGGATCTGATCAGCGGAAAACACCCAGTGGTTTTTCTTTAAAAGCTCACGGAAAGCCAGCCCCCGATCCAAAGGATTTTCATCCTCTTCCCCCGGAATCCCCGTATGAGTGACTATTTCAGCATCCATTTTTAGAAATACCGCATGGTGCTGTTCAGCATATTGCCGGAGGTCAGCCAGTACTTTGGCAGTGGTAGTTTCATCCAGTGTCATAAAAAGAGGTCCGCGCGGGACGTAACAAATGTTGACTTTCAATAATCCCCTTAAAAAAGTTGCCGTACGTGTGAGGATCATGGCAGCCGCTTGAACAGCTTCACCGTCTTTCCAGATCATGAAATCTTTTTTCCAACCGTATTTTTCCTTGATCTCAGCCCATTCCCACGTTTGCAAAAAATGAGGTTGGGGAAAACTCAATACGGTTCTGGTCCAATTGCTGCGATCCACGTTCTACTTATTCTCCTTTTCTTTGATCCAATCCTGAATTGCGCGGGTGTGACTGGAACCTGCCAGCGGCAATTTATCAATCTGTTCTTTTGAATAGAAGCCAACGCTCATGGATTCATCACTGCCACGCAACTTTCCTCCAGCGCGCACAGCGTTGTAAACGATCAATATCCCATTGCCACGCGGGTCATCCTGGTACATACTGACCGTGCGCAGCCCGGTGATCTTGACTTCCAAGCCGGTTTCTTCAAAGGTCTCGCGCATAGCACCCAGCGTGGGATCTTCATCCACTTCCAAATATCCGGCTGGCAGATACCAGCAGCCTTTCCAGGGTTCAATGCCTCGTTGAACCAGCAACAAGGTACCGTTCTCTTCCAGCAACACGCCAGCGGATACTTTAAGCTGCGGGTAATAGACCCACCCACAGTGCGGGCAAGCCTGACGGACCCGCTTTTCCAGTGTGATCTCGTGGAGTTCCTCCCCACAAAGCAGACAATGAGCCTTCATCATGAATTATTCTTGCGCGTATAAACCAGATATGCCCAATAGATAGGGTAATTATATACTCTATCCCACGCACCCATTGAGCGCATGATCTCCCCGCCAAAACCACGTTTAAAGCGATACACGCCCCACAGTCCATCCTTCCGTCGGGTAAAGTCACGCTCCAACACATCTTCCGGCGCATCCGGGATACCCCACAGATCATATTCCTCACAGGCATGTTGTTTTGCCCATTGCATGGCAGCCCATTGCACCAGATAGGTGGGCATACGATTGCGCTCGACCTCATTCGAAGCACCGTAGAGGTACCAGGCACGTTTTCCTCTTCGGAACGCCATCACTCCTGCCAGCGGTTCATCCCGGTAATAAGCAGTAAACAGGGCACATGCGTCCTCTTTAGAAAATAGATCATAGGCGCGCCGGTAATAAGCATCAGCATGAATACCGAATTCATCCCGCTCCCCAGTAGCATGCATCAGCATATTGAAAACGTCCACGCGATCATCCCGGCGGATGTGAACATCCTTTTTTTGTGCCAGACGAATGTTGTAACGAGTTTTTTGTTTCATGCGCTGCAGCCATTCTTCTTCCTCTCCGAGCAAGGAAAGAACTACCGTTTGGCGTGGCTGCACGCAGTGCGGGCTTTTCCTGAAACCAGCCAGCTTTGCAACGACCGTATCCTGATCCTTTTCCCAGATATCCGGTTCCACCTTCAAAAATGCCACGTGATGCTGTTTGCAAAACCGGTCCAGATAATCCCATAATTCCTGCCAGTTCTCTCCGAGCGGACCTTTGGGGATATATGCCAGGTTGAAGCCAAAGATAATCTTCTTCAGCAATATCAGAGCGCCAGTATCATTTCCGACGACATAATAAGGCGTCCAGCCATTTTCCTCTTTCAAGGTTCCCCATTGGGCAGTTTGCAGGATATGTGATTCGGGAAACTGCAGCAGGAATTGCTGCCATTCAGCAGGGTTTACCAATTTCATGATTCGATCGCTGTGATATTGATAGATTGTGAACTCCGCACGGAAGCCCCGGGAATGATCTGATCCAACATGGACAGGATCTCATCGTTCCTGCCATCCTGTGCCAATTTCAATAATTTATCGACAGCGACCTGCAGAGACTTGCCTGACAATTGATCCTGCCCCTCTTCGTAGAAAACATCCGGATGGGCAGTCTCGCCGAATTTTCTACCGTCATTCCACAGATCCTCGCGCAATTTTTCCCCTTCACGCACACCTGTGAACGCAATCTCGATATCGCGTTCGGGTTCAAGCCCGGAAAGGCGTATCAGGTCTTCCGCCAAGTCTACAATGCGCACCTGTTCACCCATATTCAAGATGAACGTTTCTCCACCCTTGCCCATGCCGGCAGTTTGCAGCACCAGATAGACCGCTTCAGGGATGGTCATGAAATAACGCTGCATATCCGGATGGGTCACCGTCACCGGACCGCCTTTGGCAATCTGGCGTTTGAAAAGCGGCACCACACTACCGCGGCTGCCCAACACATTTCCAAAACGCACCACGGAATATGGTTTAGCGGAACGCTGTGATGCATCGATGGTCATCATCTCTGCCACGCGCTTGGTTGCACCCATCACATTCACCGGACGGATAGCTTTATCGGTGGAAATCAAGACAAAGCGTTCTACATGGTGGCGAAGGGATACATCCAATAAATTTTTTGTGCCACCGATGTTATTAAGCACACATTCATCGACATTGGTTTCCATCAGTGGTACATGTTTATGCGCAGCTGCATGGAAAACCACGTTGGGTTGTTTTTCTGTAAAGATACGGTCCAGACGAGCCTGATCACGCACATCCGCGATGACCGTTTGGATCTCAAGGGTAGGAAATTGTTCGTTGATCTCCAGATATGCTTCGAAAATTGCGTTTTCCCCATGCCCCAGCATGATCAACTGTCTGGGTTGCCAGCGAGCGATCTGACGGCACAATTCACTGCCGATCGATCCGCCCGCACCAGTGACCAACACCACCTTATCCTTCAACACCCTGCCGACCTGATCATCATTGGTATGGGCGGGTTGGCGGCGCAGCAGATCGGTGATATCGACCTCACGAAGTCTGGAAATATTCACCATGCCACCGATCAATTCATATAAACCGGGCATGGTGCGAAAAGCGATATTATGTTTGCGGCACAGATTGGACACTTCACGGATGATCTTCCCGGGTGCACTCGGGATGGCAATGATCACTTCGTCCACACGTCTAAAAGAAAGCACCTTGGGTAAATTCTTCACCTCGCCTAAAACCGGCACACCATGAATAGTTTTACCCTTCTTTTCCACATTGTCATCCAAAAATCCGACCGGATGCATATTCAATTGCGGGTTGCGTTGTAATTCCTTGACAACCATAGCTCCCGCATCCCCGGCCCCAATCACCAGTACCCGTTTGGTAGTTTCAGCATTCTTGGAAAGCACATTCCTTGCCCGTCCCTCTGAAAATACACGAAAAGACAGGCGCTGCCCCCCCACCAGGAGGATGGAAATCACCCAGTCGATGATCAAGACCGAGCGAGGGAAAGCATAGAACGCCCACCCGTATAATACGAAGAGCATCGGGATCGCCAGGATGAGCGAAGCCGTGGTAACCGCCAAAACGATCAGTTTGATCTCAGGAATGCTGGCATATGCCCACATGCGGCGGTAAAGCCCAAAGAAATAATAAACGAGCGGTTTAATGACCAGTGCCAATCCCAGCATCCATAACAATGAATACAGGTAATTCTGGAAGACCGCGAAGAATTCCAGACGCAAAATATAGGATACCAGAACGGAAATTGGGATAAGAATGAGATCCGTGATCAAAACATGCCGGTTGCGCAGTTTCAGCTTGACCTTCACGCTATACACCCCGCAATCCGACCACTTGCCCCATGGTTCTCAGAATAATCGTGATATCCAACCAAATACTACGATGCTTGATGTAATATAGATCATATTCCAATTTGATGGCTGACTCTTCGACATTGGAAGCATAGCGATAGTTGATCTGAGCCCAACCGGTCATGCCCGGTTTAACGAACAGCCGTGCCCTATAAAACGGGATCTCCTGTTCAAGCTGGTGCACAAACTCCGGTCGCTCCGCTCTGGGACCAACCATAGAAATATCCCCTTTGAGAATATTGATGAACTGTGGCAACTCATCCAGGTGGCTCCTGCGCAAAAACCGTCCCACTTTGGTCACACGTTCATCATTTTCAACAGCCAGACGGGGTTTACCATCTTCTTCTGCATCCTGACGCATGGTACGGAACTTCAAGAGAGTAAAAGGTTTCCCGCTGATGCCCACTCTTTCCTGCCGGTACAGAATAGGGCGCCCACCATCCAACAGGATAATCAAAGCCAGGGCAGGAGTAAGCACCACTAAAAGAAATAAACCGACGGTAGCGACGAAAATATCCAAAATACGCTTCAATGTTTCATAACTGGAAGTAGAACGTGCATGATCCACAAATGAACGCAAGATCCAATCATCCTCCAGCAGGAAAATCGGTACCCGACCGATCAACTCTTCATAGAGGATCGGCATGGTGATAACCTCGATACCATTTTCCTTGGCTTGCAGAATAGCAGCGAAAGTTTCTGGCTGCATTTCGCCGGAGATAGAAAAGATCAGGTCGGTAACATGTTGTTCCCGGATGACTTTCAATAAGTTGCGGTTATTCCCCAATACCGCCAGACCTTCAATATTTCTGCCCTTTTTTTGTTCATCATCATCGATAAAGCCAACCAGGAAAAACGGAGAAGGCCAGATATTCTTGATGATCTTTGCCATCGTACAACCAGATCGCCCTGCCCCAATGATCAACACCCGCCGTAAAAAAGTGGGGGCAGTGAAAACATCGATATAGATAAAGCGCCACATCAAGGTGAAAATTGCGACCGACCCGATGAAAACTGCAACCCCTCTACGCGGGAGGGTATTCGGTTCGGCAACGAAAAAGACGAACAAATAGAGAATGGTAGCCACCACCGTGGAAATCAAGATCCCCTGGATGGTATCCCGCCGATTCCCAGCTTTACGCACATTATACAGATCAAGCATGAGCACGATCCACATCATGGGTAACAGGTAGAACCAGGTCGGGGGTCTCTCACGAATGAATTGCAGAGAAAAACTGATCCATTGATCTTTTTGTGCCCAGAAATACAGTGCGATCACCAACGCGATCGCACTGCAAATAACGTCACCCAACACCAAAATAAACTGGCGTTCATGGGCATTTATCAACCAGCGTCTATTTCTCGTCTTTTGCAGTTCAGCCATTTCGAATATATATTGTACTCAATTATTTCTTTAAAATAGCGCTAAAGAGAAAACCTGCCCCCCAGGCAAAATGCATGCACATAATTGCTACAGGTAAATAAATGACCTGTGACAGATCTTTTTGCCTGACAGCTTCTTTAATCCCGGCTCCCAGTAATATGAGCAGATAAAGCGCCAATACACCCGTATAGAGATATAACGCTCTCTGGCTGAAAAAGGAGAGGATGATTCCCAACAGATTAGCAAACACAAAAAGCGGAGGAAGCGCCTGGCGCCAGCGCAAGGTGTGGGGATAACGCTTTAACATCTGGAATTTCCAATATCCATAGCGCCAGTATTGCTTTGCCAACTCCCGCAAATTCTTACGGGCGAAGTAGACACAGCGGATCGCGGGATCGAACCAGATCTTGCCGCCCTGCTTCTGTATGCGGGCGTTGAATTCATAATCTTCATTGCTCAAGAGGGTTTCATCAAACGCGCCAACCGCAAAGAACAGATCCCGCCGGAAAGAACCGAACGGCACCGTATCGACCTGCCCGCTTTTATCGGAATAACGGTAGCGAGCATCCCCCACTGCCAGACGATTGGCTGCCGCGGCAGCGATGGCACGCGCCATGGGCGTCTGGCTGCCCGGTTTGATCTCCCATACCCCTCCCACATTGGCACCTTTCCCCTGTTCCAAATTCTGCAAACAGGTAGCAACATAATCGGGATAAGGTACGGAATGAGCATCCATTCTCACCAGATATTCTCCGCTGCTCGCATTGGCAGCCGCATTTACAGCCGCCGGGATAGTGCGCTTAGGGTTATCCACCACTCTGATCGCCAGTTGCGGGTGGGCGTGCTGGAATTCTTCAATCTTTTGCCGAGTCGCATCTTGAGATTGCGCATCGGCAATCACCACTTCCATTTGATCCCTGGGAAATTCCTGTTTTAGTATGGCATCCAATAAAAGCTGGATCGTACTTTCTTCGTTATAACACGGCACGATGATAGAGACTTTGTATTTAGATGAATCCATGGACCTCAACTCTTGTTTCTGTGGATTGGAAGTTTCACTACAAACACACTTCCCCGCCCGGCATTATCTTCTACCCAAATTTTTCCATGATGGGATTGGATAATTTCTCTGGCTATAGATAATCCTAAACCAAAACCCTTCTTTTTTCCATACTTTCGTGAGGTTTCACTTTGGTAGAACCGGTCAAAGATCTTCTCGCGGTCGACTTCCGGAATACCCAAACCGGTATCAGCTACTTTGATCATAATGTCCTGGTTCGCAATCTCCGCAGAGATTCGCACCTGCCCTTTTTCAGGAGTAAATTTCAAGGCATTATCGATCAGGTTAGAGAAAACCTGCGCAAACCGGTCGCCATCGCCCATGATGACAACATCCGGAATACGATCTATGTGCAATTGAATTGCCTGTTTTTCTGCCTGAATGGAGAATTTATCCACCATATTTGCCAGCAGCGCTTGAATGTGTACCTCACTGTGCTGGATATTGGCCGTACCTGCTTCCAGACGAGCCAGTGTCAGAAGATCCATCACCAGTCGATGCAGGCGGTTCGTTTCGATCAAAATGACATTGGCTGCTTTATCAATCGCCGGTTTTGATTCAACCGTTCCATCCAGAATCGCCTGCGCATATCCTTGAATGGAGGTGAGTGGGGTTTTCAATTCATGGGAAACGTTCGCCACGAATTCGCGCTGTGATTGCGCGCCTGCTGTGATCTTCTTGCTCATCAGATTGAACGTACTGGCTAATTGCTGTACTTCTTTGGGTCCTTCCAGCGGGATCTCAACCAAATCGCCTTCCGATAGCGCCTCGGCAGATTGGGTGATATGTTTCAGAGGCAGAGCAATCCAATTGCTGATGATAAGACTGATAAAGAACGCAAAAATCAACACGATCGCGCCTGCCTGTAAAAGGGGGCTCATGAATTCATCTTTCACGATGGTGCTGAATTGAAACACCGGTTTGATCATAGCCGTCAGAACGTAATAGTTGTCACCCAGAGAGCGAACCGTATAGAACCAGTCTTTATTGCGCTCGCCACCCGCAAAGAGGCTTACATCCGCCCCATCTTGCATTTCAAAATCAACCTGTTGTGCTATCAACTGCAAAGCGATTTCGGAACCCGCGATATTCGTAGCTAAGAATTGTCCATTCCTATCAAACAGAGCAACGTTCGTATCGATATCTCTGGATTCGGTTTGAAAAGCCTGGATAAAACGCTCGCGTGACCGATCCACAAGGGGGTTTAAGCGCCTGACCAGCAGTTCAGACGACACATCAATCTGGTTGATCACCTGCCGGTATAGTAGCGGACTTTGCCGTAAAGCGTAGATCAACCCAACGCTACATACCGCCAGCACCATGATGACGATGAGAACATAGGTCGACCATAAGCGGGAACGTAATGAAGTGAACATCAGACCATTAATTTATAGCCGATACCGGTCACCGTTTCAATCTTCACACCGGTGCCTTCCAGTCGTCGCCGGATCTGGGCGATATGTACGTCGACCGTACGGGTCTGTCCATAAAAATCAAAACCCCAGGCGATACTCAACAATTGCTCACGGGTGAAGACCCAACCCGGTTTTTGAGCCAACACCTTCAGTACCTCGAATTCTTGCGTACGCAACGCGATGGCACGATCCTGCCAGTGAACTTCCCGGCGATCCAGATCGATCAGCAAATCCCCAACCTGCAGCACACCTTGCTTATCCAGGTCATGGCGATCCTGGCGGCGCAATACTGCTTTAACGCGTGCGACCAACTCCCGTGGATTGAACGGTTTGGTCATATAATCGTCTGCGCCCAATTCGAGCCCCAATATCTTGTCGATATCATCATCACGGGCTGTCAGCATCAAAATAGGAACCTCATTGTTCTCGTTACGGATAGTACGGCAAACGGCAAACCCATCCATTCCGGGTAGCATGATATCCAGAACGATCAAGGCAGGTTCTAAGATACGAGCACTTTTCACCGCTTCATTCCCATCTCCAACGCATTGTACCGTATAGCCTTCCTGTTCAAGATACATACGGGCGATGTCTTGAATATTCTCTTCATCATCCACCACCAGGATCAGATCGCCTGCCATGTTGCACCTCTTGCTTACTCTATAAAAGCAACCGCTTCGATTTCAACCAATCCCCCCTTGGGCAGGGCTGCCACTTCCACCGCCGAGCGCGCCGGTGCATTTTCTTTGAAGAAACGCGCGTACACCTCGTTCATGGCAGCAAAATCAGCCATATTCTTCAAAAATACGGTCGTTTTCAGAACCTGTGTGATATCCGAACCAGCGGCTTTCAGCACCGCGCTCAAATTTTTGAGCGCCTGTTCAGTTTGAGATTGAATGCCACCTTCAACCAGCAAACCACTGTGAGCATCCAAGCCTAACTGACCGGCAGTAAAAATCAGGTCCCCGTGGCGCACCGCCAGTGAATACGGTCCAACCGCTTTGGGAGCATTATCGGCAGAAGTGATGGTTTCTTTCATAGGACATTTCTCCTTCTAAAATAATTTCTTTTCCATTATATGAGAAAAACGTAAAGTCCATGTAAAATATGGGCTGGTATAATACATAAAGGATACAAATTGGCTATCCTTTTTTTATGGAAATTTTTACACAAGCTTGTGAGGTATTATGTTAATTGATAGTCTCGCCGCAATCGAAACGAGATACAAAGAGATCACGCAGCAGATCGAAGAAAATATGGATGATTACCAGAAAGTGGCTGAGTTGTCCAAAGAGCGTGCCGACCTGGATCCCATCATCGAAAAAGGCAAACAGCTCCGGCAAACACAAAAGATTTTAGAAGAAGCCCAGGCATTTTTGGATAGCAGTGACGACGAAGAAATGCGCAATCTGGCACAAGAAGATATCCAAACTCTTGAACCACAGCTGGCTGCTTTAGAACAAGAACTGAAAGGCATGCTGGTTCCCAAAGATCCGCGGGACCAGCGCAATGTCATCATGGAAATCCGGGCAGGCACGGGGGGTGATGAAGCCGGGTTGTTCGCGGCAGACCTTTACCGCATGTATACCCGTTATGCGGACACCAAAGGGTGGAAGATCGAAATCCTCTCACAAAATGAGACCGGCATCGGCGGTTTTAAAGAGATCATCTTCATGGTGAAAGGCAAAGGGGCATATTCCAAATTGAAATATGAGTCCGGCGTGCACCGTGTGCAGCGCATCCCCAGCACCGAATCTTCAGGGCGTATTCATACTTCTACGGTAACCGTAGCAGTGCTCGCCGAGGTAGAAGACGTGGATATCGAGATCCCCGATTCCGATCTGCGCATCGACGTCTACAAATCGGCCGGCGCCGGAGGGCAGAACGTGCAAAAGAACGCCACTGCTATCCGCATCACGCACCTTCCCACCGGAATGGTGGTTGCCTGCCAGGACGAGCGATCCCAACTGCAGAACCGCCTGCGTGCCATGAGCATCCTGCGCGCGCGTCTGTATGAGATCGAAGAACAAAAGCGCAAAGAAGAACGTGATGCCACCCGCCTTTCACAGGTGGGCAGTGGAGAACGCTCTGAAAAAATCCGCACCTACAATTATCCCCAGTCCCGCGTGACCGATCACCGCGTCAATATCTCTTCACACAACCTGGCAGCGGTGATGGAAGGGGACATCGATATGTTCATCGATGAGCTGACCCTGCGGGATGAAACCGAACGTCTGTCACTGGTCGAAGAACAGGGTGAAGAATAAGATTTCTGTTGCTGAATGGCTAGAACAAGCCAGGATAACGCTTGCTACCCAACTTTCGCAGGAAGCCAGGTCTTCGTTATATGCCATCCTCGAAAAACATAGCGGGCGTTCCCGTGAATGGTTGATCGCCAACCAGGAATGGAACCTAGACGAAGATATTCGCCCTTTGTTAGACCAGGACCTGCGATCCCTTTTACAGGGTACCCCACTGGCATACATTCTGGGCGCAAGGGATTTCTACGGTCTGCGGTTGGAAGTAAACGATGATGTACTCATCCCCCGTCCCGAAACCGAACTGCTGGTGGAGAACGCGATTGCACACCTCGCTCCTACATCGGGGGATTCCCTGGCAGTCGATGTGGGTTGTGGCAGTGGTTGTATCGCCATCGCGATCGCCCGGCACGTTCCAGATGTAAAATTTCTGGCAGTCGACATCTCCTACTCCGCCCTGCAGGTAACACAACGAAACATCCGCAAATTTGAGCTGGAAGATCGTATCTTCCCGGTTCAAATCGACTTGCTTTCCGGCATCCAAACAAAATTCGACCTCATCTGTGCCAATCTACCTTATATCCCTCATGCTGAACTACAGAAATTAGCAGTAAGCCAATTCGAACCAGGATTGGCACTGGACGGAGGAAAGGATGGCTTGTATTCGATCCGCAACCTTTTAATGCAAGCGCCAGCCTATCTCAAGGCAGGTGGAGGTATGTTACTGGAGATGCAGTACGACCAGGGAAAAGCGTTACAAGAACTGGCGGGTTTGCATTTTCCGCAAGCCAGGGTGATAATTAAGCGTGATCTGGGGCAACAAGAACGCCTGATGCTCATCCAATCGTGAAGAGGAGTACCTTCTATGTTCACTGAAATCCTACCCATGGATCATCCCGAAACGATGGGAATCGCTATTGAAGAACTGAATAAGGGACATGTTATCGCCATTCCCACCGACACCGTGTATGGGATCGCCTGCCTTTTAGACAAGGAGAAAGCCATCCATGAGATCTACCACATCAAGGAACGCGAGGCGGCAAAAGCCATCCCGCTCCTGATCGGGGAATACGAACAGGTCATCTGTGCTTCGGATGGTTTATCCCTCAGCGCTCAAAAGCTCGCCAAACGCTTCTGGCCGGGTCCGCTGACCCTGGTCGTCTCCAAGAGAATGGAACTACCCGAAATCCTCACGCCCTACCCCACCGTCGGTGTGCGCATGCCCAATCACCAATGGTTGCGCCAGCTCATCCGCCGCACCGGCGTGATGGCTGCCACATCTGCCAATATTTCAGGCGCAGCGAATCCGCGCACCGCCAGAGATGTACTGAAACAACTGGAGGGGCGCATTCCTCTGATCGTGGATGGCGGTACCTGTGAAGGCGGTGTGCCATCCACCGTAGTGGATTGTTCCGCAGAAGAGGTCAATATCCTGAGAGTAGGGGGAATCCGCGAAGAAGAGATCCAAGGTGTGCTATCTCATTCTTGATCCAAGAATAAGTTCTGTAAGAAAAAGCCGAGCCGTTCGAATTTCCTTAAGCCTCAGCTATCCATGGTAAATTTGAACTTTTCTTGTCCATTCCAGCCCTTGATAAATCGGGCAGCCAACTTCAGGACGGAATAATCGGAATTCTGATATCCCCGGTCCCCCGGATAGTACCGGACCCAATCAGCCTGCCAGAGCGCCTTTTTCTTTTCGGGATCCGTCACGATTTCGATCTCCCCATTCAACATAACCCCGTGCCAATCCCTCTCGATAATGAAATACACACAGCTTTTGCTATTCCGCCTGATATGCTCCATTTTC
>JAAZOK010000017.1 GCA_012797815.1 Chloroflexota bacterium | reverse complement strand
GCTTTAGAAGAAGTGATGGTGATGTTGAGACGAAAAGCACCATGAAATTGGACAGGGATGCTGCGCTGTAACAGGATATCTATCCCTCGTCGGTGGTCATTTTGTGTGATGCTGGCGCTTCCATCCTGACAGGTGATGCTTAACATGCTATTTTCATCTTCCATTACACATAGAGGGCTTTCTTCATTAAATAATTCATCTAAAAGAGGGCTGGATTCATTTAGAATCTCTATGGACTGGCTGACAGGGAGGGTGCTTTCTATCGGATCGCCGGTAAGAGCCGGCAAGGGGATATTTGCTGTGGTCGTCCCCAGACAGGAACTATTTAACAACAGAAGACTGGAAACGAAATAGAAAAAGCAACGGTGATTTTGTCTCATCTTCTCATTATAAGCAAAGTATGTTCTTCATAGAAGAATTGCTGGCGTTATGAAAAAGAGATTCGGGTTGATCTACCTATGATTTCTTATCTTGTAGACACATACCCGGTTCCTCCCAGTGTCTTTGGCATTGTAAACTGCTTTGTCCGCTCTGCGTACTAATTCCTCAAAAGAAGTATCTTGATCAAGCGTGGTATCAACCGCACCAAAGCTGGCGGTGATATGCAATATGTGCCCTTCAAATGAAATGGCTGTTTTTTCGAGCAACCCTCTTAGTTTTTCCGCCAGTTTAGTTGCTGCGTCCAGACCGGTCTCCGGCAGCAAGATCAAAAATTCATCCCCGCCAAATCGTCCCATGCTGTCATATTCACGCAAATTCTCTTTAAAGATATTCACGACCTTCACCAATACCGCGTCGCCGGCGGAATGCCCAAACTTGTCATTGATCCATTTGAAATTGTCCAGGTCGAAGATCAGTAGAGCCAGATGATTGTTATGCCTTTTTGAACGTGCGATCTCCTTGGATGCCAGTTCATAAAAATGGCGTCGATTGTAGATACCGGTTAGGTTATCCAGCGTGGCAAGTTTTTGTAATTGTTGGATCAAATTTTCCGTTTCTGAAAAATCATGGAAGGTCACGATCTTCCCAACGGTTTCTTTTTGTGGGTTGATCAAAGGCAACAAGATACAACGGTAATACGCAATAGAATCTTGATGGACCAATTTCATCTCGATGGGGGTACTCTTATTTTCTCTGAGCATGCATACCAATGCAGGATAGTGGTGGAAGACATCTTGAATTTCCGATCCGACCACATCCGCGGAACATTCCGGGAAGATCCGGCATAGCATTGGATTCAAATCAATGATGCGGTTGTAATTATCCAGAACCAGCACACCTTCTCCCATCGATTCAAAGATGATGTCTTTTGCCATGGGGGCGATATCCAGTATTTGATATTTCTCAAAACCGAAGAGATAAATGATGCCGCTGATGCTTACGGTAAAAGGGGTCAGGTCGAGATTGTACGGGGATATTCCCATCTGGGTTACCAACATACCGATCCAGGGAATGATCGAACCGAGAAGCAGGATCAGTGCCTGTTTTCGAAATGGACGCGAAGCTTTCATTAACATCGTGGCAAATAGAACAAAGCTGATCGTTAGACAAATGCTGATATAGATTATGCTCAGCCAGGACCAAATCGTTTTGTCATAGTAAAAAGTGGGGAAGGGTGTGTTCGGTGTCAATCGTGGGTTGGCGTGCATCCAACCGGCAAAAGCTGAGATAACCAGCAAGACCGGTATGACGAACAGGATTGCAACATGAATTTTGGAGATCCATTTCTGCCGACCGCTTACGGAGAGTGAAAATAAGAGCCAGAAAGGGGCAATCATTTGAATTCCGATATGTTCTATTTTTACCCAGAGGTGGATCAGATCTATGGTGTTATGTGCCAATTCCATTGCATAGAAAAAGGCATAAATGGCAGTGCCGGCCATGCTCAGGGCTAGGAAGTTGGCTGCCATCTCTGATCCCTTATGTCTCTTGAGGGCTGAAATGCTGGCAAACAGTGCCAGAAGAGTGGATAAGAGATTAATCCCAATGAGAAGAATTCTTTGATAGGTCATATCGAATCAGTAATGATAATAGCATAAATAACCTGCTAAAATGCCTGGCGGGACGGAATGCTGATAGGATGATCATTCGCTTTTTATCTTTTCTTCAAATACAGTTTAAAAGATATCTTTATGATTTTCATTTTTGCAATAAAATATAAGTATTCCCCAATATTTAATTCATCAGGAGGGCTTGATGAAAAATCGATTTTTACTCCCTTTTTGTATCATTATCTCTTCTACGATGTTTTTGTTTGCCTGCGGTCCTTCGGAGGCAGAGATCGCTACTGCAACAGCCGGAGCAGCACAACAATTGACCGCCACCCAGCAGCAGGCGCAGGCGCAAGCTACCGCCCAAAGTGCTGTGACTCAAACAGCTCAGGCATCTTTGCAAGGTTCAATTATCTATACTGCCAATAACAAAAATCAACAAACCAGTTATGTATACTCTAGCCATGCGGATGGAAGTGGGATGCAGAAAGTCCTGAATGTGGAAGATAAACAGTATTCTTTTGATATCTCCCCTGATGGGCAATATTTGATCTACGAAAACCTGCCGGCAGGAGAAGAATATTCCCATTTGTTTGTTGCAGATGTGAAACAGAATACGATTGTTCGTTTGACCGACCAGAGTCGCTTTGACTGGAACCCTATTTTTTCTCCAAATGGGGACAGAATTCTTTTCCTGTCAGAAACGGGGGATCATAACTGGCAGGTATATGTTATCAATGTCGATGGTAGTGGAATGACAAATCTTACAAAGAATTCGTATATGAATACCGATCCCGCCTGGTCACCGGATGGTAGTAAAGTACTTTTTCTTACGGGATTGAATCCGCTTGATAGCGCTTATAGCGTCTCCGATCTGCTGTCGGGTAAAGGATCGTCAGGGATTGATAAATCAATCTATGTGATGAATGCAGACGGGAGCGGGAAGATCCGTCTTCCTTTGCCAGAAGATATCTGCATTCCTTCTTCTCCGACCTGGTCACCGGATGGCACCCGCATTCTTTTTTCCTGTTTGCGATCGATTGTGAAATCCATGGATTGGGATGCTTTTTATGAACAGGAAGATGAATATATGGATGCAACCCTACAGGCATACAACGACCAACCCGCCATCGCTTTATATGTTGAGCTGTATGTGATGGATGCGGATGGGAAAAACATGACTCTCATCAGTCAAGATGCATTAGCCATGGGATACGGGGATATGGACCTGGCAGCTTCAAAAAGTGCGGTGCCTGCCTGGTCGCCAGACGGTTCACGGATCTCTTATGTTTCATTCAATGATACGGGTGCCACAATGGTGGTGGCAAACGCAGATGGAAGTAACAAACAAGTTGTAAAAGAAATGGATTCCAAGAATGTCAATGCAATAAGTTGGTCCCCCGATAGCTCGCTGTTACTTTTTACAATCAGCGACAAATCCAACAGTTCTGTTTCAAATTATGAGATCTATGTCATTAAAGTGGATGGGATGTTGTTGGCAAAAGTCGCTGGACCGTTTGATACCAATCCACGTGCGGAATGGTTGGATGAACCGGGTGAGGTGAAGAATTAAAGAAGAGGGTGGGATTGTACAATCCCACCCTCTTCATGTTTGACAGCGATGTAAATTATTTCTTCTTGAAAAGATTGATGATCAGCAACAGGACCACTGCGCCAGCAGTGGCAGCGATGATCTCCCACAGCAATCCGCTAACGGGCAGTCCTAGTTTACCGAATATCCAGCTTCCCACGAATGACCCGACTACACCGATCAGCATATCCCCAACGGTACCGAAGGTGTTTTTCACAAGCTTATCTGCCAGAAAACCGGCGATCAAACCAACGAGCAATAAAACAAGAATATTCATAATTTAGCTCCTTTTCTTTTGTTTCATTATTATAGAGATTATTGAGTTATTGTGTTAGAAATTGATATGAGAATGGTTGCGGATATCTATCAATAGCCATTTCCTATCTGAAGAAACTGGTTTTGACAGTTGCGGTAATGTGCGCTACAATATATTCAAGATATTGAATATGAAGATCACAAATTTTGAAAAAAGAGTGTCCAAATTATTGGCGGTCATGGGAAATCCCTTCCGCCTTGCTATTTTACTGGAGATCGGAAATGGGGAAGCCTGTGTTTGCCACCTGGAAGCAGCCTTGAACCAACGCCAGGCTTATATTTCCCAACATCTCATGGCGCTACGCGATGCCGGTATATTGAAAACACGCCGGGAGGGAAAATATATTTATTATCATCTTTCCTCTCCGAAAATTCTTGATCTCATCCAACAAGCCGCGACCGTTGCCGGTATAAAGGCTGACCGCTTTCCTGTGAGCACTGAACCGGCGGTATTGAAAAAATGTGCCTGCCCACACTGCGAAGATGAAAAAGAAATTGGCGGAATACAGATTACCACACAGGATTCTGTGATCTAGTTTGCTATTGAAGGAGTCGAAAAAATGGTAGAAATAAAAATCCTTGGTGGGGGCTGTGCGAATTGTAAAAGATTAGAGCAGATTGCCCGCAGGGTGGTTGAAAAGAACGGTATCGAAGCGGATTTCATCAAAGTTACCAACTACAATGAGATCGCTGATATGGGCGTCATGAGCACACCCGGACTGGTTGTCAATGGGAAAGTGGTATCCAGTGGCAGGATTCCGGCTGAAGTGGAAGTAGAGGACTGGATTAACGACGCTTCCTGATCCGGTAAGTTTTAATAGCCCTGTCTAGGGCTATTATTTTGTCTTAACATATTCAATTATACGAATATATATTAGAGGTTAACTATGAATTCGTTATTAAATGGTGCACTGGATTTGTTGCATGCCGGCCTGGGAAATCTGGCATCTTACCTGGCGGCGCATGTCCTGTTATGTTTGCTGCCTGCTTTTCTCATCGCCGGTGCCATGTCGGCTTTTATTCCAAAGGAAATGATCACCCGTTATCTGGGGCGCAACACTCCCAAATTCGTCTCATATCCTGCTGCTGCCGCTGCCGGCTTTTTATTGGCGGTTTGTTCCTGCACGGTGATACCGCTCTTTGCTGGAATCTATAAAAAGGGTGCCGGGCTGGGGCCTGCCATCACCTTTTTATTTGTAGCTCCGGCGGTCAATATCCTGGCTCTGACCTATACCGGAACGGTTATCGGTCCGGACCTCGCTATTGCCCGTCTGGTGCTCTCATTGGCATTCGGGATCGGCATTGGGTTGTTGATGGCGTTGATCTTTCGCAAAGAAGATGCCGAACACGACCGTGCTACCGATGATCCCTTTGCGAGTAAAGCAACTATGCGTACTGCCACCCTGGCATTTTTGATCATTTTGGTCGTCATGTTGGTTGTTGGTACTCTTCAGATCGACCTTTTCAGATCGACCTATTTTACGATTGACCTTCCCGTTGCAGGGCTTGATTCCCTGCAAAACTCCTTGAACACATGGGTGCCTTTTGACGCCTCCCGTGGAGAAGAAGGGGTCACAGTGCAGGGTGCTTTATTGATCGGACTGTTATTCCTGATCGGGCTTAGTTCGTGGAAAGGTCTGGAGAAGATCCATGCTGGTTTTAACACGTGGACCTGGATCTCTATCGGGCTGCTTGCTTTGACCTTGCTGGTCGCATCAACGGGCTTTGCACCGCAGGTGAATATCCTGCAAATTCTTATCACGGGTAAGACCCTGGGTGTGTTCATCTGCCTCGCCTTGCTTGCCTGGCTGTTAAGCAGGAAGTTAGGCGCTCAGGAAGTGCGAGATTTCCTGTGGGAAACCTGGAAATTCATCAAGCAGATCTTCCCGCTCTTGATCGTCGGCGTGTTCGTGGTGGGTGTGGTGCGTGGCTTGATCAAACCCGAATGGATCGAATCCATTGCCGGCAGCAATACCGTGTTGGGCAATTTCATCGGTGTAGTTTTTGGTGTGTTCATGTATTTCCCTACCTTGGTAGAGGTTCCCATTGCACAGATGTTCCTTAACCTGGGAATGCATCGTGGTCCTCTGCTGGCGTATTTGATCTCCGATCCTGAGTTGAGCCTGCAAAGCATTCTTATCACTGCTACCATTATTGGGAAACTGAAAGCGTGGGTGTATGTTGCCTGGGTGGCGTTGTTCAGCACGTTGGCTGGATTGATCTATGGTGCCTGGGTGGACGGAACCAGCCTGGCAACCCTTCTTCTGTATCTTGTGCTATTTATATCTCTCTTGGTGGCTGCAGGTTGGGTGTTGAGGGATCGGAAAAAAAGAAAGACTTCGGTCAGCGATCAGACACTCTCTTAACTTAAAGGAGGTAAAGGTGGAAGAAAAGAAATATGAAAAGATCATTTGTTATAAATGTAAGAAAGAGACCGGTATCACCGAAGAGGTGATCGTGAAGGGAAATATCAAAGAGGATATCAAGTGTCCTTATTGTGGAGCAGTGGTAGTATCAGCCGAGGTTGATTATTGTTAGTCCAGGGTCGGTAAATATAACAATGACTTGCGCCAGTGAAAGTGCACGGTGTTTACAACCGTGTGCTTTTTTTTATATTATGCAGTAACTAGAATTTTCTCTGATAAAGGATTAATTGGACCCTTGGAAGATTGTATTTAAAAGGTTCATTGAATCTGGCAACGAACTTGCATTATATTATTTGCCGGATTATAGAGTGGGCTTATTGATGAAAGGAATCAAAGGGATGAGTATGAAGATCGGGGTCTCGAACTTGAAAACTGAAAATTGGGTTTTGTTCTTGCTGGTGCTCGGAACGATAGCCAATCTCTCTATACTCCTCTTTGTTTCGGATTCGGATTTCAAGATATGGATATCCGACCTGCTCTTTGTAATATTGAATGCTACTGCTGTTATCGCCTTACTATATGCCTCTATCAAATTGAACCCAGTCGCGCATACGATATCACGAGCATGGCTTTTCATCGTTCTTGCACAAATCTCCTTCTTGCTGGGGGACCTGCTCTGGATGATTTATGAAGCTGTCCTTCACATCGAGCCTTACCCTTCTCTTGCCGATCTGTTTTATATTTTATATTATCCACTTGTTTTGGGTGGTATTTTCCTCTTACCACGCCATAAACAAAATCGGTTTGCTCAAATCAGGCGGGTCCTGGATGCTTTAATCGTGCTGTTGACTTCATCTTTGATGTTGTGGATATATCTCATCGATCCGTTGGTGAGTGACCTTGCTCAGGAAACGACATTGGTCAAATTTTTGACCATCGCTTATCCGGCAGGGGATATCGTACTTTTAGCTGCCCTTATCATTTTGATCTATAACTATCCGGAGGAGCAATCTTGCAGTCCCTTTATATTCTTGATCTTGAGCATGGTTGTCCAAATTGGGACAGATATATTGTTCAGCATACAATCCCTGTCCGAATCTTACACAAGCGGTGATTGGTTAGATATCGGTTGGGTGTTCGGCTATTTCTTTATAGGTCTGGCTGGCGTGATTCAGACAAAAATGTGCGGATCTTCATTAAAAGTGGATAGCGATAAAACCTTTCCTTTTTTTCGTCGATGGCATTTTTCTGACTTCATGAACAAACTAAGCATAGGAATGCCTTATTTTAGTGTGGTGTTGGCGTATATTTTATTGGTCGTTTATGAGTCCAACCCCACTTCCACTAATCATTTTACGCATGTGTTGGTCGTTGGTGTGGTTATTATGCTGGTAATGGTTCGACAACATTTGGTCCTGCTTGAAAATGATAAGTTGAATCAAGAGCTGTTGGCTGCCCTTGCCGATGTTCGAGAAAAATCATCATCGCTGGAAGATACGAATGGCATCTTGAAACAAGAGATTGATCATCGGAAACAGGTCGAGCGTCAATTATCATTTGATGCCCTCCATGATGCGTTGACTAAACTGCCCAACCGTACTTTATTTCTGGACCGTTTGACCCATGCAATTGATTTCTCAAAGCGTAATACAGATTTTGCTTTTGCTGTCCTATTTCTTGATTTGGATCAATTTAAAAGTGTCAATGATAGCCTGGGGCATACTATTGGCGATGAATTACTGATCCAATTTGCATCTCGAATTAAAGAATGTTTACGGAAAAGTGATACCTTTGCCCGCATGGGTGGAGACGAGTTCGCTATTCTTCTCGAGGATCAAAATGCAAAGATTGAGTCAGTGGATGTCTCCAATCGTGTTCAAAAAATGCTGTTGGATCCTTTTACTATTCTTGGTCAAGATTTCTATATGACCGTTAGCATCGGTATCGTGAATGAGAAAATCAGGGATTATGAAAATGCGGAAAGCATTCTGCGGGACGCGGATATTGCGATGTATCATGCCAAAGATCTGGGGAAGGCACAATACCAGATTTTCAATACCCCCCTTCGAACCGAGATGTTATCGAAGATCAAATTAGAAAATCAGATTCGTACTTCTTTGAATGAAAAACGGTTTACTTTGCATTACCAGCCGATCTATTCTATTATCGATGATCATCTGGTGGGATTTGAAGCATTGGTGCGTTGGGATCATCCGCAATATGGCTTGTTATACCCGGCAGATTTTTTAGCGATCGCGGAAAATTCAGGTTTGATATTGGAATTGGGAGAATGGGTGCTTTATGAGGCATGCCATCAGATGAAGCAGTGGATAGAGCAATATCCCCTGGTTCGTTCGCTCTCCATCAGTGTCAATTTATCTGGTCGTCAATTGAATCAGACCAATCTAGTACGGACGTTAAAAAATACCCTGAAGAAAACGGCTTTACCTGCCAAGAATTTGCACCTGGAGATAACCGAAACGGCACTCATTGAGAACCAGGCACATGCTGCCAAGTTGTTCGATGATCTGCATGCCATGGGAATTGAATTGCAGATCGATGATTTTGGATCGGGGTATTCCTCCATCGGCTATTTGCGTCATTTCCCGGTTGATACGATTAAGATCGATAAATGCTTCGTTCAAGATTTGGGATCAGATTACAAGGGAACTCAGATTGTTTTATCTATGATCAAGATTGCCAATGATCTGGGTATGAAGATCATCGCGGAAGGTATTGAGACTAAGGTACAACTTGATCAATTGAAAACGCTTTCATGCCAATATGGGCAGGGGTACCTACTATCTAAACCGCTTCCTCCCCAAGATATTGCAGAATTGTTGGTTTAGCCTTAATTTTCAAAAAACTTTTTACCTGCTTCCAGGGACCTATATATAATTAGACTTATGCCTTATAAAGGAAGAATTGATCATGAGCATCCATATTGCAGCCAAACCCGGTGAGATTGCATCAAATATCTTGCTTCCCGGTGACCCATTGCGGGCAAAATTCATTGCCGAAACTTTCCTTGACGACCCACACTGTTTCAGCGAAGTGCGGGGCATGTTAGGGTTTACAGGAACATATCAGGGGAAAGAGGTTTCAGTGATGGGTACCGGAATGGGGATACCTTCCCATTCAATCTATGTCACCGAATTAATTCGTGATTATCAGGTCAAGAATCTCATCAGGGTGGGAACCTGCGGTGCATTGCAGCCTGATTTGCATGTTGGTGACGTTCTACTTGCCATGACCGCTTCAACCGATTCGGCAATCAATCACCTGCATTTTAGCGGTCGAGATTTTGCGCCGGCTGCCAGCTTTGATTTATTACGGCGTGCCCATTTACGTGCGCAAGATATGAAAATAACCGTACATGTCGGGGGAGTGCTTTCCAGCGATGTTTTCTACAACGATGACCCGGATTGGTGGAAACTCTGGGCTGAATATGGCATTTTAGGGGTCGAAATGGAAGCCAGTGCTTTATATTCCCTGGCAGCCAGATATCGTGTCCATGCCCTTTCGATCCTCACGGTCAGTGATAGTTTGATTCTTCATGAAACTGCCGGTGCACACCAACGCGAGCAGGGTTTTCCTGTTATGGCACAACTGGCTCTTCAAACTGTTATACAGTCATAAAAGGGATAATATCGCGTAATACTTGATCATAAATGTTAATCAAAGTCTAACATCTTGAGTGGGTCAAGCTCTCATAAAATTTGGATAAATTAAGCAATTTTTATATATACTATTAATACATCAAGGGTCATTGAAATACCATTTTCACATAGAACGTAGAATGAATTGATTTATCAATGCACAATATCCTCCCTGGTGGATTGGATGAATAGGGAGATGGAGTTGATCTCCTCAAATAAAAATATGGGCGCAAGCGGAAAGACGAAAAGGCAGTTATTGGATGAGGTTGAAGCTCTACATCAGCAACTTCTTGATCTGCAACATAAACAACCATCAACAAAAAAAGAACCATCCTCATCACCTTCGGGAACATTCGATCACAGTTACCGTTTACTTTTAGCATTAAGTAAAGCTGCCACAACAGTTCAAAGCGCTCGCAATTCTCGAGAAATTTATGAAATCGTAGGACGAAAGATACGTCATCTTGGCTATCAGGCTGTTATCTTATTGCTTGATGATGATGCATCACAACTGAGAGTAGCTTATACTACCATCGATCCATCCTTGTCAGAAAAAATTGGTGAGATTGCTAATATCTCTTTAAACGATTATCAGTTTGAAATTAAATCCAATTCTGTTTATTCGACCATTCTGTTGGAGAATGAGACCAAATTTTTTGATAACGTGATTATCCCTCTCAAAGAAGCTTTACCACAGCTCTCAAAGAAAGATGATCAACAACTTGCGGATCTTTTGGGCATCGAAACGGCGATTTATGCCCCTTTGATTGTTGAACAAAACCCCCTGGGTTTATTGTGCGTGACTGGAAAAGACTTATGTGAAGCGAATATTGTCGCTGTGAATATCTTCGCTAATCAGGTCGCGATCACATTGGAGAAGGTGCAACTCTCTGAAGCCCTCCGGTTTGATGAGCTGCGCTATCATTCTTTATTTGACCAGGCGGCTGAATCGATCGTTCTCATCGATCCTTCAAATGGTGAGATAGTGGAGTTTAATCGTTCTGCCCATGAGAATTTGGGGTATACACGCCAGGAGTTTGAAAAACTGCATATCCCTGATTTTGAGATGAATGAGTCACCCGAAGAAGTAGAACAACGTTTTAAAAAAGTGTTGCAAACAGGTAGTGATACTTTCGAAACTCGTCATCGCACGAAGGATGGTGAGATCAGACATATTCAGATAAATATCAAACGGATTAAGATCAGCGATCAAGATTTTATTCAGGGCATCTGGAATGATATTACTGACCGTGTCGTTGCAGAAAAACAACTTGAAAATTATCGTGATCATCTGGAAGAATTGATCGAACAGCGTACCGTAGAGTTGGCAGTATCAGAAAAACGTTACCGTTCAATGGTAGAGAATGCACTGGTGGGTGTGATTCAGATCAGTGCAAAAGGGAAGATTCTGTATGCCAATCCTGAAATGGCTGGTATGCTAAAGTTCTCGTCCGTGAAGAAATTGGTTGGAGTAGATTTCCATACCCTTTGTAAAAATTCAGAAGATTGGCAGCAACTGATACGGAAAATCGAACCTCAAAAGCAAATTCGCAATCTTGAGATGGATATGCTTACACAGGACGGTGGCGTTATCAATGTGTTGATTACCCTGACCCGAGAAGATGGGATCCTATCGGGAATGATCAAGAATATCACTGAACAAAAACAAGCTGAAGAATCCTATCGCGAAAGTCAACGCCGCTTGACTACTTTAATGGATAATTTGCCCGGGATGGCTTATCGCTGCCAGAATGATCCGGATTGGACGATGGAGTTTGTCAACCAGAATTCTTTGAAATTGACCGGGTATTCACCTAAAGAGTTGATCAATAATACTCGTGTTTCGTTCGTGGATATTGTGCATCCTGATGATCGCCAGATGATCTGGGATACGATCCAGGAAGCTGTCGAGCAAAAACGCCCTTACCAACTGAACTATCGAATCAAGACAGCGGATGGCAAAAAAAAATGGGTCTGGGAACAGGGGGAAGCAGTTTTCACTGAAGATGGTGAAGTCCTCGCATTGGAAGGCTTTATTACGGATGTCTCGGAGCAAAAGCAGATAGAGCACGCTCTGCGTGAAAGCGAAGAACGTTTCCGAAGTACTCTTGATAATATGCTGGAAGGTTGCCAGATCCTCGATCATGAGTGGCGCTATGTTTATCTCAATGATGCTGCGGATGTTCACAATCGGCGCCCCAAGCAGGAATTGCTCGGAAATCGGTATATGGATATGTGGCCGGGTATTGAAAATACCGAGGTATTTCGTAGGATCAAAGACACACTGGAAAATCGTGTGCCTCATCACATGGAGAATGAGTTTGTCTTTCCTGATGGAACGGTCGGCTGGTTTGATCTCAGTATTCAACCGGTGTTGGAAGGCGTCTTCATCCTTTCGGTGGATATAACTGACCGCAAACGGGCTCAGCAACAGTTGCAGGATGCAGCACAGCAATGGGGTACCACTTTCGATGCTATGCGAGATGGAGTAGCCTTGCTGGATGCCGATCGCAGGGTGGTGCGCTGTAACCAGGCTCTCTGCGATCTTACCGGTAAGACTCAGGAGGAATTAATTGGGCAGGTTTGCTGTAAGATTATTCATGGATTGGATAGCAATGTGGCGGAATGCCCGGTTAGCCGCTCTGCAAAGACCAAACAACGTGAAGTATTGGAAAAACAGTTCGATAATCGTTGGTTAATTCTTATTGCCGATCCGATTCTTGATGCGCAGAATCACATCACAGGTTTTGTTCATTTAGTCGGTGATATTACTGAAAGAAAACGCGCCGAACAGCAGATCAATTATCAGGCTTACTTGCTTTCTAATGTAAATGATGCCATTATGGCTTCTGATACGGATTTTATACTCACATCCTGGAATCGAACAGCACAGCAGATGTATGGCTGGACCGAACAGGAGGTGCTTGGCAAGAGTGGCGAGGATTTATTAAAGCCCGATTTTATCGATATCACACCAGAAGAAGTCGAGAAACAATTAAGAACCGAAGGGATCATTCTGGTTGAAGCGATCCAACAGCGGAAAGATGGCACGAAGATCCCGGTCGAAATCCGCATGAATGCTCTGTATGATGAATCAGGCAAAATGAATGGTTATGTGTCTGTAAATCGTGACATCACAGAACGTAGGCAGGCGGAAGAAGAGATCCGCCGTTATATCAAGCGTATCGAAGCCATGCTGGAGGTTTCTCAGGCGGTTTCGTCTACCCTGGATTTGAAGAAAGTACTTGATAGTATTCTTTCCAAGATTTCGCAAATCGTTCAATGTGATTCGATGTCCATCCTGCTTTCTCAGGATAATAAGATGGAAGTGTTGGCGTGCCGTGGTTTTGAACAGCCCGGACAGGTGGTCGGTTTAAGCTTTGCACTGGACTCCAAGTTACCCAGTTATGATGTGATGAAAAAGATGAAACCTGTTGCTGTGACCGACATTTCCCGTGATTATCCTGATTTTAAGATCCACGTCAATCAAGAAGATTATGAAGAAATTGGTTCCTGGGCAGGGATCCCCTTGATTTCCAAGGGAGTTGCCATTGGGTTGATCGCATTGGATAGAATCAAGAAAGAACCATTTGCAAATGAAGAGATACAATTGGTGACGGCTGTGGCTGGGCAGGCTGGACTTGCCATTGAGAATGCTCGTCTATTTGGTGAAGCCAATCAACACCTTAAACGTCTTACTTCATTACGGGATATTGATAAAGCTATCTCCAGTAGTTTTGATCTGCATCTCACCTTGAATGTGCTGCTTGAACAGGTCTGTTCTCAACTGGATGTAGATGCTGCCGGTGTCTTGATTTTCCATCCCCCCCTGAATTCATTGGAATATATTGCCGGGCGCGGTTTCCGTGGCAGAGGTATTGCCCATTCCAATTTAAATCTGGGCGAAGGTTATGCAGGTAAGGCAGCACGAGAGCAGCATGTTGTCCGAATTCCGGATTTACGAATAGCCGATCCACCTTTTGTGCGGGCAGACCTGATCGCTGGTGAAGATTTTGTTTCCTACTATGCCGTCCCCCTGATGGCGAAAGGACAGATCAAGGGCGTTTTGGAGATCTTCCATCGTTCTTTATTGCAACCCAATCAGGAATGGTTGGATTTTTTGGAAACATTAGGCGGTCAAACAGCCATTGCAGTGGATAATGCCGAGCTGTTCGAGAACTTGCAGCGCTCCAATCTTGACCTTACTTTTGCTTATGACAAGACCATCGAAGGTTGGTCACGTGCTATGGATCTGCGGGATCATGAAACCGAAGGGCATACCTTGCGCGTTGCTGATCTCACTGTGCGTCTTGCGCGTGAGATGAACATTTCCAAGCAGCAGATCGTGCATCTACGTCGTGGTGCCCTGCTGCATGATATGGGAAAATTGGCTATTCCAGATGCGATCTTACATAAACCCGGTAAACTCACTCCTGAAGAATGGGAGATTATGCGACAACACCCGCGTTATGCTTATGAGATGCTTTCGTCCATTGATTATTTGCAGCCAGCTCTGGATATCCCCTATTGCCATCATGAGAAATGGGATGGTACGGGTTACCCGCGCGGTTTGAAAGGAGAACAAATTCCGCTAGCCGCCCGCATTTTCGCCGTGGTGGATGTATGGGATGCATTGCGTTCAGATCGTCCCTATCGCAAAGCATGGTCAGAAGAAAAGACTCTGGCTTATATTCGCGAGCAGAGTGGTACCCATTTCGACCCACAGGTTGTGGGTGCCTTTATGAAGGTCATCGGTGAGTTACAAATCGATGATAATAAGCAACCCTAAATTGAATGTTTTTTTACAAAGAGATTTTCCCGTATCATCTTTCGACTATGAGCCCTTCCTCTAAAACCATTATCATAACAGGTGCCACTTCCGGTATTGGGCTGGCGTTAGCTCGCCAATTACTCACCCAGGGCTGCAACGTGATCGGAATTGGACGCTCTACGGAACGCTGCCAGCAAGCTCAACGGGCATTATCCAATGTCAACCCGCATACTCATTTGACCTATCTGTTAGCAGATCTGTCCCTGCAGGTTCAAATACACAAGTTGGCGGGACAAATCAAACAGCAATTAGCTTCCTGGCAGATCGCATATCTGGATGGACTGGTCAATAATGCTGCTACCCTGCCGTTTCACCAGACCATCACGATGGAGGGTTATGATACTCAATGGGCGGTGAATTATCTATCTGGATTCTTACTGACCAATCTGCTGTTACCTTATATGGATTGTGCTCCTGCTGCGCGCATTGTTTCCGTAAGTTCCGCTTCCCATTACCATACCCGCATGCATTGGCATGATCTACAATTATTCCATTCGTATAATCCGCTCAGGGCGTACAAACATACCAAACTGGCACAGGTGTTATTCATCCATGAATTGAACCGGCACTTGCAGGATTTCCCCAATATCAAAGCCTTCGCTGCTGACCCTGGTTTGGTGAACACGGATATAGGGCTAAAAGGGAATTCTTCGTTCATGGATTGGATATGGAAACTGCGCCGAAAGGGCGGAGTTTCCCCCGACAGGGCTGCTGAAGGGATTGCCTTTCTGCTGCTTGATATGGGCGTTCGAGATAGCCATCAAATCTATTGGAGAGATGCACATCCCCAAACTCCTAATCCACGGGCACTGAACTTGAAAGATTGTCAGCGCCTCTGGCAAATATCCAGCCGCATGGTTAATTTAACTTAGTCAGAATATAGTTTCTAAGTCGGACGTGTTTTGTTCCTATCGTCTATGATTGTTAATAGAATATTAATGAAAATAGATTGATGTGACAAATCGACTTTTTTCCTATATTATTAGTGTGGAAAGTCAAGCGAGTATATTTTTTTATTCCTATACGCGTGGCTCATTGAAATAAAGGATTCATCGTTCTATGATCGTAGCTTCAACGCAAAAGCCATTGAAGGCAATGAATAAGATCGCCCGCATCCTCCTGGTTTTATTTATTGTTTTTACAACTTATCTAACATCCGATCCGGGTACGGTTCTGGCAGATGGTGAATTAAGTATGCCAGCCGAGATGAACAAGCGTTTTACTCCCGACAATATTCCTATGGGGGATGTATCAACACTGGAAGTGGATATCTATAATCCGAATTATTTTGCTCTGACCTTATCCACGGTTCCGGCTGCCTGGACTGATACGCTTCCTGATGGAATTACCTTTGCTGACCCATTGGATGCAACCACAACCTGTGGTGGGATTGTTTCAACCAGTGGGCAGACTATTTCTCTGGTAGGGGGTACCGTTCCAGCCCAAGTGGGCACCACGCCGGGCTCTTGTGTGGTTACGGTGAAAGTAACATCGCTTGTACCGGGGAATCATACCAATACTATCCCGGCTTCTGCATTACATGCCAGTGACCCAACCGGCACTATCTTGATAACCAACACTTCTCCAGTTTCCCATACGCTGGAAGTGAATGATATTCAACCGCCTGCGGTTAGTAAATCTTTTTCTCCCAATACGCAGTGGGTGGGACAGAACAGTCAGTTGAACATTCATATTCGCAATACCGATCTCAACTATCCATTAACAGAAGTATCTATCAGCGATAATTTGCCAAGTGGTGTGCAGATTGCCAATACTACCACTTCCTTCAGCAATTGCGGTACGGGTGTGACTATCACAGGTCCGGGAGGCGTACCGCTGGCAGCCGGACAAACTTCCATTATTATCAGTGAAGCCACTATTCCTGCCAGTTCTGATTGTCTGGTCAGAGTGAATGTTACTTCAAGTACTCCCGGAGTATATGTGAATAGCATTCCGGCGGGTGCAGTTCATTCACACCAGTCCCTGACCAATCAAAATGCTGCATCCGCCACGGTTAATTTTCAAGCGATTGGTCTGGAAAAAACATTCTCTCCCAGTAATTTTGAGGTGGGAGGCACCGGCATCTTACGTATGACTTTGAAAAATCCATCCGGCTCGGACTATACTGGTGTATCCCTGACCGATAATTTACCTGCCGGATTAACGATCAGTTCTCCTCCGGTCTCTCCTCAATGTGATGGGACGATCACCTATACTGCCAGTTCGTTGACTATCAACGGAGGTGTCATACCGGCAGGTACGGTAAGTGATCCGGGAGAATGTATCATTGAAGCGCAGGTCACTTCTTCGATCCCCGGCAGCTATACCAATACCATTCCCGCCAATGCCATCAGCACTGATCAATTGGCTAGCAATGTCATGGCTGCATCAGCCAATATTAACGTATATGATATCGGTGATGGTATTACTGGCAGCAAGCGTTTCAATCCATCGACCATTGCCGTGAATGGCACCTCGCGCCTGACCGTAAATTTACGGGCACCGGCGGATTCTTCTCTTACCAATTTTTCTGTTTATGATGCCCTGCCAGCAGGGGTTCGGGTAGCAGCGACTCCCAATGCTTCCAGCACTGCTAATTGTGTGGGTGGGGTATATGCCCCTTCTGCGGGCGATACTTACCTGACCTATTCCGGCGGAACCATTCCAGCCGGGCAACAGTGCTCTTTGTCGGTGGATGTTACCTCTGCAGAAGAGGGTTCTTTTAACAATGTAATCTCACCTGCGAATATCTCTAATTCCGAAAACCGTAATATCAGTTCCAACATTTCCGCTACGTTGACGGTAAGCGGCATCAGTGTTGCGAAGGCATTTTATCCACAGAGTGTGGGTGTCAATGGTATCTCCACCCTTACAATCGAATTGACCAATACGAATCTCCAGCAATTAGATGAACTCACTTTCATTGATTCTCTCCCTGGCGGTGTGGTGGTTGCCGACGATCCTGCCGTCTCTACCACCTGTGCTGGAGCACTGGTCACTGCCGTGGCTGGTGAATCTTCTGTGTCGGTTTCGAATGGCAGTGTTCCGGCGCAAGTGGGAAGTGTTACCGGTATTTGTACGGTGACCCTGGATGTGAAAGGCACTGTGACCGGTACTCATACCAATCAAATCAATGCCGGAGCTGTTACTGCCAAAATCCATGGCACGGATACTGTCATTAGCAACCCCAGTCGTGCCAGAGCTGACCTGACGGTAGAAGATCTGACTATCGCAGTGCAGAAAACCTTTGACCCGATCACGGTTTTTGGTGGTTCGACTTCGACTTTAACAGTTCGCCTTCATAATCCTAATAATGCTGCTCTGGTTGGGATCAGTTTTACGGATGATATGCCTCAGAGTACGGATCCTGCAGGTGGAATAAGTATTGCAGCGTCTCCTCAAGTTGATACTGGGACTTGTGGTGGTGTGATCACCGCTGTGCCGGGTAGCACCTCTTTCTCCTATAGCGGAGGATCCCTGGGTGCAAATGAAAGTTGTGAATTGACCCTCAAGGTGACCATGGATGTCAGTGGGAGTTTGATTAATACAATCGCAGAATCCAGTGTAACCACTACCAATGGAGCCAGTAACCCCCAACCGGCTTCAGCCACACTGACCAATTTGGCTGGTGCAAGCTTGACCAAGTATTTCTTAACGAATACCATTCAAGTGGGGGAAACCAGCACCCTGACCATTCGTGTCCAGAATACGTCCAACGTATCGCTCTCTGGTTTAGGCTTTACGGATGACTTTCCGGCGGGAGTAACTGTCGCAACGGATCCTGATGCAGCACAATGCGGTGGGACCGTTTCCTTTACCCCCAACTCCGTTTCTCTAGAAGGTGGTACGCTGGCTGCGGAAGAATACTGTGATGTGTCGGTGATTCTGACATCCACAAGTAGTGGCAGCTATGAAAACTGCATCGATGCAGGAGCGTTGAGCAGTGATCAAGATGCCACCAATGCCGATCAGACCTGTGATACGTTGTTGGTCGAAGGAACCCTTGCTCCACCTGTTATTGCCAAAGAATTTCTTCCCAATCCTCTCCAGCTTGGTGAAACCGCTACCCTGACCTTCACGATCACCAATCCCAACGATATTGCATTGCAGGGCGTGGCATTTGATGATGCTCTCCCCTCTGGCTTGACGGTCGCCAGCCTGCCGAATGTCGACCAGTGCAACGGAACAGTCAGCAGCACGGCAGATGCTATTTCCTTTACTGGAGGCGAGATTGCCGCCAACAGCTCTTGTGAGATCACGGTAGGAGTGAATGCCGCGGCTGCGGGTGATTATGTCAATACTACCGGTTCGGTTTCTTCCACGAATGGCGGAACTGGTAATACCGCTACGGATACTCTCCAGGTTATCGCTCCGCCGCTGATTGCCAAGCAGTTTTCGCCGGATACTATTTCGGCTGGTGGGACAACCACACTGACATTTACGATTTCCAACCCAGCGGAGAATACCTTGGCGTTGACCGGTGTATCATTTATCGATACCTTCCCCGTGGGGGTGCAGCGTGCATCTGACCCGCTCCTTTCGCAATGTGGCGGCACGGTCACCAGCACCAGTAACTCCGTGCGCCTGGTGAATGGCACCATTGATGTCGGCGATAGCTGCACCGTCAGCATTGAGGTGACTGCCCCTAATGCCGGGACCTTTGATAATCTCAGCCAGGTGGTGGATTCCAGCAATGGCGGAACAGGCAATACCGCCTCAGATTCACTGACGGTTACCGGAGTAGGCTTATCATTGCTCAAAACCAGCCTTTCCGCTAACTACCAACAGGCGGGGGATAGCGTTACCTATTCCTACTTGCTTACCAACACCGGGGATGAAACACTGTATGCTCCCTTTGTTATTTCTGATGATCATTTTTCATCCGATTTTAATTGTGGCACTGCTACCGAACTGGCGCCGGGTGCTGATCTGGACTGCACTGCCCAATATACGGTCACGGCTGCGGATGTGACTGCCAAATCGATCACCAATCTGGCTACTGCAAGTGCACAAACTTCAGGAGGAGCAGATATAACTTCCAATGAGAGCAATGCGACCGTTTATTTAGCGGCACTGACGTTGCAGAAATCGACTTCTACTTCTTCCTATACCACTGCTGGCAATTCCATTTCATATATTTATGTGCTGACCAATAGCGGACGGGTCACTCTGTATCCGCCTTATCAGGTCATCGATGACCACTTCGGTTCCGCCATCGTTTGTAGCAGCACCACCAGTTTGGTGCCCGGAGCCGTGACTTCTTGTTCTGCTACTTATACTGTCACTGCCGATGATGTGACGGCAGGTTCGGTGACCAATCACGCTTATGCCACCGCACTGGATGCAGCCAGTGGTGGTAGTACGGTAACCTCCAATTCCGATGATGCCACAGTCTATAAGACCGTTCCGCCGGTGATAACCAAAGATTTTTCTCCGGGCGAGATCGCTGTGGGGAATATTTCCGAGTTAGTGTTCACCATCACCAATAATAACGATATCACTCTCACCAATGTCGGTTTCGTGGATGATCTGCCTGCAGATATAACGCCTGCCTTAGACCCACTGGCTTCGCAATGTGGTGGCACGGTTTCCTATAGCAGCTCCAATAATCGCATTACCCTGACCGGGGGTTCCATCGTTCCTCATAACTCTTGTACGGTGTCTGTCTATGTCAGCTCGGATACCTCCGGAGATTTCGTCAACACCAGCAACGCAGTCACATCGGGTAACGGTGGTACGGGAAACACCGCGCAGGCTACTTTAACGGTGGTGGCATCTCCGTTGATCTCCAAATCTTTCGACCCCATTTCCATTTTGGCGGGACAAACCAGCACGCTAACCATCACTATTACCAATCCTCCTGAGAATACCCGGGTATTGAACGGTGTGGCTTTTGTGGATGATCTTCCTACTAACATGAAAGTGGCACCCTCACCGTCTGTGACATTAACTGATTGTGGGAGCCCACTGTTTTCTCCTGTTGCGGACGATACGACCTTGAATTTTTCGAATGGCAGTATTGCGGTAGGTGGTTCCTGTGTGGTGACTCTCTCGATCACTGCGCCCACCGGGACCTATGAAAACACTACTCAACCGGTGGTTTCGGTCAATGGCGGTGATGGAGCGGAATCGAATACTGCTAATCTGGATGTTGAACCGGCTACTGATCTGGCAATTACGAAATCGGATGGCAAGCTGGCTGTAGACCGGAATGAAGGGCTAACCTATCAGGTGCAGGTGAGCAACCTGGGTCCTACCGATGTGGTGGGAGCACGGGTCTTTGATGCTTTCCCATCCTCGCTGAATGGCGTAACCTGGGTATGCACGGCAGATGCGGGTGCGACATGCACTGCCAGTGGTTCAGGGGATATCGATGATACGGTGAATATACCCTCCGGCAGTTCTATTCTTTATACTATCTCTGCCACGGTGGCATCCGATACGGATACCGATGTGCTGAACTCTGCTTCGGTTGTTCCTCCTGCTGGTCTGGTGGATACAAATTATGACAACAATGTACAGAGCGATACGGATCATATAAACCGGTTACAGGTTGAGAAAAATATTACCGAAGCAAACTACAACGAGAATAATCAAATTCTGCATTATTCCTATCTTGTTACCAATATTGGTACATCTACTCTGGTTGCTCCCTTTACCCTCAATGATGATCTGGCTGCTACCACCTGTGTATTCCCCGCCACCCTGGCTCCAACGGAAAATTTCACCTGTACCGGCACTTACAATGTAACCTGGGCGGATCTGAATGCTGGTTCTATTACCAACCATGTCACAGCTACGGCGCGGGATGCTGATGGGGATGAGGTCAATTCCAACCAGGATGAATTGACGGTGAATGCTTCTCAAGAGCCGTTGATTGGGGTCGCCAAGCAGCTTACCCGGGTGGAAGAGATCAGTGCAGGTAGTTTCGATGTTACCTATACCATTCTCGTTAAAAATTACGGCAATGTCGCTCTGCAGAATGTCCAGGCAGCAGATGACCTGGTAACAACTTTCCCTTTACCCACTACATTTTCAGTGAAGACGATCCAGAGTGCGGATTTTATCGTGAACAGCAGTTTTGATGGCGATGGGCAACCTCAACTCCTCGATACGGGCAATTCACTGGCGGCTGGGGAACAGGGGACCATCACCCTGACTGTAAATGTAATTCCAACTTCCAGCGGACCTTATAACAATGTCATTACCGTTTCGGCGGAACATCCCACAACAGGTACGATAACGGATGATTCGCAGAATGGCAGCAATCCCGATCCGGATGGTGATGGCGATCCTACCAATAATGACGAGCCAACTCAGGTGGACTTTGGAGCAACTCTTTTGGATCCCCCTTACGGCACGAAATCGGTGGATGCCTCTGGCAAACCGGTTCTCACCTGGACCATGGTGTGGATCAATAATACCAATATCGTTGATATCAACGGCATCGTGCATGATCCTATTCCTTTGAATACCACCTTCTCCCCCACGACGGTTGATAGCGGTTATCCGGTGCCGGCTGGTGCCCCGGCGGGTTCCACTTCCCTGGGTGTGACCTGCACCTCTTCTGTGGATACCATCACGGAGTTATGCTATTACGAAGGACCTACCCCTGGAAATGATCGCGGGCAGATCATCTGGAAGGGCAGTGTGGCTCCGGATTTCGGTGTGAGTCATCCTGCTGTGGCGGTCAATGCACTGACCATTTCATTCAATGTCCTGTTGGATAATGATGGCATCGACCTGGTCAATAATGTGGCAACGATCGATGTTGACCGTAATGGGGATGGTGATTTCACCGACAGCGCTGAAACCGCTGCGGCGATTGCCCGTCGCAATTGGGATGCCAATCCCTCCACATTACCGGCAACCGGCTTTGCTCCCGGAAGGATCACCCTGCTTCCTTCTCACTCAGAGGCTAGGCAATATGATGATCTGACTGGTTTACGTTTGAAGATGCCGGTGCTTGGGATCGATATTCCCATCATGGGCATTCCACAAATGGATGATGGCAATTGGGATCTGACCTGGTTATCTGATCAGGCAGGTTGGTTGAATGGAACTGCTTTTCCAACCTGGGCAGGTAATTCGGTGTTGACCGGACATCTGTATCTGCCGGATGGCAATCCGGGTCCCTTTATCGATTTGAAAGCTTTACACTGGGGTGATCTCATTGAAGTGCAAGCCTATGGGCAGACATATGTCTATGAAGTGCGCGAGATCCACCATGTGGATAGTGCCGACACTACATTGATCACCGCCCATGAGGAATATCCCTGGTTGACATTGCTGACCTGTGAGCAATATGATGAACAGACCAACACGTACCATCAGCGACTTGTGGTTCGGGCAGTGCAGGTTGAAATTAAATAGTGTTTACAACTTGACGAGGATGTATTTGTCAAGGACAAAATCCATTTCTACTATGCAGAAGACACTAATATGTCTATGAATCTTTCATATGTATTTGCGTTTAATATCTTTGTGAATGATTCATTATCCGATATCAGATGGGTGATAAAGTCAAAAATATCCTTGAATTGATCTCTGTTTTCTTCTTGTAAAGAAAGCATAAAAACAATATTTACTTTATTGCTGCCCCATTCAACTGGAGTGGGATTGATCGAAATTGCGATGACTGACGAAATTGCATTATTAGTTAATGGATGGGGAATGGCGATATTCCCATATGAACTGGGTGCTACTTTCTCATGTTGGTATATTTCCTCTTTATAATTTTTATCTACATACTGTTTTTCCATCATAAGATCGCACATGGTTTCGATTGCATCGATATGTGTTTTGAATGGATAGTCATAGAAAAAAAGGTCATCACGAAAGAAATACTTGAATTGATCTATCATTTTATGTTTCATCTTCGATTGCTTTACTTCTTCGATTTTTTGAAGGACATTGTTGGTAGATGTTTCGGACAGGAATGGGTCGATGAAAATATAGGGAGTATCAATTACAGTATTAATACTGATCGTTGATAACAGGAGATCAAAACTTGCTGTTTCTGGTAGATCATCAATGGAAGTGATGAAGTTGGAGATGATTAAACTTTCTGAAAAGACCGCACTTAATCTTTTAAAAAGTGCTCTACCTACGGTATAGTAATCCGGTGCTAAAACAATACAGATCAATTTTTCTGAGTAGGCTTTCTTTTCTTCCATAAGCACTCCAATATGAAGTGCAATATAGGCGATCTCATCTTCTGAAAGTGTGCAACTCATTTTTTTGTTAATAATATTGGATATGTAGACAGCAATCACATAGATTAAAGGGAAGTCATCTTTTATTTTCATGAATTGACTGTTTCTGACATGAATGTTGTTCTGGACCCGCTCAAGTACATTTTTCAGGTGAAATGCAAAACGAATCATGAAACCATCTTCTTTAAGATCGATGGAATATGTATTTCGGACAGACCGCACGATCTCGAAAAGAAGTTCTTCAATCTCTGGTCCAACGAGCTCACCGAGTTGATCCATATGCAATTTGGTGATATGGCTTGATACTGCGCTGGTCATCATGGATAAGGAGATTTCACAAAAATCTTCAATGGAATAATCGCCCCCATACACTTGGATGAGTTTACTGTAAATGTTTTCAATAATATGATAGATATGTGGCGAAGCCATTTCGCGGAAATTGATTTTATGAACAGCATGCTCTTGATCTTTATGACTGTGTTCCCCATTGAGTTCGATGAAAACCGCAATGTGTAGTATGTAATTTAATAGAGAGTATTCATCCAGAAAATATTCGTTTTCTTTCAAATTGTCTAAAACAATTTTTTTAATTTTTTGCAGATCCACATTGAGAAAAAATTCCCGAATTCCATCCAGGCTGAAGGAAGTGTTTTCAAGTTCCTTGTTGATCAGATCGAGTATTAAACTACGTTTGTCACGATCAAGTCCGATAATGGATAATCTATTGTTCTTAATGCGCAGATGCAGGTTTACTTCCGATAACTCGTTGCGTAGCTTTGAAATTTCATTTTGAAGAGTTGCTGGAGAAATGCATAATCGATCGGATAAAAAGTCAATGGTGGGGAATTGTCGGGATAGCAATATTTTTTCAAGGATGTATTTTTTCCGTTCCTCATAATTTCCAGGCATTCTTACACATTGGGTGTGATGGATAATATCAGCAGCTTGTTCTTTCTGCTGGATTTTATATCCCTTATTAGAAGAAATAATGATAGTACCAAATCTTTTATTGATTTTAGAAATATATGTGCTTATAGAACGTGGAGAAAAACCAAGCTGATTAGATAAAAAAGCATTTGTAGTCCAGGTATTTTGATTTATAAGATAACTGATAATCTGGATTTCTCTATTATGTTCCATAGATAAAACGACTCAAATTTATTAATAATGTAAATCTTTTCCATTCTATATTGCTTGATTGTCGAAGAAGGTAATGGCAAATAAAAGGTTTACTAAAAATTTGTGTAATGGCGAATGGTACGTTGGTTGCTTGATTGATATACATCCATGCTAAAGGATGCCACATTTCTGCGAAAAAGTTTAATTGCTTTTGCATACCAGGTCTGCAAATTCTGAAATTGAATAAAGAATGCAGTAATTGTAATATGTCCCCTATATTCTTTTGAAATTTAGGAGTGATTTTGGATATTAGTAAATGTGCAGTTATGGTTATTGCGTATGCTGGGGATAGTAAAAGCGCATCAATGGAAGCAATCGAAGCTGCCCGAAAAGGAAATTTTGATAAGGCTGATGCATTATTGAAAAAAAGCTCGGAATCTCTTTTAAAAGCTCACGAAGTACATACAAATTTGCTGGTAGATGAGGCACGAGAAGGCAAAATCGAAATTAGCATGATTTTAGTTCATGCTTCAAATCATTTTTCTATTGCAGAAAATACAAGGGAATTAGCGGAACAGTTCGTCAATATTTATAAGGAGGTAAAAGGTGGTCTATAACATTGTGTTAGTGTGTCAATGGGGTGCTAGTACAGGCATGCTGGTTGAAAAAATGGAAGAAGCTGCTAAAGAAAAAAATATCGAAGCTGTAATTAATGCGTATCCCGAATCTAAATTGGATACATGCGTTGATGATGCTGATATTGTGCTTTTAGCGCCGCAAGTTAGATTCAAAAAAAATGCTTTCGAAGAAAAGTATAAAGCAACAGGAGTTCCATTTGTATTAATTGATACTTCAGATTACGGAATGTTGAATGGTGAAAAAGTTCTTGAGGAAGCATTGGAAGAATTAAAAAAGAAGGGAGGGAAATAATATAGAAAAAATTCGTGCTAAATTGGTGTTTTGTTTCTCAAATTAAATAAGGAGATAAAGATGGATAAATTTTTAGACAAAATACAAAAATTTGTTGTGCCCCTTTCAGAAAAAATCTCATCTATTAAATTCCTCCGTGCGCTTGCTGAAACGATGATGGTTATAATGCCGGTCACAGTTGTGGGATCTTTCGCATGTCTGTTTGCTTTTATCGATTTTGTGCCTTGGCAAAATTTCCTCACGGCAAATCCAACTGTGAAGATGATTTTTATGAATACTCAGTCTTGGACATTGAGTATTATTGCGCTGTATGTGATTTTGATTTTGCCTTATCGTTACGCTGAGCATTTGGAAATTAAAGAAAAGATTAATGTTGTGCCCCTGGCTGTTGCATCGTTTTTGTTGCTCACTCCAACTGAACTATATACATCAATTCCTTCTGAATGGTTGGGACATCAGGGTATGTTCTCTGCGATGATCATTGGTTACATTGTTACAAGAACCTGTAAATTCTTCTTAGATAAGAAAATTACTATTAAAATGCCTGCAGGGGTGCCCAAATTTGTTGAAAACACTTTCACAGTACTGATTCCAGGCGCGGTTGTCATTTTAGTATCTGCAGTAGTTGGGCAATTGTTGTCGAAGACAGCAATTGGTAATTTCCACAATATTATTTACACGGTTGTGCAGCTTCCTTTGAAGGGTGTTGGGCTTTCATTCCCATCCTTGCTTCTTGAGGAAATTCTTATGACCCTCTTCATGTTCTGTGGTATCCATGGAACTGTAGCTGGCACGTATATGACTCCTATCCTTACGGCTGCAAATGTAGAAAACCTGGCAGCTTTTACAGCAGGAGAACCCTTACCCAATATTATTACTACCGGATTTCAGCACTCGATTCAGGCAGGTGGAATTGGCGCAACTCTTGGTCTTGCCATTCTTCTTGTGGTTTTCGCAAAGTCAGAGAGATTTAAAAAATTGGGCGGACTTGCAATTGTTCCCCAAATTTTTAATATCGGCGAACCGTTATTGTTTGGGATCCCGATTATGCTGAATCCAATCCTGTTCATTCCCTATATGGGTGGAGTTATCGTCAATACATTCATCGCATATTACTCAGTTTACTTCGGGATTGTTGGAAGATTTACCGGTGTTGATGTTAGTTGGACTCTTCCAATGGGGCTTAATGGTTTTTTGGCTTGCAGTAAACCGATACAAGGTATGTTGTTGCAGTTAGTCCTTGTTGTGGTTGATATGTTGATCTGGTATCCATTTGTGAAGATCATCGATAAGCAAGCATTAGCAGAAGAAAAGAAATAAGAATCACCTTTTTAAAAATAAGCACAGTACTAAATGATTAGGGGCGATACTTTTGCCCCTAATCATTAAAGGAGAAAAGAAATGTTGCAAATAGGTTGTGCGAAGATTGATATTCTGAGTGAAAAAATAGACCAGGTAGAAATTGAGAACGTCAAATTCCATGTAGTGGCAAAAGATGGGCTCAGTTTAAAAATTGATCATAATGCAGCCAGTGATGAAGTTGCAAAAACGATTATCAAAAAATTTATTAAGACTCTTCCTGAAATGAAAAATCTTTTTATCAGTGTCCAAATGATCGATGAAATGGGCAGATTGAAATGAGTGCGAAAAAAAAAGGACTTTCTCTTTACCTGGGGGATGAGAAGTTTATTAAGAAGATAACAGTTTATTATTCCTGGTTTACTCCAATTGTCCTGTTTTTGTTTTCTTGTGTTGTTTTATATGATGAAGCTATTATTACAGGTTTACTAATCCTATTTTTATCAATATTCAATTTGCCAATTACAAAAAAATACCTTCCTAAAATACCATTCATTATCAGTTTGTTAATAAATGTTGGACTGATTATTCTGGCCATTTTATCAATGAACCTATAAATAAAACATAGGAGCTAAAAATGACAACCAAGTATCCACATTTATTTTCTCCATTGAAAATAAATCAACTTATGCTGAAGAATCGAATTATTGCTTCTCCTCTCTCTGTAATTCCCGGGCATAAGATCATCTCCAGCACGAATTACGGAAATATGAGCGCATTCGATAAAGCCATGGGAGGATCGGGAATGGTTCACCTGATGGGAATGGCAATGGATGGTGATATTTTTGCAAAATATAATCGCGATGTCACACGCGAGAATATTTCCGTTGCCAAACAGGCTGGGGCGCGCTGTGCGGTGGAGTTCGGTTTGTTCGGTCCTATGAATAAGGATGGGACGGTATTGGGTCCGATAGATGGAATTCGATTTGATGGTCGCACGATGAAGAAAATGACTAAGTCGGATATGGAAACGATGATTGAATATCAGGCGGAGTGTGCGATCAAAGCACGTGATTTTGGTTTTGATTTGGCTACCTTTCATTTCGCACATGATAGTCTGTGCAGCCAGTTTCTGGCGCCCGGGTTCAACAAACGGACGGATGAATACGGGGGATCATTGGAGAATCGCGTTCGTTTTCCACTGGAAGCCATCAAGCGTATTCGTGAAGCAGTTGGACCGGATTTCCCCATTCAAGTGAGACTTAGTCGTCATCTGATGGTTCCGGAATCGTTCGAGTCAGATGATATGCTGTATTTCATTAAATGTATTGAAGACTATGTTGATATGGTAAATGTTTCTTGTGGTATGGATGTATACCACGAAGCCAATGTTCATATGGCGCCGACTGCATTTGAACCCCACATGTACAATCTGGAATTTGCAGAGAAAGTAAAAAAGAACTGCAATGTATTGGTTTCATTGGTAGGTGCAGTGGTTTCGCCGGATGAAATGGAAGATGCAATTGCATCTGGGAAAGTGGATGCAGTGATGATTGGACGACAGCTAATAGCAGATCCGTATTTTCCAAAAAAAGCGCTGGAAGGTCGGGATGAAGATATCGTTCCCTGTTTGCGCTGTTTATATTGCTATCACATAGCAACGGAGCACAGTAATGTG
>JAAZOK010000012.1 GCA_012797815.1 Chloroflexota bacterium | reverse complement strand
GCTTCATCTGCTGGTACGTAACTGCCGATTTGTGCCAGCAATACGATCAAAGCGGTCTGGCGCAAAAAAGTACTTTTCCCGCTCATGTTGGGACCGGTGATGATCTTGATGAATTCATCTTCGCTGAAAGAAATGTCATTGGGGATGAATGCTCTGGAAAGTTGTGTGCGCTCCACAACCGGGTGTCTGCCATTCTTGATCCTGATGGTTTTGCTGTCGGTGATGACAGGTTTGCAATATTTGTTGAAAACAGCTGCATCCGCCAGGCTGAGTAATACATCCAGGGTGGCAAGCATCTGGGCGGTTTGCAAGATCTCCTGCACCGAACCGGCGATCTTCTGGCAGACTTCTTTGAATAACTCGATTTCCAATTGACGGATGCGTTCTTCGGCATTCAAAACAACGGATTCATATTCTTTCATTTCGGGAGTAATGAAGCGTTCCCCATTTACCAGCGTCTGTTTACGAATATATTCGGCAGGCACCTGGTCAAGGTAGCTGTTGGAGATCTCAATGTAATACCCGAATACTTTGTTGTAACTCACCTTTAAAGACTTGATGCCGGTGCGTTCTTTTTCGCTCTTCTCCAGATTGGCGATCCATTGGCGCGCATCCTTGGAGGAACTATATATCTTATCCAGCTCAGAAGAATATCCCTTTTTGATGATGCCTGAATTTTGCAGAGTTGCCGGCGGGTCATCGCTGATGGCATGCACTAATAACGCCAGCGTATCTGAACAGAGATCAATTCCAGCCGCAATTTTCTGAACGGTCTGATTATCGGATTTCAGAGTCTTTTTGATGTGAGGGAGTAATTCCAGAGAGCTGCGCAGTGCAACCAGATCGCGGGGTAGGGCATGTCCGGAGACGATGCGGGCTGCAATACGTTCAAGGTCTGATATCTTTTTCAGATTACCCTTGAGATCTTGGCGCAGCAGCCCGTCTGCCACAAATGATTCCACTTGTTCCAGGCGCTCCTGGATATGCTGGACGTCGATCAATGGTTTGTTCAACCATGCACGCAGCAAGCGTTTTCCCAACGGATTGACCGTGTAGTCGATCACCGCCAGGAGTGATCCTTCTTCCCGCCCATCCCGGATGGTCTCGGTCAACTCGAGGTTGCGGCGGGTTTCGGGATCGAGGATCATGTAATCTTGCGTATGGTAAGGCTGAATGACCTGGATTGTTTTCAAAGACTGCGGGTCGGTTTCTTCCAGGTATTGTAGGATGGCACCTGCTGCTGCTATTGCATCTCGCTGGTTTTTCAATCCAAAACCGTCCAGGGTGGCGACATGCAACCAATTCTGTAAAGCTTCCTGGGCGCGGTTGATGGCAAAGAACCAATCTTCGCGTACGGTCCGGTGATATCGTTCAAGACGGGCATCCTGAAAACTCTTGGGTAACAGTAGCTCTGCCGGGTTGATACGGGCTAACTCTGAATAGAGCAGATTGGTTTGTCCATTTGCCAATTCGGTACAGAAAAATTCACCGGTGGTGATGTCAACATATGCCAATCCAACTTGATCGGGAGATCTTGAGAGTGCAGCCAGATAGTTATTCTTTTCTGCTTTGAGAAAAGATGCTTCCACCAGGGTGCCGGGAGTGATAACTCGTACAACTTCTCGCGGAAAAAGACCACGTTTGGGTTGCTCCCCGATCTGTTCACAGATGGCAACGTGATAACCTTTGTTGATAAGACGGGCAATATAATTTTCAGCAGCGTGGTAGGGGATGCCTGCCATCGGGATACGATTTCCTTTTGCCACGCTGCGGGAAGTCAATACCAGATCCAGTTCTTGCGATGTTATCTCGGCATCATGGTCGAAGGTTTCATAAAAATCCCCCAAACGGAAGAATAGAATACTATCCGGATACTGCCGTTTGATATCCAGGTATTGCTGTCGGATGGGGGTCAGGTCAGATTTGCTCATGATAGGTTGTCAGGCTAGAATTCTGTTTCGACCTCCTGATCCATATTCCCGATCGGTTCGAGGTCGATCTCTCCAAAGATCTCGGGTTGAGAAGCTTCTAATAGATGGTTTTTGATCAGTTCCAGTAATGCCAGAAAAGTGACAATGATCTCTAATTTGGTATTTTGATCGATCAGTGTTGAAAATCGTGCATGCGAAATGGTCTTGAATTGGTCGATGATTTTGTTGATGCGTTTTTTCAAGGTTAACTGGGATATGGTGACGATCTCATCGATCGGTCTGAATTCTTCCTGCGTAATGATCAACTCATTGTAAAACGTTGCCAGATCGGATGCCGTGATGTTTGATAGATCCAGCACCTCTTGTAATCGCGGTGGTGGAGCCGTTCGAAAATAGCTGCGGTAGTTAAGCTCTTCTCTTTCGCGTAGCCATAGACCGATATTTTTAAATTTTTTGTATTCGATAAGCTGGCGAACAAGTTCCTCCCCGCCTTCGATTTCCAATTCTCCGATTTCATCTGCCTCAACCGGAAGCAGTACGCGGGATTTGATGAGTACCAGTTGGGCTGCGATCACTAAAAAAGCAGATACTTCAAGTGGATCACGGTCACTGATCAGCCGCAGGTGTTCCAGGTATTGGTCGGTGACTTTGGCTAGCGATAACTGGGTGATATCCAGCTCTTCCTTCTCAATTAATTGAAGAAGGAGATCCAGAGGACCTTCAAATACATCAGTCTCAATGGTATATTTACTGGCGGCTTGTTTTAAGAACGGAATTTCCATGCGATAAATTATAGCAGGGGGTTTGGTATTAGCAATAGTGTAGTTGAGATAGTAAAATAAGAATGCGTGTTTATGCTATCTATTTTCGTGGAGGAATCTTGAAAGAACCATCAGATTTTATTCTGGAGTCACCGCAGAGTCTGGAAAGTCGTTTAGAAATCAAATTCAATAATATTCTTTTATTAATGCGTGCGCTAACCCATCGTTCTTATCTGAATGAAAATCCCGAAGCGCTGGAGGATAATGAACGCCTGGAATTCTTAGGAGATGCAGTGTTGGATTTTTTAGTAGGGGAGTGGCTGTATGATCGCTATCCGGAGATGCCGGAGGGTGATCTGACACAGATGCGTTCTGCCCTGGTACAGACGGAAGAACTGGCTGATTTTGCCCGTATCATCAGATTGGGTGACGCGTTGCGTCTTGGACGGGGTGAGATCAAAACCGGTGGGCGTACTCGCAGCAGCCTGCTTTGTGATGCTTTTGAAGCGTTTGTGGGAGCAATGTATATCGATCAGGGTCTGGCTTCCATCCGTAAATTCATCAACCCATTACTGGAAGAAGCGGTGGAAGATATCATGGAGCAGCATAAAAATGAAGACCCCAAATCGAAGTTGCAAGAGTGGTCACAATCGTTGGGATACCCCCCACCCAAGTATGTCACCCTTAAAGCCTCAGGACCGGATCATTCAAAATTGTTTGAAGTAGAAGTATTCATTAATAAAAAAGCTTATGCAAAAGGAAATGGACGAAGCAAACAGGCTGCCGAGAAAGATGCCGCCAGGCAAGCTCTGGAAAGAATTCACCAGGAATAAATTTGTTTATGAATCAAAAATTAGAAGCTCTTGAATTGCATGGCTATAAAACGTTTGCATCGAAAACCACATTTTTGTTCCCCGATAAGATTACGGCAGTTGTGGGACCTAACGGTTCGGGAAAATCGAATATCGCAGATTCGATCCGCTGGGTGCTCGGAGAACAGGCTTATAGTATATTGCGTGGAAAAAAGACCGAGGACATGATCTATTCCGGATCTGCCCAGCGTTCTAAAATGTCCATGGCTTCTGCCACTATCCGTTTTAATAATGAGGATGGCTGGCTACCGATCGACTTCGATCAGGTCAGCATTACCCGTAGGGCATATCGCAGTGGTGAAAATGAGTATCTCATCAATGAGAAAAAAGTGCGCCTGCGAGATATCCAGGAGTTACTGGCAAATTCTGGCTTGGCAGAGCGGACTTATACGATCATAGGACAGGGTCTGGTGGATTCGGCATTGTCGCTGAAACCACAGGACCGTCGTTTGTTTTTTGAAGAGGCAGCGGGAATTCGCCTCTATCGAGCCAGACGCGAAGAGGCCATCCGGAAACTGGATAAGACCGTTGATAACATGGATCGTGTCCGGGATATTTTGCATGAGATCCATCCTCGTATGTTGCGTCTTGAAAAGCAGGTGGAGCGTGCCAAAGAATATAACCGAATTAATGCAGATTTGCAGTTATTGCTGAAAGACTGGTACGGTTATCGCTGGAATATCTTGCAGCACGATTATAGGGATTCATTAGATGCCAAAGTCAAAAAAGAGATCGAATTAAATTCTATTCGAAACGAAGTTGCAACTGGCGATGAAGCGATTTCTGAAAACCGAAAGATATTGCAGGAGAAACGAGAAGAGTTATCCATCCTGAATGGGCAATTGACCGAATTGCAGGATGAAAAAGAAAAGATCAATCGCGATCTGGCAATTATTGAAGAGCGATTCAAAGGATACGAAGAACAACGCGACTCATTGAGATCCTCACTGGCATATTCAGAAGAAGAATTGTCCACTCGCCTGGAACAAAAAGATGAGATGGACAAACAATTTAATGAATATGAAAGCAATTTGAGCAAGACCAGAACGGAGCTGGAGGCGCTGGAGAAGTCTCTCAATCAGAAGAAATCCGAGCTACAAGAAATCCATAATCAAATTGAAATAAAACAACGCCATAAATTGGAGCTTGATAAACTTATTGCCGGTAGTCAGGCGAAAAACAGTGATCTCGATTCACGTGTTGATATCCTGGTCAAACGACGGACAGAACTTGACGAAACAATCAAGACTCAAGAAGAAAAACTGCAGGAGATCAACAGCGAGGTTGATCGCTTCCAGTCCTTCTATGATGAGCAGGTTAAGTTAAAGGAACAGGAAAATACCGCCTGCCAAACTTTGCTTTCCGAAAAGACGGAATTAGAAAAAAAGATCACGGAGGGTGCGCAAAAATTACAAAAGACCCGCAATGATCTGGCTGCTCGTGAAACGCAGCTAACTGTGCTGGAGAGCGCCAAGAAAAATTTAGAGGGATTCAAGACCGGCACCAAAAGGATCTTGCAGGTTGCGCAACAGAAACGCCTTCCGGGAAATTTCGAGCTACTGCTTTCCTGTATGCGGGTAGAGCATGGTTATGAGAAAGCCGTGGCGGCGTTGCTGGGCGATGCTGCTGAAGGTTTGGTGCTTGATCAGTCCATGCAATTAAGTTCCATCTTATCCCTGATCCGGGAAGGCGGTGAAGCACATTCCATCTTGCTGCCCAAATCTTTGATAAAAACGAGCGGGACGAAGAAACCGGTTCCCTTAGCAGGTTGCCATCCTGTTCTTGAATTTGTGCATGCTACTGCCGAGTATGAACCTATTCTGAACGTATTATTTGCGGATACGTTTGTGTTGGAGAACGAAAAAGACCTGGAAGGTGTTTTGTCGGGATTGGGCAGCCAGCAGAAAATTGTTTTGAAAGATGGCGGAATATTTTATGGCAATGGCATCATCTCGGTGGGTGGCACGACCAGCGAATTCATTTTTAAACGTGAAAAAGAAATAGAAGATCTGCAGCGTGTGATGAAAGATTTGCAGGAGAAGATCGGTGTCTATCAAAGCGATGAGCAAAAATACAGAGATGTCGAACGAGATCTGAATGAACACATCTCCTCGTCAAAAACGAAGATCGCGGAGTTCGAAAAAGAGGAAAAGACCATCCTGTCCGGATTGCGCAATATTCAGAATAAATATTCTGATGCTACTCAGGATATTCGCCTGAATAAGGAATTGGTGGCAAAACTACTGGTTGATATCCAAGAAGCCATTGATGCCAAGAATTCCATAAAGCAGACGTTGAAAGAAGCCCAGAGCCGGGCAGAAGGCTTACAGACCGAACTTGAACAGTTACAACTTCAAGAAGCCTCCAATTCATTGGATGACCTGAACCAGGATTTCTATCAGAAGAAGACCGAATTCGCGGTGATCCAGGAGAGCTTTGTCGGGGCGAAGAATCGTCTACAGGATTCAGAACACCTGATCGAAAGCTTGAAAAGCCAATGTGATGAGATCAAAGAAAAACTTGCACAACTTGAGAAGCAACATTCCGAACTGATGTTGCGTTATGATGATAATTCGAATCGGGTAAAAATGCTCACTGTTCAAATTGAGGAACTGCAGGAAAAAATAAAACCGATCGAAGACACTATCAATGAGGTCAATATCGAGATCGAGCACCGCCTTACCGCAATAGAAAATTTGCGTAAAAACCAGAGCATCATCGAACGGCATTTTATTCAATTGGAGATGCGGGTGGATAAGGTCAAGAATCAGATGGATAGTCTGAAGGAGCGCATCTCGGATGATTTTGGATTGGTTTCCTATGATTACCAACCCGAGGTGAGCGGACCTAAACCATTGCCCATTGACGGGATGGTTGCAAGTTTGCCCAAGATCACACAGGTGCCTGAAGATCTTGAAGATCAGATCAAAACCTTGAAAACCGCCATTCGGCGTATGGGATCCGTCAATCCTGAAGCGGAAAAAGAATACAACGAAGATAGGGAACGTTATACTTTCCTTACTTCTCAGATCGCTGACCTGGAACAGGCGGAAAAAGACCTGCGTAAGGTTGTGGTCGAATTGGAAGATATCATAAAGATCAAATTCAATGAAACATTTAAGGCTGTCAATGAGGAATTTTCGGAGATCTTCAAACAATTATTTGGAGGGGGTTCTGCCAAGCTGGTCATTGAGGATGAAGACAATATCACCGAAACGGGAATCGAGATTGAAGCAACCCTGCCCGGCAAGCGAAAACAAGAGCTGGCGTTATTATCAGGTGGAGAGCGCAGTTTAACGGCTATCGCTCTGATCTTTTCTTTGCTGAAAATTTCTCCCACCCCATTTTGTGTGTTGGATGAAGTGGATGCTATGCTGGATGAATCAAATGTGGTGCGCTTAGGGCAATTGATGCAGGAATTGAGCGATCGCACCCAGTTCATCGTCATTACCCACAATCGCAATACCGTGCAACTTGCTAATGTGATTTATGGGGTAACCATGGGTCGAGATTCTGCCAGCCAGGTGATCAGTCTGCAGCTCGAAGAAGTGACCGAAGAAATGGTCGAATGAAAATGGAACAAAAAAGGAGCTGGGTACCCAGCTCCTTTCCTTTTTTAGTTTGAAACTCTCATATTATAAGCAACGGATGGTTCAGACGGGACATGATCTGCCCAGGTAGCACTCTTGCTAATCGTAAGGCTGTCTTTTATATCCTGGAACCATAGATCGTAGTAGTTGCTCTGTAAACGCTGGTAATCGTAATCACTTTCAATATCACGTTCTTCATGCCCGAGGGTCTGAATCACATGCCATCCAAAGGATGATTCTACCGGATTGCTGATCTCCCCGATATCAAGTCGAAATGCTTCTGTTTCGAAAACTTCAACCATCTGACCTTGTGGGAACCAACCAAGGTCACCACAGTTTTCCTGACCGGATTGGTCAAGGGTGACCTCATTGCATACGGTATTCCAGTCTTCCCCACCAGCCAAGCGATTCAATACCGCAATCGCTTCATCTTGGGTTTCGACCAGGATGTGACGTGCCCAAACCTGGTCTTGGGTGCGAGGAACGTCAGAGACGACCGCGTCATAGACTTTTTGAACAAGCATGTAATTGCGCAGGTAATCACGTAGAACGGATTCACTCACGCCGATCCCTTCAAGATTGGTGATGTAATCCTGGTAATTCTGTTTGTAAATATCTTCTGTATACACTGTCGCAGTGGGATAGGGGGTTGCTGTGCCGCTTATCTCTTCGCTTGTGGGGGTCAGTTCCAGCGCGGTTGCGGTAGGTGGAAGCGTTTCCGTAGCGGTGCTTTCAACAGTCTGGGCAATTTCTTCCAGCGTTGCAGTTGGAAGAGCAAGGGTTTCTGTTGCTGGTGCAACAGCTACCAGGGTCTTCTGTTGACTGTTTAGTGTCGAAGTTGGCTCTAAAGCGTAGGTCACGGTGGGGGTTGCAGTGCCATTGGGATAGTATTCGAAGAGCTCCTGCATCATATCTTCTACTTCCTGATCAGTCACAGTGATACCCATTTTCTCGGCTTCGATGCTGGCTATTTGTTCATCGATCATATTGTCCAGCACGTATTCACCGAAATACTCGGTGTCATCTAAGATAGAAAGCAATTGGGTTAACTGATTTTTGTAGTAGCTGACGTAATCGGAGTTATCTCCTACCAGTACCATTTGTGCGGCGATCATATTGTATTGGAGAACGTAAGAATTTCTCTCCAGTTTGACCCGCTCAGTGAATTCTTTCCCATTGATCTCGCGCTCGCCCACGGTAGCCACGGGTTTGTTGTATTTTAGAACGCGGTCATACAGAAATGCATATCCGATCAATCCGACCACGATCACGGCGAAAATAATAAATCCGATAACCAATCGTTTGGAATTTTTATTTTCTTTGGTATTCCCAATGTGAGGATTATTCACCTTCTCCCGTGGATTCTGTTTGCTTGACATGACGACTCTCCGTTGTACTAACGATTGTTCTTCTGCCAGGTACCGCCAATGAAGGGCAATAAAGCCACGTGCCTGGACCTCTTTATTTCGGTAGCTAAAGCACGCTGATGTTTTGCACAGGTGCCTGTCTGTCGCCGAGGACGAATTTTCCCTTCTTCGGTGATATAGCGTTTTAGTAATTCGACGTTCTTATAGTCGATTTCCTGGGTTTTATCTGAACAAAACTGGCAGAATTTCGGACGGGCGATATAACGCCGGGAACCACGACTTTGAAACCGTTCTGACTGTTCTTCCCCAGATGAATCTCGTCTATCTTCACTCATAGGTTATTTTTCCTTTCTAAAAAATTAATCTTCTCCAAATTCTTGTACGTTCGGTAAATCCTCATCGCTGTTTTCATCAAATGAGTTGCGTTCTCCCAGGATCATCATCTCCGCTGCAACGATCTCGACACTGGTGCGCTGATTGCCATCAGTATCTTCCCAACGGCGGGTTTGTAATCTGCCCTCGACGTAAACACGATCTCCCTTGAAGAGATGGTCCTTGCAAATTTCAGCTAGATTGTTCCAGCAGACAACATTGAACCATTCCGTTTCCGAATGTTTTTGTCCGCTGGTGTCAACCCATACGTGATTGGTTGCAACTGAAAAGGTGGTTACTGGTTTCCCTGAAGGCGTGTAACGCATTTCAGGATCCCTGCCTAAGTTACCAATAATCATGACCTTGTTAAGACTGCGACTCATACAAAAACTCCAATTTCTGTTATTTAGCGATCAGCATGTAACGCATGACCGGTTCCAGAATGCGGATATTACGTTCAAGTTCAGCGTTATTGGTGGGGTCCAATTCAAGATTGAGCAGATAGTACAGACCTTCATATTGTTTCTGAATTGGGTATGCAAGCCGGCGTTTTCCCCATTCCTGTATTTCCGTGATCTTCCCCTTGCCTGTTTCGATCCAGCTCTTGATCTTATCCATAGCTTGGTTCACGGCTTCATCATCCAAATCTGGGTGAATTATAACCATCAATTCGTAGGTGTGCATAAGGATTCCTCCTTTCCATGGGTATGCTCCCGTTCATTACCGCAGGTCATGCCGGGAGCGGAAAGGTAGTTAACATTTGTCAACTAACTTAACCGTGCCCAAGTTTAACATAAAGCACGGAAAATAACCAGTCACTATTCACGTGACAGAGTTGAAACTAAAATGGGGATGAATCTATCGAAAAATGCAATTTTTAATTAATGAATTAATAATTTAACAGACAATTTTATCCGATGGATTGATAATTCCTCAGTTGGTACATTGTGCTGCATTGGAATGGTCCATTAACGTTGTCTCATAAGGAAGCTCATAGGTAGAGTAGTATGTTTCATCAACTAGATATGGATAATTCGTTGAAAAAAATTGATTTAAAACAACCCGGAACGTATTTACGGGGCTGATTGTAGCATATAACGCTGAATAGTCTCCATCAGGGAAGTAGTATGCGTTGAGAATTGCTTGACGGAGAGGTTCTTTGATTCCTGTGTCTCCTTGTATGATGATGATCGCTTCATTTTTAGAATCTTCCAGAATTCTATCGACGATCGCAATGATTTCATTGCTGATGAAATCAACCTGGTTTGAGTAACCGGACAGAAAATATTTTTCGTTTATGGGGGTTCCTCTATCCGCGGGATTATCCCAATAACCGGGATCGGTAAGAATTTCTCCCTCGGAACTAAAAACATAGGGATAATGCGGGATTAGTATATGGGCAAACACAAATTTGGGAGAATCCCACTTCGGGATTTCTTTCAAGGATTCTATGATGAATAATTCTCTGTTGATATGATTGGAGTAGGGGAAATGGATATCTTGAAAATAGTTTTCAACAAATTTTGAAGATGAATCTAAAAGAGATAATAATCCCGTTGAGTGGATGAGCATTGCTTCAAATTCATTTATTTTGCTGCCAACGATCATATCAACATTCGTTTGATCTGGTTGTAAGTAAATATTGGCATCTTTCCAAGAGCTCCAGTAATAACCGGTCTCAAATGCAATGGTCGTATATCCGGAATTCTCCAGAAAAGACCTGACTTTGTTATTTTTTAGATAGGAATCCAATAAAGTCTCATCCGTGTTTTCGGGAGTGAATATTGGATCTATGTCTTTAATATATTCAAAATTTAAGGATGAAGTTAGGGAAAGACTGGTGAAAAAATAATTGCTATCACTACAATCAGCAATATAAAATCCCTTATCGGCAAGCGTCTGTAAGAAATTATCATTATCAATGCCTATTTTGTGTAACGCATCGTTCCTGGCATAAGTATCTAAAATTATGTAATAAATATCTGGATTGGTAATACCTTCATCTTGATGGTCGATTGGTGATTCGTTATTGGAAATTAATTGGGCTTTATGTATTTTTATATGGTATTGGCATATATTAAATAATAGGGGCATTATCAGGAATAATGAAAACAGGTTCAGCAGGATTATGGGTTGTCTGATATTGTCTTTCTGTTTCTTTAAGAGAATGATGGCAACCACGAATACGATGATAAATAGAGGGGTGAGAAAACGATGCCGTCCTAAAATTCTGAGGAAGGATCCCTGTTGCTCAAAATATTGGTAGACGCTTCCATATATAAAAAACAGGAATATGGCAATGGAGGTTATCACCGCCGCAAAATTATTATTCTTTGTGATTAAACGCAATACCATAAAAAGGATGACCGACAATCCGGCGGAAATGATCAAAGAGCGCAGGATGAATATGATGTCAATTTGCTCTATATTATTGACATATAAAAATAACGGAAAATAAATGCTCAGAAAAAGAAAGTGAAAGTTTTTTTGAAATATATTCTTCATGAACTATCTCTCTTTGCTTAGAATGAAAATATTTATCCCTGTTCCAATAATATAAATCTCAGATCGGAAAGAAATTATTTACTGTTCAAACTACTAGAAAATAATTATAGCCACTTTCAGATCGGTGAAATCATGATATCTCTCTCAACATTCATTTCTAATGAAACTACTCTATTACAATATCTTGTGGTTAAATTGACACCAGACTGTTCCGGGAGAATATGCATGCAAAATAATCTGTCTTTTTTCTTTGAGCCCAAGAGTGTGGCTGTGATCGGCGCTTCTGCCAATCCCGGCAAATTAAGCTACGGGATTCTGAAAAATCTCAGCCAATATGGCTATCAAGGAAAAATTTTCCCCATTAATCCGAAATCTGCTGAGATCATGGGTTATCCCTGTTATGCCAGTATTAATGATGTGCCCGCTGATGTGGATCTGGCTGTGATTATTTTGCCGGCAGAAATGATCCTGGATGTGCTGCGCGATTGCGGTGCCAAAGGAGTGAAAGCCTGCATCATCATTTCCGGCGGTTTCAAAGAATTGGGTGAAGAAGGCCAAGCACGGGAAGAACAGGTGAAAATCGCTGCCCGCGAAATGGGCATTCGCATTATTGGACCTAATTGCGTGGGAAATGTGAACATTGCTTCCGGATTGAATACAACCTTTATCAAAGGTATGCCTGCTAAGGGTGGTATTGCGTTTGTTTCCCAGTCCGGAGCGGTATGTGGGGGAGTGGTCGACCATATTCTCGATGAAGGAATTGGCTTTTCTCATCTGATCAGTTTGGGAAATGAGATGGATGTGACGGAAACCGACATGCTCGAGTACCTGGCAAATGATCCACAAACCAAGGTGATCGCAGCCTATGTGGAATCGATTCGAGATGGCGAGCGTTTTATGCAAGTCGCCAGCCGTGTGACCCGTCAAAAACCGATCGTGTTGTTGAAAGCCGGTAAAAGTGAATCGGGTGCAAAAGCAGTGTCATCTCACACGGGTTCACTGGCGGGGTCGCAGACGGCTTATACCACAGCCTTTCACCAGGCGGGGGTCATTGAGGTTAATTCCCTGCGTTCATTGTTACAGGTTGCCATGGCGTTCGACTTCCAATCCTTGCCTGAGAATAATCAGGCGGTGATTTTTACCAACGCGGGGGGACCGGCAGCTCTTTTATCAGATAGTCTGGATGCACATGGATTCAAACTGGCTGATCTTACCGAAGAAGTACAGCAGCAGTTGAAAACAGGACTTAATCCGGCGGCCCAGACCATGAATCCCATTGATATGTTAGGGGGAGCCAGCGAAGAGGAGTACGCCTTTGCATTGCGCGTAGCCATTGAAAAAAGTGATGCCGGAACGCTGTTGCCGGTCCTGGTCCCTCAAGCATTGGTTGATCCGGTAGCGGTAGCCGAAGCTTTCATCCGTGAAACCAGGCAAAGCCACCGTACCGTGATCGCTTGCATGGTGGGGCAGCACAGTATCCATGAGGCGAAGTTATTACTGCACCAAAATCATATTCCGGTCGTGGATTATCCCGAAGACATCGGAGAAATTTTAGGCGCCATGCTGGCTTACCGGTTGTATAAAGAACAGCCTGGCGGTCGGAAAGAAACACGATCCAGAGTTGATAAGAAGAAAGCGCTTGGATATTTCGACCGGCTTGATAATAAGAAATTCCTGGGAGAAGCAGAAACACGCCCGCTGCTGGATCTTTACGGGATCGACACTGTGGCTGGAATGCATACCCGTGACTTGTCAGAAACCCGGGTCGCAGCCGAGAAACTGGGTTATCCCATAGCGCTCAAGATTGTTTCGAATGATATTCTGCATAAGTCCGATGCCGGTGGAATCCGCCTTGATATTCACGATCAAGCCCATTTGGATAGCGCTTACCGGTCGATGTTAGCAGAAGTAAAAGATAAACGTCCGAAGGCGAAACTTGAAGGAGTATTGGTCGAGAAAATGTACGTGGCAGGGGAAGAGGTCATCATCGGGATGAAGCGGGATACGAATTTTGGAGCGATGTTGATGTTCGGAATGGGAGGAATTTATGTTGAAGCTTTTCACGACATCAGTTTCAGGATTGCGCCCCTTGATGATGATGAAATCCAGCAGATGATCAGGGAAACGGTTGCCGGTAAGATCTTGATGGGTTTGCGTGGCACAATGTACGATGTGAATGCGGTGGCGAATGTCATTCAGGCGATCGGACAAATGGCGATCGATTTTCCGCACATCCAGGAGATAGAGATTAATCCCCTTAAAGTCCTGCCGGAGGGAAGCGGAGTGGTGGCACTGGATGCCAGAATGATTCTTTCATAAGGGATTCGATGATGAAAAGGAAAATAGCCGTTCCAACATATAGCGACGATATTGTCGGAGAGATCAAGCGTTTTGATGAGAGGGATACTACATTTGCGGTGCATGACCTGTATCGTTATTACGGTGAGCAATCTCCATATTTTAGTGAGTATTTTTCATCGCATCCGGATCTTCAGAAATTCTATAGATCACAAAATGCAAAATTAAAATTAGGCGCGACCGGGAAAGAAGATACCCCTATGTTCGCAGCCCAATTTTGGGCATTACACATGATCAGTCCGGAAAGATTCGTGGAGGATGATCCGGCACCCCAAAAAGTAAAAATGGATCCCGCGCGAGCCAGTGAGAAGATCAAACGCATTGGAAAATTCCTGGGAGCTGATCTGATCGGCATCGCAGCCCTTAAACAAGAATGGACATATTCGCATATTGGAAGTACCAATGGGGACCAGCTCGGATTCAAAACACGGGGAACTGCCATTGAGCTGAGCAACCATACCAGTGCTATCGCCATTGGGATCCATATGGATTACGATCTGTTGCAGTATAGCCCGCATTTCCCCGAATTGT
>JAAZOK010000073.1 GCA_012797815.1 Chloroflexota bacterium | reverse complement strand
GCTTTCAGTTCTTTTTCCTTCATGTAATTTCCCCAATGGGTTTTGGATCCGATGCCGGTTACCAACACATTGGCATTTTCGGCAATGGAGAGGGTTTCGATCACACTGGGGCGTTTCGCCAGGCTGTCGCGCACCACTTTGTTTTCCACAGAGAAAGGTACCATCAGATAGTGATAGTTACAGCCATACAACTCCGCCACATGGCGCACCAGGTCGGGTCCATCAATGATGGGAGTATTACTTTCGATCGAGCCGGTCATCTGCGTCACATGCATTTTAGGCAGGTAGCGGGTCGGGCGCAGTTTCCAGATGGCGCCCATGATCGATTTCCCCCAGGTCAACCCCAAAACGGTTTTATCGTTCAAGATCGAGTTGAGATAGGTAGCAGCCAGCTTCACAACCGTATCGAAGTCAGAGGGATTGGGCTGTTTGTCGGTATCGACAATGCGGATCTCGTCAATGTGAAAACGACGGAAAAATTCATATTCCATGGTGCGCATACGGTCGTAAGGAGAATGAACGGTGATCTCCACCACTCCTTCCTCACGAGCTTGTTTGATCATGCGCGAAATACCCGAACGCGAAATATACAGCCGTTTGGCAATTTCTTCCTGAGTCATATTCTGTTCATAATACAGACGCGCTACTTCGTAGATATTTTGATCCGTATTCATCAGGACTTCCTTTCGCTTGATCCGGCAAACGGGATGAATGTGCAATGTTGCACATTTTCCAATTCATTATATAGCATCGAAAATGAATAATTACCAGAATTGCACAATTGACCAAACTAACCATTTGTGAAAAACAGGGTCAAGTAATTGACCCATACCCTATTGGAATTAGAATGTCATTAGGATGGTTCTGTTATATCGTTCAATCTATTTACATGGTGGATGTTATGAATGACTCTAGCCCTTTATTGCAAATTGCTCTTGATAATCTTTCCATTGAAGATGCTCTACACGTCCTTGGGGGCGGTCTGGACGAGAGCGTGGATATCATCGAGGTGGGTACCTTATTGCTCCTGAGTGAAGGATTGCGCGCCGTTGACATTCTGCGCACGATCTACCCGCACAAATTACTGGTGGCTGATTTCAAATGTATCGCCCCTCATTTTGGCATCGAGATCCTCAAACACAATCCTGATTTCGTCACCGTGCTCTCAGGCGCCGAATTGCCGGTGCCAAAGTTGATCAGCGAAGAAGCCTTAAACAGAGGAAAAGGGCAACAAGTCCAGATCGAACTTTACAATCAGTTCCCGAACCCGCAAGAGGTACATGCCTGGCAGCGAATGGGCATCTCTCATATCATCTATTCGCGCCCTCGTTCACGCAAAGGGAATTGGAATATAGAAGATACCCAAGAGATCAACCAACTATGTGAACTGGGAGTCTCCGTTACCGTGACCGGCGGGGTGACATTCGAAGATCTGGACATCTTGCAAGGATTGCCGATCTTCGCCATCATCTGCGGACGTTCCGTTCGCAACGCGCCTGACCCTGCTGCCGAAGCGCATCGTATTAAAACAAAGATCGGTTCTTTGTGGCATTAATGCTCAATTTGATTTATGCAACTATAAAACACGAAAGGTGCAGAAATGAAAAGTAGATATTATCGGTTGTTCAAAGAAGACGGGAGGGCACTCATCCTGGCTTTCGATCACGGGGGCAGCGGCGACATCTGGGTAGATCCAGCCAAAGTGATCAAAGGTGCCGCAGAAGGTGGCATGGATGGCATCCTCACCAATTACGGGGTGCTCACGCATTTCCGCAAAGAGATCGGCAGAATGGGAACCATGCTGCGCATGGAAGTGATCGGTTCGGGGTTGGTGAAATACAACCCCATCCTTGAGAGAGCCATGCAAAGCCCCTATCACATCGAGGACTGCCTGCACCTGGGTGTGGATGGCATCATGACCATGGGCATCATCGGAAGCGAATTTGATAGCACGAATTTGCAATACATCGCCGGTGTTGTGGCAGCATGCAATCAATATGGTCTGGTAACTGCGGCGGAAATGCTGCCCAACGGTTTTTCTTCCAAAGAAGAAGACCGAAACCTCAAAGCCATGAATATAGCCTGCCGGGTGGGGGCGGAAATCGGTGTGGACATCGTCAAAACTGTTTTCACCAAACCGGTGGAGGATTTCAAGAAGATCGTGGCAAACTGCTACGTGGATGTGCTGGCGCTGGGCGGCGCGAAGGTGGATGACGACCGCCAGGTGCTGGAAAACGCAAAGCAGACGATGGACGCCGGCTGCAAAGGGCTGGTGATCGGGCGCAATGTGTGGGGGCACCGCAACATCAGCGGCATGGCAGCGGCGTTATACGGCATCGTGCATGAAAATGCATCGGTCGAAGAGGCTCTCAAAGAGATCAAATAAAGGATCTTTTCAGATCCTTTCAGCCAGTAACGGCAAATGAGAAAGTGCCCGCTTCCGTGGAAGCGGGCACTTTGCTTTCCTCGCTCTGTAAAAATCTCCCGGTTGATAGAAGATGGGAGAAGATATCACAGCATGGTCCCGCCGCTCACATCCACGATGGCGCCCATCATTTGAACCGCTTTGGGAGAACATAAAAACACCGCTACATTGGCGATCTCACGCGGCGTAGCCTCACGTCCCAAAGGGATAATCTTTTTCATTTCTCTGGATCGATCTTTGAGATTCCTGGTCGTATCGGTGATCACGTATCCCGGCACAATGCCGTTCACGAAGATGCCCCGCGCACCCACTTCCTTCGCCAATCCGCGTGTGAAAGAAAATACGGCACCTTTGGTCGCAATGTAGGGTGTATTTCCGCCACTGTTGGTGGTAAAGGCGGATTTGGATATGGTGTTGACGATATGCCCCCCCTTAGCCTGTTCATTGCAAATCTTGATGAACGCTTTGCTCATCAAGAACATCCCCTCAATGTTCACCTTCTCGTATTTATAAAGTTCCTCGACGGTCACATCCTCGATCCTGGTCACTCCCATCTTGCCTGCATTGTTCATCAGGATGTCAACCGTGCCAAATTTTTCCAGTGTCTGGCTGTAGATGGCATCCACACTTTGGGGATTGGAGATATCGGCTCTGACGGCGAGTGTGCGCACATTGTTCTTTTTACTTAACTCCGCTGCGAATTTGCTCGATTCTTCCAGGGGTACCATATCGGCAATAACCACATTGGTGCCCTCTTCGGCAAAAACTTCACACATCCCGGCACCGATCCCTCTTGCTCCTCCAGTGACGATCGCAATTTTTCCAGCTAATTCCAGGTCCATAAAAGGTCGCTCTCCTTTCCTACAAATTCAATTTTCTTTGCGCCGTTTCCCGCCAGTTCTGGAATCTGGCATCTTCCAAAACCTGCGGGTTCACAAAGCCATCCGTCGCCTGCCCGGCAATCACCTTACGCATCCGTTCAAAGATCAAGCGCGGGGAATTATTAGCGGCATCCAGGGTAGCACCCGCCCGGTGCGTGGTCAGGGTGACATTATCCAGTTTTCGGAACCTGTCACTGGTGGGAAGCGGTTCGTTGTCAAAGACATCCAGCGCAGCACCAGCGATACGATGCGCCGCAAGAATGTCATAGAGAGCGCCATAATCCACCAACCCTGCCCTGGCAGTGTTGATGAAGTAAGCAGTGGGTTTCATCAGATCAAATTCCGCTTTTCCAATGATGTGTTGGTTTTCACTGGTCAGTCTGGCATGGACACTGATGAAATCCGATTCTCGGAATAAAGTCGTTTTATCGACCAGCTTTCCCCCATAAGGTGCAACGACGTCTTCCCGGATGAATGGGTCAAATACCAGCAAGTTAATATGGAATCCGCTCAATTTTTCAGCCAGTGTTTTCCCAATCACACCGAATCCAAACAAACCGATCGTCTTCCCACGCATATCCGGAGTGCTAGCGCTGCTCGGGAAATCCACCTGCCATCCGCCGCTGACGATGGAGTGATGGGCACGGGCGATGTTGCGGGCTTCCGCCAGCATCATACCGATCGCGAAATCCGATACTGCGTCGGCATTTCGCCCCGTGGCATTCACAACCGCGATGCCGCGCTGAGTGGCGGCTTTCACATCGATGTTTTCCAGCCCGGCGCGGATGACCCCGATCACCCGCAGGTTCTCAAACACATCCAGCCCCTGCGCGGAGAAGGGGCAAAAACTGCCAGCCAGCAACTCTGCATCCCGATGGTCTTTAAATCCCTGGGGAATGGGTTCGCCCGCCGGTCCGTGTTGCTCTATGCGGCGGAATACCGTCGTGATATCCGGCTCGCGCGGGTCATCCCATAAGGATTCAACCACTTCAACGCCTTCAAATTGCCTGGCAAATCGCATGATGGGTTCTTGCAAGGCAGGGATTCTTTTCTCAATAATACATAGCAATTTCATAGGGGATCCTTTTAAATAATTTCAGTTTTTCCCTGATAAATCATTTTCTGAATCAGACGATCCAGATCATTTTTTCAGCCACAAAGGTGAATAAATCCTTCAATACATGCATGGAGGGTACCGGTAAGGTACCCTCCATAGTTCAACCGATACTACTCGGTCTTAATTTTGCCGCAGGCGATAGCTTCTTGAATCTTTTCTTCCATCTCTTTTTCTGAAACGATATTCTTCAAACCTATAAGGACCACGCCTTTTGATTCAGCGGCTTTGAAATTGGGTAGCAGTGTTTGCCCGCAGAAAAGCACGTCATAACTGGTTGCGGTAGATTTCGCCATAGAAACGTTACTTGAGGTCACTTTTGCTTCAATGCCCATTTTCTTGAAAACTGAGTTCAGTTTCATGGTGATGATCTGACAGCTTCCCAACCCCTGTCCGCATGCAGCTAAAACCTTAAGCGTCATTTTTCTAACTCCTTGTTCCACTAAAAAGCATACCTTATTTTTTGGCTTTCTTGGCTTTCAGTTCTTTGTATTTCTCATAATCATCTACCACCAGGAAATAGGTATCCTTATTGAGCAAATACTGGATCTGTGGAAGGATGATCAGCACCAGGCAGATCAAAGCGATCCCGAGGGTGCCCAGGTTTTTCATGATGACACCCATTAACGTATGCCAGGCGGCAATATCGAAGTTGGCAGCAGCGCCACCGAATTTCGAGAATCCATAGTAGGAAGCGTACAACCCACCCCCAAAGACATGCACCATCCCGACGATCAGGGTGGAAACGATCACTGCTTTTAATCCACCTTTATGATTCGCGAAGGTTGCAATACCACCATTATCGAAGAACATGGGGATGAATCCGACGATCGCCAGAATCGGGCTCTTGAACAATACGGATAACAGGATCGCAACGATAGAACCCAAAGCGCCGAACAAAAAGCCCAGCGTAACCACACTACCCTCCGTAAAACCGAAGGTGGCGGCGATATCCACAGCCGGGATTGCCCCGCGTAAGATCTTCTGGGAAATACCGGTAAAGGCTTCGGTCAATTCACCCACGAACATCTTGATACCAAGGATGATGATATTCAAATAAACCACAAAAGTGAGGCATTTCTCGATCAAATAGAATCCCCAGGTCTGGGTTGCCAGTGATTCATCCACACTGAGCATATATTCCTTACCAATAATCAGCATCATGCCACCGAAGAAGAGCAGCATGACAATCGAAGCAGCCACAGTGGTGTCATTCATGATGGACAGGAAACCGGGGAGTTTCATCTCGCCAATGCGTTTGATCTCTTTCCCTCGCTTCTTATCCATATTGCCGATCCAGGTGGATAGTTTGTCAAAAATATAGACGCCGGTCATCTGGGCATGCCCAATTGCAATACTGGCGCCATCGGTCAGTTCCTGGGTTGGTTCAACCGTCAGGTTAGAGAAGACACCCCAGGTCAGACCGCACAAAAGACCTCCAGCGATAATAGCACCCAAATCGCTGATATTGGGGATCATCAGAACGATATAGGCAATGATACCCCACGACCCAAGGTTCATAACATGCCCACCCACCATGAGAGAGCGCACTTTGGTCTGCTTTTTAAAATAGACCAGCAAGATGTTGATGCCGAATCCGATGATCATCGCCATCGTCGCGATGCTCATGGAGCGACCGGCAATCTCCGTGATCGATTGCTGCAAGGGGGCAGCCCCAAAATACGGATCGATCACTGCAGCCTCAAGGTTGAACCTGCCATTCAGGGCAAAGAGGATGGGGCGGAAGGTTGTCACCATGCCACCGGAAGCCACATTGAAGATCATATAGCCCACCACTGCTTTAATGAAACTCGCAAAAGCCTCGAAGATCGGCTTCTTGATCAGCAGACAGCCGATGAAAACCATCAACCCAAGAAACCAGGCCGGTTTTGTAAAAATATTTGCTAAAAACCAATTCCATGCGGTGAGAAACATTTGTACCACCTTTCTTAATTTCTAAAATATATTCAATAAATAACCCTAAACATGATCTTTTATATCGTTATTCCATTGCACCTCCTGCATTAAATTTCAACAATAATTTCTATGAAAAAATACTAGTGTTTCAATTTTTGTTTGTCAACGAAGGTGACCTGGATATCACATTTGTAGATTATGCACAATTGTGCACTTATGGTATTTGTGCTTTGGGCGCAAAATCGTTGACTTTTTATATGCCCACATTTACGATAAAAAATACAACCAACTTAAAAACGATTAGTGAGGTCGCATTATGGGAAAGATCAGAACAGTCTTAGGTGATATCGATTCTTCAAAACTTGGTTTTACTATGGCGCATGAGCATGTCTTCATGGACATCGCCGGGCATGGGAAACCCGATATCGAATGGAGTTTGTACCGCTGGAACGAGCAGTTGCAGATCCTGCGGGAATACCACGCCGTCGGCGGCAATTGCATCATCGATGCCAATCCCCGCTACCTGGATGGGCGTGATGCTGCCCGTATGAAAGTAGCATCCGAACAAAGTGGCGTTCATATCGTGGCATGTACCGGATTCGTGAAAGAAGCCGATGACCAGTCCAATTGCCAGGATCTATTGAAGATGTCGGTGGAGCAGATAACCGATTTCTTCGTGAATGAGATCACGGTTGGTATGGATGGCACCGATATCAAAGCCGGGTGGATCAAAGGTGCCAGCATGTACTGCCATATCACCCCCCTGCAAGAAAAGGCTCTGCGCGCCGCTGCCCGGGCAGCTATGATCACCGGGGTTCCGGTTCATACCCATACCGAAATCGGCACCTGGGGGCTGGAGCAAATCGAGATCATGGAATCGGAAGGGATGGATCTGACCCGTTTCGGACT
>JAAZOK010000135.1 GCA_012797815.1 Chloroflexota bacterium | reverse complement strand
TCTCTCATCAGCGATCCGCACAAGCAATACACAGGTCAACTCCCGCAATAATCGCAGAAACGTCCGCCATTTGGACATCTTTCAACTGTTGGGGCAGGGTGATGAGATTGGTAAGGGTGGGTGTGCGTACCTTTAAACGGACCGGTTTCTGGGTTCCGTCACTGCGGACATAATAAAACACCTCTCCACGAGGAGCTTCCGCACGGCTGACTACTTCTCCAAAGGGAACCTTACGGGGAGCCGTGATGGAAACAGCTCCCGCCGGGAGCGCCCGGATCATTTGTTGCGATAAGCGAATTGCCTCCAAAGCCTCTTGCATACGGATAACGGAGCGAGCCCAAACGTCCCCCTCGACCATAACGGGAACCCGAACATCAAGTTCGTGATAAATTCCGTAAGGGGCATCACGGCGCAGATCGATATCGAGTCCGGAAGCGCGAGCCACGGGACCCACAACGCAAAAACGCCTGACATCTTCTAACGAAAGCTTTCCTATCCCGCGTGTGCGAGCAGCAAAACTGCGATCACGTTCAACCGATCTGATCAACTCGGCGACACGACGGGCAAGACCGTTCAGCCCATTCTCCAACATGGTAAGGTGATCCGTATTCAAATCAACACGAACACCACCAATGATATTCACGGCATGCGAAACCCTGCCCCCGGAAATTTCTTCCATCATTTTGAGGACGATCTCGCGATCACGCCAGGAGTACATAAAGATGGTATTTAAACCAATGTTCTTTGCAAGCACTCCCAACCAGAGCAAGTGGCTGTGAATTCTTTCCAGTTCACACAAAAGCATACGGATGTACAACCCGCGCCGGGGAATATCCAGGCCCAGCAAAGCTTCGACCGCCTGGCAATAAGTGGTGGTATGAATGTGGGAACAGATACCGCAAATACGTTCAATAAGGTAGACATTTTGTACGTACGTGCGCTGCTGGGCAAGTTTCTCTATTCCTCGATGCACATAACCCAAACGCAAGGTGCTATTCACTACCTGCTCTCCTTCCAACGAGAGCAGGAATGAAACAGGTTCTTTCAATAAAGGATGCTGAGGACCGACCGGCACTACCACTTTACTCAAGATATTCCTCCTTCCAGAGCATCAGAATCTTTTTTTTCAATCTCAGGGATATTGCCCTGTCCATCCCTGCGCATTGGGTAACCGCCCTTCCAACTATCCGGTAGTAAAAGCGGCGCGGGGTTCGGCATCCCGCGGAATTCAATCCCATACATCTCCCGGATTTCACGCTCATAATATTCCGCCCCGGGGATAAGTCCACAGATACTCTGAACTTGAAGATCACCTTCTATAAGGTCCAGGTGCACAGTGAGATTACCAAAATACCAGAAATGGTACAACAGCGTGAAGTGCTCATCTTGCAAACAGGTGATCGTTGAGAGATGCCATACTCCGTATTCCCACAACTTTTCAACCACCGATAATAGTTGCCGGGGGGAAATTTGAATTACATACTCCTGGTCTGGAATTCCAAGCATTCTGGTGGGAACATCCAAATCCAAGGCATCCGTTAAATCTTTTACGATATTTTCCATCTTCATCGCATCAACTCCACCAATTTCATAATCCCGTCAATGATAGTTTCAGGTCGGCACGGGCAACCGGGGATATACATATCGACAGGTAATAATTTATCGATCCCACCGAGGATGTTATAAGCTCCGCTGAAAACACCTCCCGAGCAACTACAGCTCCCGACTGCCAGCACCCATTTCGGTTCGGGAATTTGGTCATAGATCCTTTTAAGGCGTGGTTTCACTTGCTCGGTCACCGGACCGGTGCAAATCAGAATATCCGCATGGCGCGGGGAAGATTCTTTGAGGATCCCGAATCGTTCGACATCGTAGCGGGGTGTTAACAAACTCAGGATTTCAATATCACAACCATTACAACCGCCACTATTGAAATGCAGAATCCACGGCGAACTCTTTCGTGCCCAAACGAGAGCATTCGATATAAAGTTTTTATTTTTGTTCATTTCTCTCCAGAAGAATAAATATACATACTCCAGCACCGATCAGATACAGGACAGCATGGATCTTGTTATCGGCGTTCCTATCGATGGTAGAAATAACCAGAGCCACTATATGCAAAATACTGAATAACAAGGCCAGACGAAAGAAGGCATGATAGCTCACCTGCACATGTGGTGCATCCAGGTCTTCTCCGCAGGAATAATGCAGGTGTTTGGTACGGTTATACTCTCCTTTGGCAGAGATAACCCTCCCCATCAACAACAGAAGAGCACCCAGCACCATAAAAATGATGATCAAAATCGGGGGCGAAAACCAAAAAGTGGCATTGCTCATCTCTACCTCATCAATCCTATTAGAAATTGAGATGCGTTTTCGCTCCCATTTAAAATACTCTGCGGGTTGATGGTAATAAAAAAGATCAACAGGACCAAAACGGCTATGGGAAGATACATCCAAATGGAAACTTTCTGCTGTCGGGGTAAATTTTCTTCAGATCGTTCAGAAAGGGGTCTAAAGAACAGGTTGTAAAGTAACTTGAAATAATAACCCAGAGAAATAAGACTGCCAGCCAACAACGCAAATGTGCTGACCAGAGACCAGCCATCTACCTGTGTAAAGGTGCTTGTTAGAAAGGTCCATTTTCCCATAAAGCCCGGAAAAGGAGGGATGGCAGCAAGACTGAGTATCGAAATCCCAAACGCCAGCGAAAAGAAGGCAGGCAATCTGCCAGCCTGTCGCAGATCACTCATTTCCGTAGCATTGAGATAGTAATGAAAAACACCTTTCACCAAGAAGGCCAGGCTTTTTGCAATGGCATGCGCAACGATTAGAAAGAAACCGGATTGCAGCGCAAGGGTTGACTGTGTACGCAGTCCGATTGCAAAGCAAAGACCAATGTAACCCATTTGTGCGATGGTTGAGTATCCCAACAGGCGCTTGGTATAGGTTTGCACCAAACCCATCAGATTGCCAACCAGGATATTGAGCAACGCCATGCCCATCAAAATATTGCCAAGAATCGAACGCTCAAAGCCGAGGGTAAGACAAACACGGAGCATGGTATAGAAAACACCCTGCACCAGGATGCCTGAAAGAATGGCACTAATACTGCTGGGCGCCCGTCCATGCGCGTCCGGCAACCAGGTATGCAGGGGTACAAACGCGCTTTTCAAGCTCAAAGAAGCCAGAAACATGATCAGCGCGATCTGAACCAGGAGATTATGGGAGCTGTTGATCTCTTCCAAATTCACCGTCCCGGTAACCTGGAATACCAGGGCAATTCCCAGCAACAGAATCACAGAGGCTACACTGCCCATCACCAAATACTTAAAGCCGGCTTCAATCGCCGTATCCGTATTGCGTCTAAAAGCAACCAGAGCATATGCGCATATACTCATCAGTTCACAAAATAGATATAGAATCATTAAATTTTCCGAAAAGAGCATGCCCATCAAACCGCATATCATCAAGATCAATAAAGGGTAAAAGGCATGTTGGCGACGATCGAGCATGAGATACTCGGCGCAATACAGAGCAATCACAAAGGCAAGCCCGCAGGCGACCACACAGATCAATATAGATCCGGGATCGTTTGCACTGAGTGTTCCTGCGGAAAAAGTGCTTCCCAGGGTATCTCGGAAATCCGGAAAAACTGTTTCAAGAACACGCAATATGGAATCTTCATAAATTAAATAGAGGAACACGCATAAAAAGGATGAGGCTGTTATTAATGCCATACCAACATTGCCGATCCGTAGAAAGCGTGCCATTAGGAAAATGAGAACTGCAATGATCCCTAAAAAAAAGAGGGGAATTTGTGGAAATGCAAGCAGATTCATTATCTTACCCAGCCCCCTCCCAGGATGAAAGGCAATTCATTAACCACATAATTAAAAAGTGGTTCGGGGAAAAGACCTGTAACGACAGTTAATACCGAGAGCGAGGCAGTTGCAATTTTCATGGAGGGGGGGACTGGATTCAGCGTGGAACTCTTCCCCGGCGCAAAAAAACATTTCCCGACAAAACGCAGAATATAAGCTACCGTCAGTAACGAACCAAGCACTTCGAGGATAGCAAGAGAGAGATAGGGTGTTTGAAAACCGCTACTAAAGATGAGCCATTCACTGTTGAAGAGCGCCAAGGTTGGGACCCCAGCAATGGCAAGCGCACCCAGCATCATGCAAACACTTAGGAACGGCATAGTTTTTCCCAAGCCGCCGATCGTTTGAATATCTCGTTTTCCGGTCGCCTTGATAATCCAGCCCACACAACAAAACAAAAGCGCCTTAACAATCGCATGATAAATCACATGCAAGGTCGCCCCCACCACACCGGAAAAGGTTAGCGTTCCCAAACCAAAGAGGATATATCCCATTTGGCTCACGCTTGAATAAGCGATGATGCGTTTGATATCCGTCTCCACCAACGCGATGATCGCACCATAGAGCTCTGATACAACTCCGCCTATCATCATGGGCAGGGAAAAGATTGCCATCTGTTGCATGGTTAGAAAACTCATCGGAAATCGAAGAATCCCATACGTGCCCATACTGAGCATGGCTGCTGCGAGCATGATGGTCACCGGCATAGGTGCTTCGGAATGGGTATCGGGAAGCCAGATATGAAACGGCACCAGAGCCATTTTCACTCCAAAACCAAGCAGAAAAAGCGCGCCAATCAGGGGAAGTCTTTCAGGCATCATCTGAACAGCTGCCTGGAGGGATGAAAAATTATCCACACCACTTTGGGCGTAAATCAAAATAAATGCGATCAGAACCAGTAATGACCCAAGATGGGTGATGATGAAATATTTAAGCGCGATAGCCGTTCTCTTTTCAGTCTCCCCCCAATTCACCAACAATAATGTGGAGGCGATCAGCATCAATTCCCAGAAGAAGTAAAAGAGAAAAATGTCATTCGCCATGGTTGTACCGGACATACCGGCTGAGAAGACCAGCAGCAGCGCGTAGAAGACGTGATTGTGATTATCATTTTTAAGATAATCCAGCGCATAGATCATGGCAAAAATCGTAACGAACTCTTCGGTCAGCAGAAATGGGAAGGACAACCAATCGATATTCAGACTCAAGCGTATCCCCAACAAGGGAAGATAATCCAAATCGAACGGAGTATTTAGACCGGCTTGTAAGGTAGGAATATAAGCAATGAAAAACCCCAGGGACAGGATGGAAGTCGCCAGCGCCAGCCATTTCACTTTCTTCCCCATGTACCTTCCTATTACCAACAATACGATCGCCACGACAAGTTTTATCAAAAGAACAGATAATTTAATACGCTCCGGTGTACTCATTGTTCCTTTCCTCCTTTCATCCCGCCAACTGGAATGTGCCGTTATAGAGAACAAGCGCCATCACGATCAAAAACACTATACAAAAAAACAACCAGAACAGGTTGAAGCGCAACAATCCCGGATGCAGCCGTTGTAGATGACGAGAAGACCTCATGATTGAACTCAAACATCTGTGCCAGAGATCAGCACTGGAATATTTTTCCACCGTCGTAAATAGAAATTTGGATATCTTTCCGATCGTTGCGACAAATTTATCCAGTAAATTGTATTCAACCTGGTCATACACATACTGCACCGCCTTCGTAAGGGTCGCTGAGAGAACCTCGCCAAAATGCTGCGGATCCAGTTTCGAAGACATTTCTTTGGTTGAAAAATGGGAGGAGGCAACGATTTTTATCCTTCCTCTCAAATTACCGGTCGTGTGCAGGACCAGTACGAGCAATCCCGACACTGCAAAAGCCACACATAAGGAAACCGAGAAAAAGGGAACATTTTCAAATGTGAGCGGAATCGGGATAACCCACAGATTCTCCCCTTTGACCATTCCGGAAAAATAAAATAAGCTGATAATCAGGACCGCGATAACAAGCATTGCCACCAAAGAATTCAACACATTGGCAATCAAGACCCGTTTGATGTTTCCCCTTTTCAGCCCGAATCCTGCTTCATGTTCCTGATCAAAAATCAGTTTCTGCAAACGCAGGAACTGAGTCATCAAAAGCAACATATAAGCGATAAGTAAAACGGCAGGGATGGAGTTTACGGACAGGAACGCCCACCAAAAGGCAATAATAGAAAATCCAACAATCAAAAAATACGCCAGGAAACCAAGCATACTCTTCTGGAATTGGGGAGGTGGAGCATGAGATCTCCGTTCTATGGTAAAAAGGACAAAAATGGTACGGATAGTCAACCAAAGAATCAGGAGACCCCATAAAAGCTCCTGTTCCGTAAAAGCAGCTAAGAGCAGCAAACAGAGCGAAAAGAACATCAACAACTCCCGTTCAAATGCTGCATTTTGAGTGTTATGCGGAAGAATTATTTTTCGTAAAAAGAAAAATATACCTATCGCGGTCAGCATCCAGAGCGCATCCGTAGGATTAGAAAGTAGCAAGGGGGAAATACGGTAAAGCAAATACGCCCCCAGTGCGGGTAACAGCAATGTTGTAAACCACGTGCGCAAAAGCGGTGAGAATGTAGCATACACATCTGCCCAACGGTCCAAGGGGAAGATCGCCATTTTTACACAAACCGCCAGCATCAAGGCAAAGTTAAGGACAGATCGTACGGGGGGATCTGCCAGAGCAGCAATCGTAAAATTTTGATCGATGTGAAAGGTATTGCTGAGAGAAACCATCAGGAAAATAGCGATCAATAAGCTCACGTCCCCGATACGAAAATTGAAAAAAACTGTTTTCACAGTCTGCCATGTATTCTCTCTCGGTGAAGACAGCAGCCAAGCCCCCACCACAACACACAGACCCACAAGCTCCAACGCCACATAGCGCAAGAGAAAATGTTCGGTGAGAAAAGCCACATTCGCCACAGATAGAGAAGCGAGAGCAAGAGCAAATTGGCGTGCAGAATGTGGTCCGGTTTCATTACGCGCAATTACGAATAGGAATAACAGCGAGATATTCATCAAGAAAACCAAAACCAATGAGGGCTTATCAAATACAATACACATTTCCCCGGCAGCCGGTTGCCAGGAAAAACAATATTGGAATGGAGTGGGGGCAAAGAATGCTATCACCGTCCACAGCATTGCGAGCAAGAGAACAGAACAAGAGCTCAGTATGGTTCGTCTTGTATTCCAATGATTCGAAAAAACAACCAGCAAAGTCGCCAGAATCAATGGAAGGACAATAATGAACAAGGCGAACAATGATGCCATCATCCCTTCAACTTTCGCAAGTGATCGATATTTCCGCTTGGAACTATTCGAAAGATGCTGACGATCATCGCCAAAGCCAGAGCGATGACAACTGTTTCCACAATTAACGCCGAAATCACCATCACTTGAGCCAAGTTCATATTTTCGACCATTTTGCCTGCCAGGATGAGTTCCAGAGTTACTCCCTGCAGCAGGATCTTCAAACCTATTACCTGTTTAAACGCATTATGTTGCGTAAGCAGACACAACCAGCCCAATAGGAACAGCGCAGCACTAAGATAATGGAATAAGTTGAAATTCATCATTAAATTCTCCTTTATTTCTCATCTGCCGCAGGAAGGAGTTCCACAACCCCCAAAGCACCCGCCAACAATAGAGCTATCTGGATCAACAAATCCAGGGAATGCTGCTCCCATAGATATTCCTGGAATGAGATTTCATCTTGAGCTGCATCGCGAGCATCCGTGTTCATCTTCGCTTCCGAGGAACAAGCCGAAGCCATACACCCAAGAATGAGAAGAAGCAGGAGTACCCCTCTGACTTTTGATGCGCTTAACATGTCAGTCACTTTCCTTCCTGGCAAGACTGATAGCCATAATGAACAGTAAGCTGATCAAGCCCGCCCCCACGCTCAATTCAAATCCTGCTGCGAAGGGGGCTTGTAGTCGGAAAAAAATTATCGCCAACAAGGCGCTGCCCAACCCAAGTGACACCGCCGCATTTAACAAACGATGTGAAAATATTGCGTAAGCTGTAAACCCAAGCATTGATATAAATAAAATCAAGTCAACAATCATATTTTTCTCCATTGTTGGCCAGTATACTCAAACATACGTCTGCGAAACAGTTCGTAGGCGCATTATTTGTATTGTTTATTATTCTCAACGCGAAGAGGCTAATTTAGGAGCGTCGAGGTAGGCGCTAGAACATATTATATCAAAATTTGTTTTGCCGCACCTAAAATATCCCCCCAGGGGCAATAATAATACTTCCAATGCCATTAAAACCATAGCGGTTAATTAATGAAGGTATTGTTTTTGTTGTAAAAGCGTATTGCACCGGATCAAGGAGTTTGTTCCTATCAATTGATCCGCCGCTTTCATTGTTCAATTCCCTGGTGTTATTGACATACTGTGGTTAATACCAGTACAATCTAATTAATTATTATTGTAAGGAGAAAATTATGAGCCAAGAAGCCCCACACCGCCAGCATCATATCGATATGCTACCTGGCGACATCGCGCCTACCGTTCTGGTCCCGGGTGATCCCGGGCGGGTGGCACTGTTCGCCGAGCAGATGGATGAAGCCTGGCAAGTAGCACATAAGCGCGAATATCTAACCTTTACCGGTAAAAAAGACGGCGTGCCCATCAGTTGTACCAGCTGTGGACTCGGACCCTCTCCCACCGCCATCGGGACGGAAGAACTGATCCGCATCGGAGCCAGGAACATCATCCGCATGGGGACCTGTGGGGCGATCCAACCATTCATGAAAGCAGGCGATATCATTGTGGTAACCAGTGCCGTGCGCGGCGAACGTGCCACCGAGGAGTTCATCTCCATTGATTACCCCGCCATCGCCAGCCACTATATTGCACGTGCTTCCATCGAAGCCTGCCAGCGGCTGGGTCTGACATACCACGTGGGCATGGTGCGCACGCACGATGCCTTCTACCTGGAATCTCCCTGGGCATTTGGCGATTACAAAGCGCGCCTGCAACCGTGGGTGGATCTGGGTGTGCTGGCGGTCGAGAATGAAGCCGCCACCATGTTCGTGGTAGCCAGTATGCAGGGCGTGCGTGCGGGAGCCATTTTATTAAGCAGTGACCCGATTTTCGGCGAGGACGAAGATGACCCCAAGCTGGAAGAACACAAACGCGACCTGGTGCGGGTCAGCATCGAAACCGCCAAGATCCTGCACGAAAAAGGGCTGGATTAGGGGAGAGGAACAATGGAGAATAAAAGCATGCAAAAACAACATCATATTCAATTGCTGCCGGGCGATGTCGGCGAGACCGTCTTCCTGCCCGGTGATGTGAGCCGCGCCAAAGTGATTGCGGACCATTTCGACACCGCCGAACTGGTGGCGTCCAGCCGCCAGTACAACACCTATACCGGCACCTACCAGGGCGTGAAAGTCAGCGTGACCTCCACCGGCATCGGTGGTGCAGCGGCTGCCATCGCCATCGAAGAGTTAGCCAAGATCGGTGCCAAGAACTTCATCCGCATCGGTACAGGCGGCATGTTCCAGACCTGGCTACCGGTCCCCGGCATTTTGGTGATCACCGGGGCGGTCAGCGGGGATGGGCTGACCCGCGAGTATTTCCCGCAGGGTTTCCCCGCGGTGGCAGACCTGGATACGGTGGAAGCCATGCTGGCATCTGCCAAAGAATTGGGTATCGAGGTGCACGAGGGCTATGAATGGTCGCACGACTCGTTTTACGCCGGTTCGGTGTTCTCGAACCTGGATATCCTGGAGATCGAAAAACCATGGATCGACGCGGGCGTGCTGATCGCCTCGCAAGAAGCCTCGACCGTACTGACCCTGGCAACTGCGCGCAAATGCCGCGGGGGGGTCATCCTGGCTTCGGCGGGCTGCCACCAGCATCCCGAGATCTCAGCCACACCCGAGCAGATGGTGAAAGCCATCTCGGATGCCACCAAGATCTCGTTGGAAACAGCACTCAAATTGCATAAGCTGGACCACGGAGAATAAGGAAATTAGAGGTGCACGTTTTCTGTGCATCTCTAACTGAAGACTATCCAGTTCTTGTAGGGGGAACAGAAATATATTGTTTTTTCTATGCCTTGTCACATTAATCAATCGATATATCAAATATATCATTCTGTTCTGGCATGTAATTCATCAGGCGGTGCAAAATCTTTTTTTATTCATTCCCTGAGTATCATTCATAAGACCAATCCCACACACAACTTCCCGCCTTTTTAAGGAAGTGTCTTCATTTGGCAAGTATATAGGTATTAAAAATACAAAGGGACGGCTCACAACCACATCCTGAAACATAGCTTCGTTTGTAGAAGGTGGAATTTTATCCTACAATAAAATCAGTTCAAACTCGGAAAGGAAATATATGTTAAACAGGCTGGGAGAAATTCCCACCGCGGACGATAAAAAAACAGAAATTGACCTCAATCAATTCTCCGATTGGCACTTCATCATCGCGTCCAATCGTGGACCGGTAAAATTCTTCAAGAACCAGCAGGGGCAGATCATGCAGCAAAAAGGCAGCGGGGGTTTGATCTCGGGGTTGTCGGGTATCATCCAATATATTGACGCAACCTGGATCTCGTGCGCACAGAGCCCGGAAGACACAGCTTTTGGCGAAGGGAACATCACCATCGGCGCTGATCAAAATGACATCCGCATCAAATTCCTCAATCCAGAGCCGGCGGTATACGACACTTACTACAACGTGATCGCCAACCCGCTGCTGTGGTTCCTGCAGCATTCCATGTGGGATATCCCCAGCGAACCAATCATCGACCACACCACCTGGGATGCCTGGGAGAATGGTTACCAGGCGGTCAACCACCTTTTCGCCGATGAGATCACCAGAGTGGTGAAAAAATCCCATAAGAAAACCCTGGTCATGCTGCAAGATTACCAGCTCTACCTGACCGCCCGCTACATCTGCGACCAGTTGCCTCGCAAAGAGCGACCTGCTATCTTGCATTTCATTCACATCCCCTGGCCGGGCAGTGAATACTGGCGCATCCTTCCGCCATCCATGCGCCAATCCATCCTGGACGGGCTGTGCGCGGTCGACTTGCTGGGTTTTCAGACCCGCGAAGACAGCCTGAACTTCATCCGCACGGTCGAATCACACCTGCCGCGCGCTTATGTGAAATACAAACGGGGACGGGTATGGTATCGCAATCATGCCACACACGTCCGCGATTTTCCCATCTCGATCGATGTAAAGAGTCTGCAAGCCCTGGCAACCGACCAGGAAGTACACGAGCATCAAATAAACCTGCAAGAGATAAGTAACCACATGAGAATGATCCTGCGGGTGGACCGCATCGATCCCAGCAAGAACATCCTGCGCGGTTTCCAAGCTTTTCATGAACTACTCAGCCTGCATCCCGAACATCGTGAAAACGTGACCTTTCTGGCATTGCTGGTCCCCTCCCGGCGCGGGATCAATGAATACAAAGAATATCTGGATAAGATCATGGCAATTGCAGGGCAAATCAACGCCGAATTTGGTTCCAGCAGTTGGGAACCGGTACGCATTCTGGTGGGAGAAGATTACCCGCGCGCTATCGCAGCGTTGCAGATGTATGATGTTTTGCTGGTCAACGCGGTGGCAGACGGGATGAACCTGGTGGCAAAAGAAGGACCCATCGTCAACCAGCACGACGGGGTATTGGTGCTTTCAGAACGCGCCGGTGCCAGCCAGCAACTTGCTCCGGGCAGTATTGTGATCTCCCCCTGCGATATATACGCCACTGCAGAAGCCATGCATCAGGGGCTGGTAATGGGCAAAGAGGAAAAAGCAGCGCGGGCAAAGACACTACGCTGGCTGATCGAGAACAACGATATCTTCTGTTGGTTGCACGATCAACTGCAGGAAGTGATCGACCTTAACCTATGAAGAAACAAGTGCCCACCAGCGCAGTGCTGCATTATTCGGCGCCACCCACGGTGGGCGGGGTCGAATCCGTGATCAACGCACATGCCAGAATCTTCCTGCAAGAGGGTTATCCCATGCGCGTGATAGCCGGCAGCGGAAAGGCAGATGCCCTCCCGCCGGGATGTGAATTCAAGCACCTGGAACTGCTGAACTCACAAAATCAGAAGATCCTGCGCATCAACCGTGAACTTGAAAAAGGGGTGGTACCCGATACTTATTACCGGGTGCGCGACCAAATCAAAATAGCACTGGAACGAGAATTGCGTGAATACGATAATGTGATCGTGCACAACATTTTCACCAAACATTTCAACCTGCCGCTGACAGATGCCCTGCACAGGCTACTGGACGAGAGAAAGATCCAACACTGTATCGCCTGGTGTCATGACTTTTCCTGGAGCAGCCCACATTCACGAGCTCTATTGCACGAGGGGAAACCGTGGGATTTGCTGCGCCAATACCGTTCCGACGTCCGGTATGTCACCGTTTCCGAGCAGCGCCAACAAACTCTCGCCGCCCTGTTTGGTATCCCAAAGCAAACCATTCAGGTGATATACAACGGCATCGACCCACAGGAATTACTGGGCAGTTCCGCGGAGGGCGAGCACTTGGCAAAGAAGTTAGGGTTGGACAGTGCTGACCTGATCATGCTGATGCCGGTACGCATCACGCGTGCCAAGAACATCGAATTTGCCCTGCAGGTGACCGCGCGGTTGTGTGCCGCAGGCTGCAATGTGCGTGTGCTGTTGAGCGGTCCACCCGATCCCCATGACCCCGAAAATATGGCTTATTTCAAAGAACTGAAAGCGCTGCGCGCCAGTTTGGGCGTGACGGAGAATTTCAGGTTCCTGTATGATGAAAATCCCCATTCAAGCAAAGCTTACATCCTCGATATGGAGATGATAGGAGAGCTGTATCGCATGTGCGACCTGGTCTTCATGCCCAGTCATCGCGAAGGCTTTGGCATGCCGGTCCTGGAAGCCGCTTTCAGTGGCAAAGCGGTGTTCGCCACCGCGATTCCCGCCGCGCAGGAGATCGGGGGAAAGTTCATCCATTTCATCGATATAGAATCTGCAGCTGAAAGAACTGCCAGACAGATCCGCGATTGGGCTACCAGGGATGCCGTCCATCAGTTGCGCGCCATCACCCGCCAGCAATATACCTGGCAGACCATTTTCCATAACAACATCCAACCTCTGTTGGCTTTTAAGGATGAGCGATGATGGCAGGGGGGCAGAAAAAGATCGAAAAAGCGCTGGCAGAAAAACGAGAGCTCTATCTATTCCTGGATTATGACGGGACGCTGGCAGATTTTGCCGCCAACCCTGATCTGGTCGAACCCAATCCCGAGATCATCATGTTGCTAGAAGCACTACAGGCGCACCGCCATATTCACCCCGCCATCATCAGCGGCAGGAAACTGGCACACATCCAGGAACTCGTCCCAATAAAGAACATGCTACTGGCTGGAACCTATGGACTGGAAATGCGGATGCCGGATGGGAAGCTTTATCATCCACTGGATCTCGATCTCATCCGTCCTCAATTAGAACAATTAAAAACGGTTTGGATTTCACTGCTCGATGGACAGGAGCCCTTTTATTTGGAGGATAAAGACTGGACACTGGCAATTCACGCCCGGTTTGCCAGAAAAGAAACAGCACAGAAGATCATCGACAGGGCAGAGCAGCAAGCCCGCCGCACACTTGATGCTGCACTTTTTCAGATCCAGGCAGACGATAAATTTCTCGAAGCCCGACCGTGGCAAGCCAGCAAAGGCAAATGTATGGAATCGTTGTTGAAGGATATCCCGGTAGAGAATGCCGGCGTGGTTTACATGGGAGATGATGATAAGGATGAAGAGGCATTTGCAATCGTGCAAGCATGGGGCGGATATGCCATCCGGGTATGTAGCAATGTGATCAAGCATCCCATTGAGGACTGGAAGGTAGCCAATCCGCAAGCGGCACGCCAATGGTTGTGGTCACTGATCGATAAGTTGGGTAGGATGTCTCCTTGAAATGGCTTTTTTGACCCACCTACCTTATTTTCGTTTGGCAACAAGATATTTCAAAAGCCTGTAGGCTATATAACCCAGCAGTACCCCCAACCCATTCCAGATCACATCGTTGATATCGACCGTATGGTAATACACTCCGCACACCAGTTTGATAAGCAGTTGTGTTCCTTCAAAAAATATTCCAGCTGCCAGCGCTACCCATACGATGGCGCGGGGTTTCAGAGGAACAAAATATGTCAGCCCGAATCCCAGTGGGATGGTCAGTAATATGTTTCCGATAATGTCAAACCACCGGAAACGCTGCATATTCGCTTCCGCATAGGCTGATGAACTGATGGGCGAGCCGAAATGAAACGGGATCCAATTGACCTGCTGCAAAGCCCGCCGGGTATCGGCAGCATTCAAGTTGGCAGGCCAATTGTCAGGGATCATAATAGGGAAGAACACCGCGTCCAGCACGGCTATTATGTACAATCCAAACAAGATTGACAACAGCTCATACAGCCATCCGCGTCTTCGCTGCCGGATCATGAAAATCATCAAAATGACCAGACATACGAGAAATGGGTATGGATAAAGTTCGACGATCTTGATAGGTACCTCCCGGGTTTCAAGAGAATCTTATTGTACCGTTAAGAGATGCCCATTAAAAACTACCTGTGCGGAATATACGATGAAGAAATTATCGGGGAAAAAACGTCTGAGCCACGATCATGTTGGTGCACCGCACGGTACCGCCCTGCAGGAACTGCCGGATGTGCCCATCATGAACGCCTACAGCAATCGCGAATGCACACATCTATTTGCTGCTTTCTGCGAGATAAATATCTCCAACTACCAGCCCGGGTTTGCGCGCATGCTCGATTTTATACCAGGGCTTAAGATCTTCGAAAACATATTGCATTGGATCGATGTGAAAAGTCAACAAAACTGGTTTTTTTTCAGGTGATCAAAGCCAGAAAACAAGATTCCACAACATCAGCCGATCTGTGGCAGCCTGACATTTTACCAATAATTCACCAAAGGATTCAGCCCGCCGGGTTTTGGGATAGAATTCATTTAATGGATCAGCCAGCAACAGTGAGGAAAGGCATGCAAAAGGACTCTACCCACCGGCAACAGATTGGGAAAATTCCTGTTTTTGCCCTGCTCTTTGGAGCAGCCGTTTCTCTGCTGGGTTATGTTTTGTTCTTTCAGGTAAACACGCTCATCAGCAAACGCGCACTGCTGCAATCCGTGCTGGTGGGGGTGGCCGCCGGCTTGTTATGCTATTTCCTGCTCAAACAAATTTACCGCTCCAAGACCATTCGCCAGCTCAAGCCCTGGCACACCAGCAGTCTGATCATCGGGCTGTTGATCGGCATCACCTGCGCAATAGGGGGCAATCTGCCTGAAAATTTACTGTTCGCTCCCCGCAGTGAGATCGTGCTGGAAATCCCCGCCCAATCCCAGGGAGGCGAAGCAGTCAGGTTGGATTACATCCACAGTGGGATCGATTTTGTAAAGCTGGAGGATGTTGCATTGGAACAGGGCGCAGTGCTACAGGATGCGCATATCACGTTGACACCCGGGCAGTACACACCCGCCGTCCTGCGCTGGCGGGGCAGGAGTTGGCAGCAGGTGCAATTCGGATTCAGCGCTTACCAAACCGGAAGCGCAATCTTCTTCAGGCACGGTGGCAAGCAGGATATTTTTTATTTTGATCAAAATGGGAGCAACGGGCAAACTACCACGTTCATCCAGGTGGATCATTTCACGATGATATTGGCGCTTTCACGGTCGGTGACCTATCTTTCCGTTTTTATGATAGCCTATGCGATAGCTTTCATCCTGCTGTGCTTCATAGGAAAAACGCTGGTAGAAAGCTATAAAAAGGGGTACGCCGCGCTGGTGCACGCTCTGGTGAGATTGGCGAGCTGGGAAAAAGGCAGGCAGTGGGCAACGCGTTTATTATGGGCAGGGGTGCTGCTGGCTGGCGTGTGGTTGCTGCACTACGCCTGGGTGTTGCTGAATGATCCCAACCCGGCAGAATATCGCGAGGGTGCCAACCTGGTAATGACCCAATATTTTCTGGACGGCAATAATCCATTCCTGTTAGAAAACCAGCCGCTGCTCAACACCAATAAGGGCTTTCTTTATAATCTGGCTGTGCTGCCGCTGGCAGCCTTATTTGGCAATACGCTCTTCATCCACCGCCTGGTGGTATTGATCTTCAACCTGCTCTCCACCTGGCTGGTGTATCACACTCTAAAAAAGAGCGGCGCAACCAACCCGCTGGCGCTGGCAGGGGCGCTTATGATGCTGGCATGCCTGCTTTTCTACGTATCCCCCATCGCCCGCGTGGATGGCTTGGGCAACTTCCTGTTCCTGGCAGCCTGCAGCGTACCCTGGCTGCATGCTTTTGAACGCAAGAGTTTATGGGCAAGTGGCTTGCTGGGATTACTGGCTTTCTACACCAAACCCTATTTTCTGTTAAGCGTGGCAATCGTGGCAGTATATGTATTTCTGTTCATCTCCAAGAAAAAAGGATTGTTCTACGGTGGCTTAACATTGCTGATGGTGCTGGCAAGCGCTGTGCTGGTGCGGCAGGTCTTTGAATGTTATTTCCTGCATACGATCTTTAACAGCTTCTCGAACGCCAGTGATTCCGAAAGCCTGACTTGGATGTTGCAACAGGTGGGCAGGTTCACCCTGCTGTTCCTGCCCCTGGGTGGGCTGCTGGGCTTGCTGGCGATCTACCGCAGTAACATGATGAAAACCGGAAGAGGAGAAAGTAAAAAAATCGGATGGTTGGACCTGCGGCATTTGGATACGGGATTGATCAAGGGCAAGATGAACTACTTCCTGTTCTTCTTCATCATAAGCACCCTGGTCATCATATTGTTGCTGGGGAAAAATCACGGCAACTACATGGTGTATTTGTTTCAACTCATGGCACCACCGCTCATTATCTTCACCCTGCAGCAGGTGCGGAATACCCCGTCGATGAGTCTGGCAAGTGTCATAATGGTACTTACAACCATGGGGATATTATGCTTTGGATTGCTATATCCCAACAATGCACGCCCGTACCGGGAGAACTGGGATGAATTGAACGGGTATGTGGAAGAGTCGCAGCGCATTCTCAACTCACCACTGCTGGTGGCGGAGATGCTCCTGGAAGGCATGACCCCGGTGGATTCGGGCTCGAGTGAATATTTCTACAGCACCGCGCCCTATGCTGATAATTATTTCGCTCCCGCTTATGGGCAGGTGCAGGAACAGGGAGATCGCTATTTGAATGAAGTCCGTGAGCGGGTGGAAACACGCTACTATGATCACATTATCATCACAGAGGGCTACTCACCCTTCTGCAACACGGACATCATCAGCCAGTACTATACCCTGCATGACAGCGTGGAAGTGACCCTGCCACAAAGCAATCAGCACTGGGTAGTACAGGTGTGGGTCCCGCAACCATAGAAAACATCAGCTTTCCTGCAGCCTTTTCAAAATCCGCAGAGCCCGCAGGGTTACCCATGGACTGGGTTGTTTCTTCTCACCGATCTCCACCCACATCTTGCCGGCATAAGAATATTCCAGCAGCCAGCTACCCTGTGCAGTTTGTTTATCATGCATCAACTGAACAGCGTTCGCCAGACGTGCATCATGCCCATACCCCAGCGCCACCAACACTTCCACCACTTGCAGCAGATCGGTGACATAGAAAAGCGGGAAGCCAAAGCGCCACCAATTGCCGGAGGGCGCTTTCCCCTTTTCACGAGGATATTGCGCACCTGCCGGATCGACGCTGAACAGAAAATCAATCCCTTGCTGGATAGCCTGCTCGATCAAAGGAGTATGTTGTTCTCGGGATAATTTCGAAAAAGCCAGCATGACCTTGACCGCGCCCCAGGCGCACGGCAGCCCCCAATTGGCACCGCAGGCAAAACCAGGCCCGCACTGGTAGGCATAGTAGCGCAGAGGAGCATCACGTTCCTCTTTGGGCGCCAGACCCTGCCCGGTTGTAGTGCGTGCCATCCATGCAAATGCACGTTCCATGCGTACATCATCACATCCCAGATCAAGCAAAGCAGCACACAGGTTGCCCTGCAAACAATCGATGGTGGAAGATGGCGTTCCGCTCGTGGTAAACTGCCCATCTTTCGTGAGGGAATGATCAAGCAGATAGTTGCAGGCGCGGGCAATGCGCTCATCCGTATGCAGGTCAGCTCCAAGCTGTGCCAGCATGATGAGCGACCAGACGCTGCCGGTGTACTTGGGATAATAGCCCGCTCCGGGTTTGACCCAAAATCCTCTTTCATCCATATGAGAAAGGATGTGTGCAATCAAGCCATGCCGGTGAGCTACCCTTTTCGCATGCAGCAAAGATGGATCGTCGGTTGGCAGGTTCTGCAGATCACGTAAAGCGAGATAACGCACCTCCGCACCGCATTCTTCCAGCAGCCAGACGCGGATGGGCGCCGGCACTTCATCTTCCCAAAAGGACATCGATCCTCCTTATTGAAAAATTTCGTAAAAATAGTTTGGATATCCCAGCCTTTTAGGTGAACGAGGTCAGGCATATCATCTTTAATATACAAAGAAATAGAAATCTAGAAAAGCATATCCATATAACCCAAACTTATAGATCTGCCATCAACTCAGAAAGGTTCATATTTCTGAATGGAATGGGCAAACCATCATGCCCGTATTAATTCTTTTCCAGTACCAGGTGATATCCCATGGGTGCAGGATACGTCACTTTGAATGGGTCTCCGATAAATGGGTGGACGGATAATGTCCTTAATAATTTGAGATTTACCTGCATTAATGCTAGTGCTATAGCGCCAAACTTGCGCGCCAGCCAACCCTGTCCGGCTCTGCCCCAGAAGCGGTAGTAGCGCAGAGATTCTTCGATCACCCCGCATGGATCATAAAAACCCTCAAGATGCAGGAGCGAGTAACCGGCGTGTTGCGCCAGATCCCGCAGGGCAAAATGGGTCAGGCGCTGGAAATCGAGGGGCGCCTGGTGAATCTTCAGATAAAAGGGGATGGCAATGATGATCCTGCCATGCGGTTTCAGCATGGCATGCATAGAACGCAGCAGATCCAGGGGAGAAACAACGTGCTCCAGGACATTCATCAGCAGTACAACATCCAGGCTATTCTCGTGGAAGGGGTTGAGCTTGGTTAGATCGCAAACCACATCCACCTCGGGATAGGGATATACATCCAGTAAAACATGGGGGAGGTGTTCATAGAATGGCAAAAAATCCCCGCGTCCGGCACCTACATCCAGCAGCAGGGCATCGGATGAAAGTTGTTCTATCTGGTTACGCAAGAATACACTATTGGCGTGCCGCCAGGGTGTATCCCTGCCCTCACCCCGTTCACGTAACTCAGAGGGGTTGATGTCGGAGGGTGGAGTGGTGAAAAGGACAGCATTCTGAGCAAGATCGTATCTTTTCCCGCAGCCCATGCAGAGCAAGGTGGTGGGGGTAAGTTGTAGAGCAGCATGACATTCAGGGCAGACCAGCACGTCTAACAGATGATTATTTTTCAAACTCATCATTCCACCACTCCGAATTTTATTGTCTCATTGGATTGGGATATTTATAACATACCTTCCAGTGAGTATAGATCCGGATATCTCTTTTAGATATGGAAAAAAGCCAGGATCAAATCCTGGCTTTTTGGAAGGATATTTTAGAACTTATTCAACGATCCCCTGTGGATAATCGGGTAATTGCTCCACGATGCGTGAGTCGACCAGCAGGCTGATGTGCTGGTCGCCCATCTGTTTAATCCATTCGATGGGAACCAGCTTTTCCTTATTAAACAACCAGCCTTTGGAGATCAAAATATGGGTGATATGATCAGAAGTTGCATCCCAAATCACTTTTTCCACCTTCCCGACCTGCTTTCCTTCCAACCCTATCACCTTCACCCCCTCTTCAATGACCACCGATGAATCAGGGATGTTCATTTTAGAACGTCGCATCACCGCTGGTGGTTCCGGCAGTCCTATCTCGGTGCCCGCCATCATATAAGGATACATAACATAGGGGGTGGAATAACCAGCCCCGGATTCCTGATCATCTGACCAGTAGTCAGTAAGCAAAAAGTATTGCTTCTCCTTGAAATCGGGAAGTTCTTCCAGTTCCTGGCGAGTGGTGCGAATGCGTACTTTATCTTCCGCGCTCATTTCGACCATATCGACCGGTACTAGTTTATCTTCTCTGAACCAGAAGCCTTTTTCCACTACGACGTGGCTCACTTCGTTTGTGAGCGGATCGATCACCACCTTTTTCAGTTCACCGATCTTTTCATTATTCTCCGACAAAACCTGTGCATTCAATTTGATCTTCATTTCGTACTCCTTTCTCATCGATATAGTCCCCTGACTACCAGGGAGTGCTTCGATGAGAACAGTTATGCACTATATCTATGCGCAGTATGATTATAGAACGCTTTTGTATAATTTCACCTGCGCTGAGGATTTCTGACACAAATTTGACAAACAGGTTACTGAAAAGGAAATTCACTCCTGTCTTTTTTTATGGCGGAGATGGATACAACGGCAATTGGGGGCAGTTGTTTCTATTGGATATAGGGATCTTCTAGGGGATGGGAATTCTTAAAACGGAGAGCACCTTTCCAACCCATGGATAAAATCTGCTCATTTTTCCGGTGGTAGAGGGAAAAGAATAGATGTTTTCGATTTATAGTCCTCATAATCCGTCTGTCCACCCCATCTTGCATCGGCACTCTTTTCAAGCAGTGGGATCCCACTGACTCTGGTGAGCAGGAAGAACACAAAAATGGGTGAAATGAGGGCTACCCACTGCCAGCCACGCAAGAGTGGAAGAGCAATGAGCGCCATACCCACCCACAGGGTGATCTCCCCAAAATAGTTGGGGTGGCGCGACCATGCCCACAGCCCGCTGTGAATGAATTTTCCTTTGTTTTTGGGATCCTTGCGAAAAGCCGATTTCTGCGCATCGGCAATCGTTTCAAAGGCAAATCCAAATGCCCACACAGCCAGACCGATATATGCATACACATCCAGCGCCAGGCGGGTAGCAGATGTCAGCACTACCAGCGTCGCAGCCAGTGTAAACACGATCCATAAGGCTTGCAGGGTCCAGGTCTGCAGAAAGCGCAGGAAGGAAGATTTGATCTCGTCAAAACGCACATCCTTTCCAGCACGATGGACACGCGTAAACAAGAACAAACCCAGCCGACCAGCCCAGACCAGCACCAACAGCATAACCAGGTAGGAACGCGCATCGGTCAACCCGCTTAAAAAACCAGCCAGCAATACCAGGGTGATATAGGTAAGACTACCGGTGATATCGAAAAATTTCTCACTTTGCTTTAAATAAGCGGGGATGAAAACGAGCCATTGGATCAGAAAAGCCAGCACAACACACCATGCAAAAAGGGGCATTCCGGCAAAACGCACGCTACCCTGGCTGCCCGCCCAGGCAAGCCCGGCGCCCAACAAGACAGTTATCAATACGGTGATCAGTGCACTGCGATCTTCTTTTTTCATTCTAAAAATCCCTTCTCATAAAGAATACAATATTAGTGTATAGAAAAAAAGAAACCGTTTCTATCATTATTTTGTTAATAATCCGAAAGCACCATTTCATTCTTCTGATATTCAGTTATATTTCTTAACGAGCCTGCCCCAACAGCCGGGAGTATAATCAAAGCCTTATTATTTTAGACACAGGATTGAAGATCATGGATATCAAACGAATTGCTGTCATTGTATTGGATGGAGTTGGCGCAGGGGAACTGCCGGATGCGGATGAATATGGAGATCGCGGCAGCAACTCGCTTTCTAATACCGCCCGCGTACTGGGGGGTATCAACCTGCCCCATATGGGTGAGATCGGACTAGGAAACATCACTCCTATGCGGGGGGTGCCACCGCGTGAAAACACGCTTGGGGCTTACGGAAAATGCCGGGAGATCTCTAAAGGAAAAGATTCGGTGACCGGGCACTGGGAGCTGATGGGGATCGAAGTAAGAAAGCCTTTCCCCACCTACCCCAACGGTTTCCCCAAGGAAGTGTTGGATGAATTCACCCGCCTGACGGGTTATGAAGTGCTGGGGAACAAACCTGCTTCGGGCACCGAGATCATGAAGGAACTGGGGGAAGAGCATATGCGCACCGGCAAACCGATCGTGTACACCTCCGCCGATTCCGTTTTCCAAATCGCTGCGCACGAAGATATCATCCCTATTGAAGAACAATATCGCATCTGCGCCATTGCCCGCGACATGTTAAAAGGAGATCATGCGGTC
>JAAZOK010000132.1 GCA_012797815.1 Chloroflexota bacterium | reverse complement strand
GAAGAAAAAGGGCAGATCTGGTTTTGCGGTGGAGTAGATTTCTATTTTTAACGGTGGGTTTTCGCATTGATAAAGCCATCGTGAGATGTTTCGCAGGTGCCCGGGATAACGCAAAGAGAAAGGTGGGTCGGAGACCCACCTTTCAAAAAAGCCTATCAATCCAACGGGTGCTTTTCAAGCGGATCCTCCAAAGTGATCAGCTAGATCCCAATATTCTGGCATTCCGTATCACAAGTATCGCCGTCAGGCGGATCGCATTGTTCCCAATCCTGATTCACGACGCCGTCACCACAGTAGGGATTGCTCTTATCGGGAGCAAGTGTGGGTTGCCGGAAGAGCACGGAGGCTGATGCCGGATCGGAACAAACTTGTTGATCCTGGTAATAACCACAGGCTGTGGCGGTGTTGGTAACGGTCCAGCGCAGCCCCGCATCGATAAAGTACGAACCGGAGCAGGAGGTAGATTCACCGGGCAAGAGGGTAGCAGGATTCTCGCAGGACCAATTTTGAACCAGGTCGTCGTTGATCGTAAACGAGGGGGTCAGCGATACGTTGCCGGCATTGGTCAGGGTATAGGTATAATCGACCGCCTGCCCGCCACTGTAGAATGCCGGTTGGGCGGTGATGGAAAGCGACAGAGCGGGTAGTACGGCAGCAGGGATGCTGAGTGAAGCGGATGCAGTATTGTTATACGAAAATTGGTGGTAAATCTGTTTTGGTCCCTGATCATCATAAAGGCAGGTAAAATCGATGAACGTGGAAGCTTTCACGGTCACATTATTTTCTATCCCCCCATTCGCCAGATCCCGGGCGGTCACGGTGTAGCTGGCAGTACAATCCATTGAACTGGCTGCCAGATTGTCGCGCGGGCATGTAACAGAAACCTTATTATCTTCCACCACCAGGTTTTGCAGGGTATTCTTACCTGCAATATGATACGTATAGTTGATGACTTCTCCGATCGAACGAAAGTCTTGTTTATCCGCGGTTTTGGTGACAGTTAGCATGCCGGGATCGGAATATTGGTCATCGTAATACTCCTGCGCTGAAGCCAGTTCTGCCTGACAATCTGAAAGCGTCTTGCTGCCATTACAACAGCATGCTGCTATGCTCCCCCACACAAGAAAACCAACCAGGGCAAATTCAAGTATTCTCCATGATCGATTTTTCATGAACGTATCCTCCCGTTATCACTAAGAATAGCAATCCCTCAAATATTGAGTCTAGCAGGGATAAAAGGGATAGTCAAGCATGCATTCATGCTATTGTAAAAATTCGGAGTTTGCACATCAGCCCGGAAATTCACGAGAAAGCTCTCAAAGCCACTTGGTTTTCCAATATATAATGAAGGAATCATGCTTCCTATTCTTTTTTCCGTTGGAGCGATCGACGTCAGGGCGAACACCACTTTTTTCATTCTGGGTTGCCTGGTGGGCTTGTGGGTGGGATGGAAGGAAGTAAAGCGCCAGACATCCGAAGCCCAGCTCCCCTTTGAGCCCAAGAGGATCCTGGTCTTTTTTGCAGTTTTTCTGCCTTTTGTGTATCTGATTGGAATGGTGGGGGCATGGCTGTTTCATTGGAATATGTTGATGTATGCGCCAAGCTGGCAGAAGTTCGCTTTCAGCGGCTGGATATCGTATGGGGGTATTGTGGGAGCGCTGGTGTTTGGCGCATGCTATCCGAATTTGTTCAACGATCATTCCGCCAGAACCCCGGATATTGTGGCGCTGGTCTTGCCTATTTTTGAGGGTGTGTATCGCATCGGCTGTTTACTGAATGGCTGCTGTTATGGGAAAGAGACCGATGGGTTTGGAGGGATCTTTCTGCGTAATGAATGGGGGGTGTGGGCAAGGCGTTACCCGACCCAGATCTTGTATATCTTGTTGGGATTTGGGTTGTTTGCTTTGTTATGGTCAAGACGGAAAAAGAGTGCTTATGAAGGCGAATTGGTAGTGCGCTATCTGATGTGGTATGGACTAGGGCGTTTTCTGATCGATTGGATGCGGGTGAGCGGCACTACCTGGGGCTGGCTCACCATCTATCAGGTCCTGGATGGGGGTCTACTGGTGCTGGGAATTATATTGTGGAGAGTGCTCAGCAGGCGGAAGAAAGCAAATTGAGCCCTGACGGGTGCCGTTTGCGAGGGGAAAGCTGTGTGTTGGTGACGCTCACCCGAAAGTCTTCGTGACGAAAAGAGTAAAAGATAATTTGATTCCCTGTTCTCGTGTGAAAACAGGGAATCTTTCATATTCGATCTCCTCTTCTTCTACACGACCGCTGGAAGGGAAGCCATGGCAGCTTGAACTGCGCTGGCGGGATATGCGTAATCCTGCAATTCTCCTCCCAGATAGGATTGATAAGATGCCATATCAAAATGCCCGTGTCCGGAGAGATTGAACAGGATGACGCGTTTCTCTCCTTTTTCTTTGGCATCCAGCGCCTCGTCGATGGCTGCGCGGATGGCATGAGCGCTCTCGGGTGCAGGTAAGATGCCCTCTGCCCGCGCGAACTGGATGGCAGCCTCGAAGGTGGCGAGCTGATGCACTGCCACTGCCTGGATCAAGCCGGCGTCATACAGTGCCGATAGACTGGGCGCCATGCCGTGGTAGCGCAAGCCACCGGCATGGATCTGCGGGGGGATGAAATCATGCCCAAGGGTGTACATCTTGAGCACGGGTGAGAGTTTGGCGGTATCCCCGAAATCAAAGGCATATACCCCTTTGGTGAGGGACGGGGTGGCAGCCGGTTCGACCGCCAGCAGGCGGGTGTGCTGACCATGGTTGAGGTTCTCACGCAGGAAGGGAAAAGCGATGCCGCCAAAGTTGGAACCACCGCCAACACAGCCGATCACCACATCAGGATATTCTCCTGCCATATCCATCTGCTTCAGGGCTTCTTCTCCGATGACACTCTGGTGCATCAGCACATGATTGAGCACTGAACCCAACCCGTATTTCTTGGTACCGTGAGAAGTGGCAGCCACTTCCACCGCTTCGGAAATGGCGATGCCCAGCGAACCAGGGCTGTCAGGCTGCTGTGCCAGGATGGCACGCCCACTATCGGTGCGATCGGTGGGGCTGGCAAAAACCTGTGCGCCAAAGGACTGCATCAGCACACGCCGGTAGGGTTTGAGATCATAGGATACTCTGACCATGTAGACCTCCAGGTCCAGATCGAAGAAATTGCATGCCATGGAGAGGGCCGATCCCCATTGACCGGCGCCGGTTTCGGTGGTCATGGCTTTCACCCCGGCACGTTTATTATAAAAAGCCTGCGGAACGGCGGTATTGGGTTTGTGGCTGCCGGAAGGGGAAGCCCCTTCATATTTGAAGTAAATATGCGCTGGCGTACCCAGGGCTTTTTCCAGACGGCGCGCACGGATCAGCGGGGTGGGGCGCCACAACTTGTAGATCTCGCGCACCTCTTCAGGGATGTCGATATAACGCTCGCTGCTGATCTCCTGTTGGATCAATTCCATGGGAAAAAGCACCGATAGAAATTCCGGGGTGACGGGTTGCAGAGTTTGGGGGTGGAGAACCGCAGCCGGCGCGACCGGGCTATCTGCCAGGATGTTGTACCATTGCCTGGGCAGATCGGACTCATTCAATATAAAACGGGTTTGTTCGGACATTTTATTAACCTTTCTCTTTCTGATTTGGACCGACGAATAAAGAAATAAAAACACTATGATCCCTTCAAGGTGGATGAAAACAAATTTGGAATTTCATAAAGTGCTCCCTCATCAAAAATATGAATAGTGACCAATGCGATTGCCGGGAGAAATAAAAAAACGTTCGCCCGTTATGGGACGAACGCATTATCCGTGGTGCCACCCAACTTAAGCTGATAAGAAAAATCCCCGGTGAATCCATCGGGGAAAAGCCAGCTTCACTCTGTTCGGATACGACCTTATATATTCGGTTTATATCCTAGCCCGCTAACGGGGGCATTCCGGGTCGGGTTACTCATTCCGGTGAATTTTCGCCTTACAGCTCCGAGGACCATTCGGTGCAGCCGTGGTGGGCAGGATTCTCATCATATCACCTGCTTTCTGTACCAGCGTACCGCACGTACTCTTCCTCTTCACAGCTTTTTGATATGGTCTTTATTATAAATATGTGGAGCAGGAAGTCAAGCCCTGGCTGGCATGTTGTGAATCAGTATGCGGCTGCATGATTGAATTTCCTTCCGGGCTGTGCCATATTCTATGAATAGTGTGGAACAAAAACGGTTGAAGGAGCCGATCAAATAAGACTGTATTGCGCATAGGCATTGTATAAACCATCTGGTGGTGGGGTAAACTTTTTGCGGCATGACAATTGATTGGTCCGGATGTGGTGAGATCCGCGGGATGACGTAAGGAGAGCCGGTTTGGTGTGGTGGTGAATTGGGAACCACCTACAGG
>JAAZOK010000119.1 GCA_012797815.1 Chloroflexota bacterium | reverse complement strand
GTGATAAATGGGTGCTGGATATGCAGGCGGCTTTTGAAGCAGCCAGAACACTGGAAAGTGTCGATCCTACCCGTGTGGTTGGTATCGGTGCAAGCATCGGTGCAGATGGAGTAGTGGGTGAATGTCTGTATCTCAATTCGAAATATCCCGGAACGTGCAGGGGAGCCCTATCGCTTTCTCCCGGGAACTACCTTCCTTTGGATTATTACAGCAATGTGAAAGATTTGTTGGCGATGGATCCATCGGTTCCGGTCCAGTGCTTTTATTCTAGCGAAGACAGGGCGTCAGAATTTGTATGTCAGGCTGTTCAGGATATCGAAAATGTTACCGTGGTGGAATACCAGGGCTCAAACCATGGTATGGAGCTCATTCAGCCGGGATTGGAACATAATGCACTCACCCTTGTATTGCAATTTTTAAGCGATACGTTAGGAGGCTAAACGGGTTATTACTAGAGCAACTAAAAGGTTGTAAATACGTATATAAAATATCAAAAACCTGAAAAGGTGGTGAAATTCATGGCAAGATCAAAAATCTTCGGCAACCTTGTCAATTCCTTCGTAAATACCATTCTAAACTCACCACTGCATAGCTTGATGAGCGAACATTCTCTGGCAGTACATTACATGAGCAGGGAATCAGGCAAGAAAACTTCCTTCCCGGCTTATTTCTACCAGCATGAGAATGCGTTCTATATCCTGGTGGAGAAGAAAGAGGAATGGTGGCGCAGTCTCAAAGGTGGCGCAACGATAAAAGTGACCATCAAGGGAAATGATCATCGCGCTTGGGCAGAGGCTGTTCATGATGAAGCGGAGTTGAAGCAGATACTGGGAAAGTTGTTAAAGAATATCCCGGAATTGCGAACTGAACTGGATGTTCATCTAGATGATAGCGGTGCACTGGATGAAAAAGAACAGCAAATCCTTCTGCAGTATTACAGCATCATCAAGATCCAGATCCAGACAGAGCAGGCATGAACGTCTACCATATCACTCCCATGAAAACATGGCGGGAAGCTCTCGAAAGCGGAGAATATCGCGCCGATACACTGGAAACAGAGGGTTTTATTCATCTCTGTGCTCCAGACCAGGTGAACGCCGTTCAGGAGAATTGGTTTCGTGGGCAGACCGATCTGGTGCTGCTGGAGATCGATCCTGCGCTATTGTCGGCAGAGCTACACTATGAGGACACCCATGGAAATGGTGAGTTATTCCCCCATCTATATGGTCCGTTAAACCTGGATGCTGTGATCCGGGTGACGGTATGCGCTTAGAGGTTATCCTATGAAGAGACATTCTATTTCCATCCAAGATTTTTCACAACACATCTTTCCCCTATGGGCAGATCGATGGTTCGTACTCACCAGCGGAGATCTTGCTGCGGGGAAATATAATTCCATGACCATTTCCTGGGGTAGCCTGGGAAATATATGGAACATGCCCTTTGCACAGGTGTTTGTAAGACACACCCGCTATACCTTCGATTTCATGGAGCAATACAGCACTTTTAGTTTGTGCACCTTTGCAGAAGAATATCGCGATGCGCTCAACTTACTGGGAAGTGAGTCGGGCAGAAACCGCGATAAGATCGCTTCTACAGGGTTGACGGTGTGCCCCAGCCAGCATATCGCGGCGCCGAGTTTTGAAGAGGCAAATCTGTGCATTGAGTGTGAAAAAATGTACTGGCAGGATATGGATGCAGAACATTTTATTAAATCCGATATTGCCCGTCATTACTCTAAACGTGATTATCACCGTATTTATTACGGGCGCATCCTGGGAATTTACCAGGCTTGAAGATACAAAAACCCCGGATTCTACACCGGGGTTTGGTTTTGTTCACAGTGATGTTAGTTGTTTCTTGAGCTTGGCAGCTGTTTCCTGAAAGGCAGCCAGTTTATCCTTTTCTTTTTGAACTACGGCTGGCGGTGCTTTTTTGGAAAAATCAGAATTCAACAAAGTTTTCAACCGGTCGATCTGACCTGCTACCGTGGCTAATTCTTTTTCCAGTTGTCCCTTCTTCTCGGAGATCAACGCAGAATTATTCAGATGGATAAAGATGGTCGAGCCGGAAGAGGGCAGGGAGGCAGAGGGATACTGCTTGAAAGCATCATCTGCAGGTAGCTTATCAACGATATGAAGTGCTGAGAGATTACACAGCGCTGTTATGATCGAACGATCTTTTTCTATTTGAGCGGTCAGCGCAGTGGTGACCAGGGTGGTTTCCAATTTCTCCTTGAAAGAGAGCTTGTTCTCCAGGCGCATGTTGCGGATGTTTTTCACCACTTCCATGACACCCTGTTGGAAAGCCTGGATGGCGCCCGATTCCCAATCTTCTGCGGGGGCGCTTTCGGGCCATTTCATCACGATCAGGGCTTCTGCCCAGCTTCCTTCTACATCAATCGCTACGCCACTTTGTAAAACTGCCTGCTTGAGATTCTGCCATAACTCTTCGGTCACGAAGGGGGTGAAAGGATGCAGCAGACGCAGGCATTTATCGAGCACGCGCACCAGCGTCCAGGCGGTGTAATAGGCTCGGTCACCACCCTCGTTGAGCTGTAATTTGGCGACTTCGATGTACCAGTCGGCGAATTCGCTCCAGAAGAAATCGTAAATCTGGCGCCCGGCTTCGCCATACTGGAAATTCTCGAACAGATAATTCACATCTCGCACCAGGGCGCGCATGCGGGCATGAATGAATTCATCGGCACTGCTCCAGTGTGGATCTGCTTGAGGACGGGCTGGCGCTTTTTCAAGCGCACTGATGACAAACCGTCCGGCATTCCAGATCTTATTGGCAAAGTTACGGTTCGCTTCCACCTTTTTGATGCTCAAATTGGTGTCCTTGCCGGGGGTAGAACCGACCAGCAGGGTGAAACGCAAAGCATCGGTGCCGAGAGTATCCATGACGGTCAGCGGATCGATCACATTGCCCTTGGTCTTGCTCATCTTTTGCCCATTCTCATCGCGTACCAGACCATGCAGATAGACGGTCTCAAAGGGTGGTTTCCCGGTGAATTCGATGCCATCCATGATCATACGGGCTACCCAGAAGAACAGGATGTCATAACCGGTCTCGAGGACGGTGGTGGGATAAAAATATTTATAATCGGGTGTTTCTTCAGGCCAACCCAGGGTCGAAAACGGCCACAATCCGGAGGAGAACCAGGTATCCAGCACATCCTCATCCTGATGCAGATGGCTGGAAGCACAGTGCGGACAGCGCTCGGGGTCCTGCCGGGCAACGATGACTTCATTGCAATCATCGCAATACCAGACGGGAATGCGGTGCCCCCACCATAATTGGCGGCTGATGCACCAATCCTGAATATTTTCCATCCAGTTGTAATAAACCTTGGTGAAATGATCGGGAATGATGCGGATCTGTCCGTTCTTGACGGCGTCCAGGGCAGCCCGTGCCAGCGGTTGGATCTTGACGAACCATTGGGTGCTGATGAGGGGTTCGATGATCTCCCCACCACGTTGAGAACGTGGTACGTTGAGAGGATAAGGTTCTTCTTTGATCACCAGCCCGGCTGCGCGCATATCTTCCCACAGCTTCTTGCGGCAGTCGAAACGATCCAGGCCTTGATATTGAGCGCCATTTTCGTTGATGGTGGCATCCTTGTTCATGATGTTGATCATTTCCAGTTTGTGGTTCATGCCGATCTCGTAGTCGTTGGGGTCATGCGCCGGGGTGATCTTCAACGCACCGGTGCCAAATTCACGATCTACATAAGCATCGGCAATAACGGGGATGGGGCGACCCAATATGGGAACCAACACCTGCTTGCCCACGAACTTGCGATAACGATCATCCTCGGGGTGCACGGCAACGGCACTATCTCCCAGAATGGTCTCGGGGCGGGTGGTGGCAACCGGGATAAAATCCCCGGAGTTATCTGCCAGCATGTATTTGAAGAAATACAGTTTGCCCTGTTCCTGCGAGTACTCCACTTCCAGGTCGGAAACGGCGGTGCGCAGGTTGGGTGACCAGTTGATGAGCCGTGGTCCGCGATAGATCAAGCCCTTTTCGTACAAGCGCACGAAGGCTTCGCGCACTGCTACCGAAAGACCCTCATCGAGGGTGAAGCGTTCACGGCTCCAATCACAGGAAGCTCCTAAGCGACGGATCTGCTGGGTAATATGCCCACCGTATTCCTCTTTCCATGCCCAGGTAAGGTTCACAAATTCCTCACGACCGATATCATCACGGGTTTTCCCTTGTTCGGCCAGGGATTTTTCGACCTGGAGCTGGGTGGCGATGCCGGCGTGATCCGAACCGGGCACCCACAGGGTGGGAATGCCGCGCATACGGGCGTGGCGGATCATCAGATCTTCCATGGAAATGAACATGGCATGCCCGAGATGTAATTTGCCGGTCACGTTGGGAGGTGGAATGGAGATGACGAACGGTTTTTGGGTAGGGTCGAAATCCGGTTGGTTGGGATCATTGCTGGGCTGGAAAAAACCTGAGCTTTCCCAAAAATCGTAGATCCTTTTTTCGGTAGCCTGAAAATCATAGGCTTTGGCGAGTTCAAATTTGGACATTCATTCCTCCAGTTAATATAAAAATCCTTTCATCCAGAGGACGAAAGGACAAATCCTTGCGCGGTACCACCTCACTTCGCTTTTCGGGCGCTCTCCCCGGAACCATCATTCCGGTTGCGCTGTAACGGGCTTACCCGTGCTGGTCTATTCTCCCGTGGATTTCTTCAGCAATATTCATCAAGCGACTTCAATTCGTCTAATCCTGCGGATGCTTTCAGCCGGGGCATTCCTTCTCTACCAGGTTGGAAAAATCTACTACTCCTGATGATCTTTTCACGATTATACAAACTTCAAATTGGTTTGTCAATTCTGATAAAAAACCAGTACACAGAAGAACGTATGCTGATAAGATTAATCCATATGAAGAAGAGCAAATCCATCATTTTACTGAGTATGCTGCTGCTGGCAGCCTGCGGCGCGGGGGAGGATCGTATGCTCCCCACGGCAACCGGTGCGCCCGCACAGGAGACTGCCACCGCAACCGCTACCATACAACCTACCGCAACAGCCACCCCTGCTGCACGGCAGGAACAGACGCTGACCTTCTGGCATCCCTGGACAGGGGTAAAAGCGCAGCGTGTGGCAGCCCTGGTGGATGAGTACAACCAGAGCAATCAAGACGGCATCACCGTTGAAACGGTGGCAGCCGGCGATGAAGATTTTCTGGTGTCAAAGATTCAGAATGCCATCGAAGAAAGGACCATCCCGGATATTGTGGCTGTGCCATCGGGGTATTTACGCAGCCTTTATGAAGATCTGGGGCTACTGGCAACCCTGAATGATTACGTGACTGATGAGATCAACGGTGTTCCGGAAGAGGAACAAAGGACCATTCCAACCCTGTTTTGGCAACAGGATGTATGGGATGGGGTGCGCTACGGTGTTCCGGCGGAATACAAGCTGCATTTGCTGTACTATAACCAGAGCTGGGCGCGTGAACTGGGTTTTGACAACGCCCCCAGCACTTCCGAAGAATTTTTGAACCAGGCTTGTACGGCAGCCAGCTACAATGCCAATGACGCGGATGATGAGAACAACGGTACCGGGGGTTGGATATATGCCCACGATGCCCTGAGCATGTTGAGCTGGATGCAAGTTTTCGGCGGGGGAGAGATTCCAAGCGATCCTACACGGGGATTTGATTTCAACACCCCTGAAAACCAGGATGCCATGGAATTCCTGCGCACGATTTACCAACTGGATTGCGCCTGGACGGGAAAAGAGAATACCCCTTATCGATATTTCTCGAAACTGTATGCGTTGTTTTACAGCGGCAGCAGCGCAGATTGGTATACCCAGGTCAGCATGGATGCGGTGGAAGACAATAATGATGCATGGACGGTGATCCCTTATCCTGGCAATACAGGGAATCCCATTGTGAACGGGGAAAGCTTATCGTATGGCATCTTTCAAACCACTCCAGAGCAGGAGGCGGCAGCCTGGCATTTCGTGCACTGGATGATGTCCGGGGATGTGCAAACGAATTTGGTGGAGGATAGTTTCAGTGTGCCGGTCAATCTTGACGCGGTCCAGCAGTTGGGGAATTTCCTCGGTGAGAATCCGGATTGGCAAAGCATGCTGGCGTATGTACCACTGGCGAAGCCAGTGCCTGTGATCAATGAGTGGAATGTGATCGGAAACCTGCTGGATGATGCAGGCTGGCAGCTTTCTCTGTATAACGTGAAAGAAGCGGATATCCCTTCTATCCTGGAAAATTTGGAGAACTTGCTGAACGAGGTCGTCAATGCCAGCCAATGAACCCTATGATGTGACCATCTATACGGATGGCGCGTGCGATCCGAATCCGGGGAGAGGAGGGTGGGGCGCGATCGTGATCGAACGGGGAAAGGAAACCATCCTCAAAGGGCATGAGCGGGAATCCACCAACAATCGCATGGAGCTGACCGCCGCGCTGCAGGCTATCAGGTCGGTTTCCGGAAAATCTAAAAAAGTTGTGATCTACACCGATTCGCAATACCTGAAAAACGGCATTGAAGAATGGATGCCGAACTGGATCGCGCGCAATTGGCGCCGTAAGGGTGGAAAACTGGCGAACGTGGAACTATGGCAGGAATTGGCGAAAGAAATTGAGAACCACACGATCACCTGGAAATGGGTGCGTGGACATGCCGGGCACCGTTACAATGAACGGGTCGATCGCATCGCGAAAGCTGCCATCCGAGAAAAATAAAAAACGCTCGATCAGGAGCGCTTCTTGTTGAAAGGCGACGACGGGATTCGAACCCGTGATGAGGGTTTTGCAGACCCTTGCCTTGCCAGCTTGGCCACGTCGCCGTATTACGATAACCAATTATAAAGGGACGCGGGGGGCTTTGTCAACGAACTCAAATGATTTCCCCAATCAATCTTGTTAGATCTTGGTTAATGAAAAAAAGCGCAGAGCATACTCTCTGCGCTTCAGAGCGGGCAACGGGAGTCGAACCCGTAAACCTCTTCCTTGGCAAGGAAGCGTTCTACCAATTGAACTATGCCCGCATAAGTAGCACGATTATATTAGGCTTTAAAAAAGTTGTCAACAATTTGTTGTAAAAATTCCCTAGTGAAATTTAGCGATAGGTCGCGTAAATGCTCAACACCGTGTCCGCATAACGATAGCCCACGTCCATCGGTCCGTAATGATAAAGCGCTTCACGCACATCGCCATATTTGTTGATCAAAGAGGATAAATAGCGAACTCCAAATTCGATATTGAATTCCGCATCCTGCAATTCACTCATCAAAGGACGATTTTGAAAGCAGGCATGGTCCCCACATTGAAACGAACTGGCGATGCCGTCGCGCGGCATGATTTGCATCAGTCCGACCGCACCGCTGGCGGAATAAGCCTGCGCATCCCCCCCGCTTTCCTGCAGAATGAGTGCGGCTACCAGGTTGGGATCTAACCCGTGCTGTTGCGAACGGGAAACGATCAATGGCTCCCACTGGCGGATACTGGCGGGATATGCCTGAGCAAGAAGGGTGATATGGGCAGAGGAATCTTCCACTGGCGAAACGGAGGAGTTACTGGAAGCCAGGGTAACGCGCGGCGAACTGACCAGACTGACCGAACCCAGAAATAGCCCCAACAGAAGGATGATACCGGGAAAAACCATCTTATTCGTATGCATGTTGAAATAATAGAACAAAAGTACTATATTGTCAATACATGAAAAAAGTCCATTAAAGAAAAAACGGAGCAGCTGCTCCGTTTTGAAGTTATTCCATGCTGATGACCTGGTTTTCCCAGCGGTGCCAGCCACCGAAATTGTTCTGCAAAATGCTGCGCCCTTCACCGGGGCAGGGCAGACCCTGCAGTTCGAGATCGGCATCCACCATGATGCGCACCAGTTCGTGAAATTTAACTTTCGGTTTCCACCCGAACTGCTGCTCTGCTTTGGAGGGATCGGACAGCAAATAATCCACTTCGGTGGGACGGAAATAACGCGGATCGATCTCCACGTAATCTTCATATTTCATTCCGGCATAAGAGAAGGCTTCTTGCAGGAATTCTCTGACGGTATGCGATTCTCCGGTGCCGATCACAAAGTCATCTGCTTTGTCCAATTGAAGCATTTTCCACATGGCTTCCACATATTCGGGGGCGTAACCCCAGTCGCGTTTGGCATCCAGATTGCCGAGGTAGAGTTTCTTCTGTTTACCGGCTTTGATGGCTGCCACTGCGCGGGTGATCTTGCGGGTGACAAAGGTCTCCCCACGGCGTGGGCTTTCATGGTTGAAGAGGATGCCATTACAGGCATAGATGCCGTAAGCGTCGCGATAGTTGCGGGTGATCCAGTAGGCGTACACTTTAGCGGCTGCATAGGGGCTTTGCGGTTCGAAGATGGTTTCTTCGTTTTGGGGTGGTTTGGTTGCCCCAAACAGCTCACTGGAAGAAGCCTGGTAAAAATGGGCGTCTACTTCGGCTTTGCGGACGGCTTCTAAAATGCGGGTGGTACCCAGGCCGGTCACATCTCCGGTATATTCGGGCATATCAAAACTGACCCGCACGTGCGATTGGGCTGCCAGGTGATAGATCTCATCCGGGCGCACATTGTAGACCATGTGTTGCAATGTTTCACCTACCGCGATATCGCCATAATGCAGGTAGAGATGGATCTTATCGCCATTATGCGGATCACGATAGATATGGTCAATACGGCGGGTATTGAAAGTACTGGCACGGCGGATAACCCCGTGAACTTCATATCCTTTTGAGAGAAGAAATTCAGCCAGGTACGAGCCATCCTGACCGGTAATCCCTGTAATCAATGCTTTTTTCAAGAGTATCCTCCAATTTTCGATTCGTACGCAAAGTATAGTCCAGGCTATGAAAGGCTGTCAAACTAGAAAAAACCCGGTGAGCGGATTATTCCGCTCGCCGGGTGCTGGTTATGCCTTGGAGAAGATGATCTTCTTGCCATCCTCTGACAGATCGACTTTGACCTTATCCTCGTGTCCATAATTACCAGCCAGGATCTCGACCGATAAAGGACTTTCGACAAATTTTTGCAGGATGCGTTTCAAGGGACGGGCGCCAAAGTTGGGGTCATAACCTTCTTTGGCAAGCCATTCCCGGGCATTCTTGGTGAGGACGACCTGCAATCCCTGTTCCTGGAGACGTTCCTGGATCTCTTTCATCTGGAGATCGACGATCTTGAGCATCTGCTCCTGCGTGAGCTGCGAGAAGATGATGATCTCATCAATGCGGTTGAGAAATTCAGGGCGGAAGGTGCTCTTGAGGGCTTTCTCGATCTTCTCATGGGAGGTCTTCTCTTCATCACTGCTTTCCGGTTGTAGAAAACCCAGGGTACCGCCGCGGCGGATGAACTCGGTGCCCAGATTGGAGGTCATGATCAACACAGTATTGCGGAAGTCGACCAGGTGCCCCTGGCCATCGGTCAGGCGCCCGTCATCCAGGATCTGCAGCAACGAATTCCATACTTCAGGATGCGCTTTTTCGATCTCATCGAACAGGATCACGCGATAGGGGCGCCGGCGGACAGCCTCGGTGAGCTGACCACCTTCCTCATATCCCACGTATCCGGGAGGAGCACCGAACAAGCGCGAAACAGTGTGTTGCTCGCGGTATTCGCTCATATCCAGACGTACCAGAGCATCCTCATCATCGAAGAGAAATTCCGCCAGAGCTTTGGCTAACTCGGTCTTGCCGACTCCCGAAGGACCGATGAAAATGAACGAGCCGACCGGACGCTTGGGGTCTTTGAGCCCGGAGCGCGAGCGGCGGATGGCATCGGCGATGGCGGCAATGCCCTCATCCTGACCGATGACGCGTTCGTGTAATTTTTCTTCCATATGCAGCAGCCGGTCCGCTTCGGTCTGCATCATCTGGCTGACGGGAATGCCGGTCCATTGTGCGATCACCTCGGCGATATCGTTTTCGTCCACGACCTCATCCAGTTTGTGTTCGCTTTCCCATTTATCGCGCTTGGCATTGAATTCCGATTCTATTTTCAAGCGGTCGGCTTTCTTGCGCGCGGCAGTTTCGTAATCCCTTTCCACGCCAGCCTGCTCCTCTTCCGAGCGCAGTTTATCGATCTTGTTCTTCATGTTCTTCAACTCGGGAGGGAGGGAATACAGCGCTACCCGCAGTTTGGCGGCGGCTTCATCCATCAGATCGATGGCTTTATCAGGCAGGAAGCGGTCGGTCACGTAGCGCGCTGACAACTTGGCAGCGCTGGTAAGCGCCTGATCGGTGAAATGGACCTTGTGATGAGCTTCGTAACGGTCACGCAATCCCTGCAGCATGGAAATGGTATCTTCCACGGTGGGCTCATCCACATAGACCGGAGCAAAGCGCCTTTCAAGGGCGGCATCTTTTTCGATGTATTTTTGATATTCGTTGAGGGTGGTGGCGCCCACGCACTGCAGTTCACCACGTGCAAGGGCAGGCTTGAGCATATTGGATGCATCCATGGCACCCTGCGCCGCTCCGGCACCCACCACGGTGTGGAGTTCATCGATGAATAAGATGATCTCCCCGGCAGAACGTTGCACCTCTTCCAGAGAGGCTTTCAGGCGTTCCTCGAATTCACCACGGAAGCGCGAACCGGCGATCATGGCTCCCAGGTCGAGGGAAATCACCTTCTTGCCGATCAATATCTCGGGCACGTCGTTCTTGGCGATCTTTTGCGCCAACCCTTCCACGATGGCAGTCTTTCCGACCCCGGCCTCGCCGATCAGAACCGGATTGTTCTTGGTGCGGCGCGAAAGGACCTGGATCACGCGCAGGATCTCTTTATCACGTCCAATGACCGGATCCAGCTTATTCTCGGCTGCCAGTTGGGTCAGGTCGCGCGAATATTTTTCAAGGGTGCGGTAGCGGGTCTCCGATTTGCGGTCGGTGACCTTCTGACCACCACGTAACTGGTTGATGGCGTCCAGGACGCGTTCTTTCGTGATGCCGTTTTCTTTCAATAAACGGGAGGAGGGAGTGTCTTTCTCTTCCACGATTGCCAGAAAAAGGTGTTCGGTTGAAATGTACTCGTCATTCAAAGCGGTGGCTTCTTGATTGGCAACCTCGATGATACGCTTCACCCGGGGAGTAATAAAGATCTGCCCGGCGCCACCACCATAGATGCTGGCTTTGGGGCTGGTGCGCAGCATTTGGTCTAATTTATCGCGCAACAGCATGGGGTCAACGGACATGATCTCCAGTAATTGCCCCACCACTCCCTGTTGCTGCTCGATCAACGCTAATAAAATGTGTTCGGTATCAATCTGATTGTGCCCATAGCGCTGGATGATCTCAGCAGCTTTTTGTGCAGCTTCTTGAGCACGCTCAGTAAAACGGTCAAATCGCATCATAGTACTTGTCTCCTATGTTAATCGGCATTATAACATTTGATAGATTCAATCATATACTAAGGCTATAAAAATAGTATAAGAAATGCTTTTTAGGTAGTGTATATCAAATAGAAAAATATTTATTTATGATCGATAAGAACATAAGACCCATCAGTGTTACCTCGGACCTGAAATCCATTGCGAACCTTTTATATGAGTGTTTTCAGGAAGCCATGGATGAAGATGGCGAAAGATACATCAGCTACCTGCGGCGCATCTCGGAAACTCCTCTTTTTGCAAAAATTGCCCAACGCAACCCGGAAAAATATTCATTACCGGGAGAAGGTTTTGTTTATAAAGAGAGAGACAAGGTCATCGGAAATATCACGCTTTCCCTGTTGAAAGCGAAGCACGAGTTTGTATATGTGATCTCTAATGTGGCTGTTCGACCGGATGCGCGAGGAAGAGGAATTGCCAAGGCATTGACCGAAACTGCTCTGCGATATATTGAGAGCAAGGGTGTCAGAGAAACCTGGCTGCAGGTAAAAAATGATAACCAGGCAGCTTTGCGCTTGTATGATGATTTCGGATTTGAGACATTTATGACCCGCACAACCTGGGCACAAAAAAAGGCGAATACGCTCTTTCTAAAAGAAACGAATACGACGGTCCATAAAAGGAAAAAGGCAGACTGGAGCACCCAGCGGGATCAGTTTGCTGCTCTCCACCCTGCGGAATTGACCGCTTCTTTTGGATTTGAAATCGCTTCATTCCAACCCTCCCTGAAACAATTCATCATCGACAGCCTGCATGATCGGATCAAGGTGCACTGGATGGATGAACTGGGAGAAGCCAAAGGATTCATCAGCTATGAACTGATCCCGTACCAGACCTATGCCAACCTGTGGTTAGCCGTTCCACAAGAGAAATCAGCAGAGAGCCACTTTCTAAGAACCCTGATCCCGTTTGCTAACAGCAGGCTGGGGAAAGAGATCAGGGTCAACTACCCGGCAGGGCGTGCAGAAGAAAGCTTCGGCGTGATCGGGATGCATCCGTTGAACACTCTGCACTGGAAGAAAAGAAAAATAATCTAATCTGCCGGCAGAGTGTAGCCATAGATCATATTATTGCTTGCATCGCTGACCCACATAGTGCCGTCGGCAGAGAATTCAATATCCACCGGCATGACGATCTCCTCATCTACCACGCCACGCAAATCCCAAACGTGGAGGAGTTCACCGGCGGAACTATATTCTAAAATAAGTGAACCTTCCGGATCGCTGACGAATACATTGCCCACAGCGTTGACCGCGATGTAGGGTTTGTTGTCGGTCGATTCCCCAAACCAGCCATCTACATCCCAGCTCATGAGTGTGGTGGAGGTGTTCAATTCCAGATCTGGTACCAGCACCTGTACGCGGTGGTTCCAGGTGTCGGCGATATAGAGATGGTTGTTTTCATCCAGTGCGATCCCAACCGGCTCATTAAATTGTCCGTAACTGGCGCCGGAACTGCCAAACTGTGCCAGGAAGTTGCCATCCTTATCAAAGGCTACGATGCGTTTATTGCCGGTATCACTGAAATAGACGTTGCCGTCGGCATCGGTGGTGAGACTGCGTGGTCCCCAATAACCCTGCGGGCTATCACCCTGGGCAAAATAACCCCACATGCTGATGAAGGTTCCACCGGAGGTGAATTTCTGGATGCGGTGATTCCAGGTGTCGGCGACATAGACACTGCTGTCGGGTGCGACTGCCACATCCCACGGTTCATAGAAAGTGCCGCCCGGAGCGCTTTCATCGGTGGTACTGCCGAAAGTACCCCAACTGTTGAGCAGGGTACCGCCGGTGGTGAATTGTTTGATTTGATTATCTTTGGAATCAGCTACGTAGATGGTTCCATCGGGGGCGATATCAATACCACGTGGTTGGTTGAGAACGCCATCCCCTCCGATAAATTGATCGGGTGTAATGATGGTGGTGATCTCGTTGTAGAGATCTCCGGTGGGAACCCGGCTCAGTTTCTCTTCTGAAACGAAATCCCACATCTGATCTGCGATATCTTTTCGAATGTACATATTCATCTTTGCTGCAGGAGACCAATTTGCGAGCTCCAGAGAAGGATTGTTGGTCACCTCGGCATAAAGAGAATAATCGCGGTTGTACCAAATATTGAATAGTGCCTGCCGCATATCGGGCGACCGTAATATGCCGACCAGACGATCGAGTGTCAGGTTGAAATAATCCTGGTTGGGCCACCATAAACGGTAATATTCGAAGGCATAATAATTATTGCGAATGATCGGCTCAATAGCGCTGTAATTTTCCTGTCCGGCGAGGATGATGGGTACATCCTCCAGCATACGAGTGGGATTTTCCAGATAGCTGATGCGGTTGGGATAATGGCGGAAATACCACCAGAAGGGATAAAGAGCCTGATTGTCATAGGCTACCTGTAAATCCAAGCCACCAGTAATCCTCTCGGAAATTTCCTGCACCTGATCCAGGATCTCCTTGGGACCCGGAGCGGCGTGCGCATAGACCAGATATTCGGTCGGATAATCATAATCGTCAAATGCAGCGCGCAAAGCGGATTGGGTGGTGATGACGCTCAAGATCAAAAAGAATGCCAGGGTGAAAACCTTGAGCTTTCCATTTTTGGACCATCCTTTAATGGCAAAACGATACAGAAAAAGTAGCCCTGCAAGAACGAGCACTTGCAGTAAGAACCGGTAAGTATCTTGAAGTTGTTGCTGAGTTTTACCCTGGAAAGGCATGGCGTTTCCCAGCACAGAGATCAGAAGATGGCATGAAACCAGCAGAATGCTGATGCTAATCAATATGATCAAACCGTTCTCCCAGATGGTGCGATCGCGCCAGGGAATGGAATCCACCAATTCACCGAGCGCTTTCCCAGCCAGTAAGAGGAAGGGCACAGCGATCTGTACCGTCAACCAGGGCATTTTTTCACCGGCGATGGAGAATGCCACCAGACTGGCAATGCCCCAGAAAAGCAAAAAACCGGTAATGGAAAGAGTATTGTTGACAAAAAGCGGTTTTTCAGGTTCCGGCGGTTGGGTAAGCTCCGGAGCGGGCTGCACCAGTGTTTCTTCCTGTTCTGGTATGCGGGGCGCTTTTCTTTTATGATGAACAGCAAAGATGACCGCCAGTAATGATCCAAGCATTGCCAGGAATTCATAGACCGGTAGTTGAATGAGGGCGTAATAGTAAAGTGGCTGGTTGCCACGGTTCACATCTTGCTGTGCCAGCCAGTACCCCAGCGATCCGACGATGCCGGTAAGTGCGCCATTCATATTGGTCAAAAAAGTGGTGTAGAACACGAAGAAAATGGCGTAGAAAAGCGTGGCGAATTTCCACCACTGCTTTGGTCTCCAGGTGAAACCCAAAAGGATGGAAACGAAAGCCAGATAAAGGATATAAACCAGGTCCAGCATATTGCTGGTGGCACTGGTATAAGCGATGGGGTCATAGCCGCAGAAACGCACCGGGAAAGCGGATAACAGGGGAAGGACAAGCGTGGTGACCAGCACAAAGAGATTGAAAGCCGGTGAAGCCGATAATTTATCCCAATGCAGCGAGCGGCGCATCAGTACAATGATGAACAAGCCACCCAGAAGCGGCAGGATTCCCGGCAACATTATTTTCAAGATCTGACCCACAAAATAGAATTGAGAGCTGAGGGTTTGGATCTCGGCGTTCTGTAAAACCAGGGCATTGTTATCGATGACAGATAGATCGGTATTGCGGAAAAGCAAGACCGAGCCTGCCAGGGAGGCACCGATCACTCCGATCAATAGAATATTGAGCAACAAAGTGCGATAAGAGACAAGGCGATTGTGTAATATTTCCGCGATAAATTTGAAGAAAAGAAAGATCATCAAAATAGCGGTATGAATATAAGCGGTTTCTTTGCTGGTGTAATACAAGGATAACGTAGCGGCGAAAAGGTACAAGGAAAAATCATCCCGTTTATCGAAGTAACGGATGACGGAATACAAAATCACCACCAGGAATAATCCGACAAAAGCTTCATTGCGTGCATAGCGACCATAAAATAACAGAAGAGGAGAGATCAGGAAAAGAAGGGCGCTAATGGTAGCTCCACCTTTCTTGAAATATTTACGGAAAGCGAACAACACAAAGATCACGGTGGCAACACTGAAAATCGCATGGGGCAATCGAGAGGTGAAATCATTATCCCCAAATAAGAAATACGAGAGTGCGATCAGATGGAATTGGAATGGTCCATGAGAGAGGGGGTTGTGTTCATATCCCAGGCCGGAATAAAAATCATAAGAGGGAACAACGTGATTGACTTCATCGTGACTCATGACACGATCACCAAGCCCGATAAAACGAGACAGGAGCACTGCGATAATGATGCCAATAGCGAGAACGGAAACCCATGAAACATTCCCCAGGGCTTTTTTCAAAGAGAATTCACGATCGTTATTTATATTGTTCATCGAATCCCTCGATTTTTTTCTTTATTCTATCCAAAAAATCACTTTCTTGGGGATGGGAAGTGCAAGTATGCTTAAATATATAGGAATAGTGCTTGACCAATATACGCATACTTGATAAAATATTGGTTTGCCATAGATATGGCTTTGTAATGTATTTAATAGATAAACCAGCAGGAGCGCTACATGGGTCTTGAAATGCCTGAAAAGAATTATTCCCGAATTCCGAAAGTTCTTGAAATTCCAAATCTTATCCAGGTTCAAAAAGAATCATTCGATCGGTTACTCAATGAAGGTCTGGCAGACCTCTTTGATGAAATATCTCCTATCGAATCTTATAACGGGGGAGTGAAATTATTCTTCCCCGGCAAGTCAGATACAAGCAAAGAGTGGGGACTGAAGTATTGGTTTGAAGCCCCTAAAAATTCCATTGAGGAATGTACAGAAAAAGATCTTACTTATTCCAGCCCGTTGTATGTCAAAGTTTTGTTAGCCGGGGCTGAGGTTCCCGAACCCATCGTCGAAGATATTTATCTGGGTGAATTCCCGATGATGACGGACAAGGGTACATTCATCATCAACGGATCTGAGCGGGTAGTGGTATCTCAACTCATCCGTTCACCGGGTGTTTACTTCGATGCTCCCATCAACCGCGCGACCGGTAAACGATTGGCAACTGCCAAATTGATCCCTGACCGCGGCGCGTGGATGGAATTCGAAACAAGAAAAAATGATTATATTATTCTAAAGTTCAACCGCAAACGCACCGTACCCATCACCATCTTCTTACGGGCGCTGGCAGCGGTGAATGATGGGTTGGAACAATCGCCATTAAAATTCGGAACGGATGAGGAATTGATTTCCCTGTTCAATGACATCGATACCGATCCGGATCGCCTTTTCATCCCGAGCACTTTTCATCAGGAACCGGAATGGGATTTCTCAGACGGGAAAACCATCTCGGAGCTGGCGTTGCTGGAATTCTTCCGCAGGATGAGACCGGGTGACCCCGCGACTATTGATAACGCTAAAGAATTCTTAGAAGAACAACTTTTTGATCAACGCCATTATGATCTCGAGAATGTGGGACGGTATAAACTGAACCAGAAACTCGATATCAAGAACTATGTTTCGATCAACCAGCGCACTATCACCAAATGGGATATTGTCTATCTGGTGCGCCGCATGATCAAGATCAATAATGAAATGGAAGATAAGGATGATATCGATCACCTGGGAAATCGCCGCGTAAAGACCGTGGGTGAATTGATCCAGAACAAGCTTCGCATCGGCATGCGCCGCATGGAACGGGTTATTAAGGAAAGAATGTCCATCCGCGAGCAAGACAAGGTGGACCCCAAGAACCTGATCAATATCCGCCCCCTGGTGGCGGCCCTGCGTGAATTCTATGGTTCCAGCCAGCTATCACAATTCATGGATCAAACCAACCCGCTGGCTGAGTTGCGCCATAAACGTACCCTTTCAGCATTGGGTCCGGGTGGGCTGCGTAGAGAGCGCGCCGGTTTTGATGTGCGCGATGTGCACCATTCTCATTACGGACGTATCTGTCCGATCGAGACCCCTGAAGGTCCAAACATTGGTTTGATCGGTCGTCTGGCATCTTACGCCACGGTGAATCAATATGGATTTATCGAAACGCCTTATCGCAAAGTGATCGCCGAATTGAAAGCAGATGATCCGGCATTGTTGGGGCGCGAACTGGCGGAATCCATTCGTGATCCAAAGAGTGATGAAGTCATCATTCGTAAGGGCACCCGCATCAAGGAAGAACACCTGGCTGAGATCAAGAAGATCAGCAAGTCTCTGGGTATGATCCAGGTTACCCGATTTGTATCGGATGAGATCGATTATCTGCCGGCAGATGTGGAAGATAAGTTCATCATTGCCCAGGCGAACACGCAATTGAATGAATACAACGAATTTGTGCGCGACCGTATTTCGTGCCGCTACCACTCCGATTTCATCTTCTCCTCTCCGGAGAGGATCCAGTTCATGGATGTGGCACCGAACCAGATCGTGGGTATCAGTGCGGCGTTGATCCCCTTCCTCGAACACGATGATGCAAACCGTGCCTTGATGGGCTCGAACATGCAGGCACAGGCGGTTCCTTTATTGAAACCTGATCTACCACGTGTCTCCACCAGCATGGAATTGTATGCTGCCAAAGATTCGGGGCAGGTGCTGATCGCTGAAGAGGATGGGGATGTTGTCTCGGTGACCGGGAAACGCGTTGGCGTTCGCACAGATAAAGGTATTCATGAGTATTTGCTGAAAAAATATCAGCGTTCCAACCAGAGCACCTGTATTGACCAGCGTCCGCTGGTGGTAAAAGGGCAACGCGTTCAAAAAGGTGATATTTTGGCAGATTCTTCCTCTACGGTAGAAGGAGAACTGGCACTGGGTCAGAACGCTGTCGTGGCATTCGTGTCATGGGAGGGTGGTAACTATGAAGATGCCATTCTCATCTCGGAACGAATGGTTCAAAAAGATAAATTCACTTCCATCCATATTGAGAAATATGAAGTGGAAGCACGTGATACCAAGCTGGGTCCGGAAGAGATTACACGCGACATTCCCAATGTAGGCGATGATGCTATCCGTGATCTGGATGAAAACGGCATCGTGCGTATCGGTGCCGAAGTGGGTCCCGGCGATATTCTGGTCGGTAAGATCACACCCAAAGGTGAAAAAGAACTAACCCCGGAAGAAAGATTGCTGCGCGCCATCTTCGGTGAAAAATCGCGAGATGTGCGCGATACCTCCCTGCGCATGCCGCACGGCGAACGCGGGAAGGTGGTGGAAGTAAAGATCTTCACCCGTAAAGACAATACCGACCTGCCGGCAGGCGTGGATAAAATGGTGCGTGTTGCCGTAGCGCAATTACGCAAACTCACCGCCGGCGATAAGATGGCTGGGCGGCACGGAAATAAAGGTGTCGTTTCAAAAGTGGTGCCGGTGGAAGATATGCCTTTCCTTGAAAGTGGTGAGCCGGTCGATATCATTCTCAATCCGTTGGGAGTGCCCGGACGTATGAATATCGGGCAGGTGTTGGAGACCCATCTGGGTTGGGCAGCACTGCGATTGGGATTCCGCGCGCTCACCCCGGTTTTTGATGGCGCGGATGAATTTGAGATCGAAGCCGAACTGGCACGCTCCTGGTTAATGGATTATGCCTGGAATGAGATCGGCGAAAAAGCCTGGGAATGGGTTAAAGAACAGGATTATTCGGCTGAGATGCTGCAAGATGACGATGAAGTCAGGCTGCTGTATATTGAACAGTGGTTGGATGGCAAGGACTATGATATCTATCAGATCAAGACGGATCCCATCTTCGCTCGCAAGGTAACCTTAATCGAATGGCTGCGCGATCGCGGTCAGAATCCGGATAAGATCGTCGCATTTGAAGATAATGAAGTCGGCAAACCACACGATCAGGAGAAAGATGATCGGGCGATCAGTTTATGCCTGCGCATCTGGCTCGAAGCGAATGGAAAGAATACCGAAAAAATTGCTGACGAGGATATCCGTTCCACAGCACAACATTTTATGGAAGATACGCAATTACCCATGCCAATTCTTGGCAAGCAGGTTTTGCGAGATGGGAATACCGGTCTTCCATTTGACCAGCCCGTGACGGTGGGTGTAATGACGATAATGAAACTGCACCACCTGGTTGAAGATAAGGTGCACGCCCGTTCAACCGGTCCTTACAGTCTTGTTACACAACAACCGCTGGGTGGTAAAGCGCAATTCGGTGGACAGCGCTTTGGTGAAATGGAAGTATGGGCGCTCGAGGCATATGGAGCTGCATATGCCCTGCAGGAAATGCTGACCATCAAGTCAGATGATGTGCAGGGACGCGTGACATCTTATGAAGCCATTGTCAAGGGTGAACCGATCGAAGAACCCAGTTTACCGGCTGGTTTCAGGGTCTTGGTGAAAGAGTTGCAGAGCCTGGGATTGGCTGTGGAAGCCGAATTGGATTCGGGAGATGTGATCAAGTTTGGAAAGGATGAAGAAAAGATAAAACCGCCAAAATTACCCACCGGACTGCTGGGGTTGGGTGAAAAATTTGGGAATAATATCTAGGCGTTGCATTGACTCTAAAAATACGCTGTGATATACTCGCTCTTTGGTTTTATCAAGAACGAAAATTTATCGGAGGCTATAAAAAGTGCCAACAATTAATCAATTGATTCGTAAGGGACGAGAACAGAAAAAATCAAAGAGTAAAGCCCCTGCTTTGCTCTATACTATGAACCATCTCAAGCAGAAGAGATCGCGCAATCTGGCGGGGTCCCCTCAAAAACGGGGTGTTTGCACGGTGGTTCGCACGATGACTCCTAAGAAACCGAACTCGGCGTTGCGGAAAATTGCCCGTGTACGTCTGACCAACGGGATCGAAGTCACCGCTTATATTCCTGGTGAAGGGCATCAACTTCAGGAGCACTCCGTAGTAATGGTACGCGGTGGTCGTGTTAAGGACCTGCCTGGTGTGCGTTACCATGTGGTACGCGGCGCATTAGATACGACCGGTGTGTCTGTCAGAAACCAGGGTCGTTCAAAATACGGAACCAAGAAAGCCAAATAGGCTTCTGAAAAGAACATTTGGAGAAAGTTGAATGCGAAGAACAAAACCAGAAAAAAGACGAATTGATCCTGATATCCGCTACGGCAGCCGGAACGTTCAGGTTTTGATCAATAATGTTTTGAAACAAGGTAAGAAAAGTATTGCCGAAGGTGTTGTATATGACGCGCTGGATATCATCAAAGAGACGACTAAAAAGGAACCGGTCGAAGTATTAGACACCGCTTTTAAGAATGTAGGACCAATCATGGAAGTGCGCCCACGGCGTGTGGGTGGTGCGACCTATCAGGTTCCGATGGAAGTAGATCCGGAACGACGTTTAACCCTGGCGATTCGCTGGATATTAGATGCCACCCGCTCTCGTAGTGGGAAATCGTTTGCCGAGAAATTGGCTGGTGAGGTTATGGATGCGGCAAATGAGCAGGGAACTGCAATCCGAAAGCGCGAAGAAACTCACAAAATGGCGGAGGCAAACCGGGCATTTTCTCATTTCCGAGTGTAATCCCTTGGTTTTGATCGATTTGAACTTTAACAGGTGAACAATATGCCGCGAGAATATCCATTAAATAAATTACGAAACATTGGTGTCATTGCGCATATTGACGCAGGTAAAACCACAACCACTGAGCGAATTCTTTTTTACACAGGCAAGACCTATAGAATTGGCTCAGTGGATGATGGAACTACCGTCACCGATTGGATGGAACAAGAACGAGAACGGGGGATAACCATTGTTTCTGCAGCGATCACTACAAGCTGGCGAGATTATCAGATCAATTTAATTGACACACCAGGACATATCGACTTCACCGCCGAAGTGCAACGTTCACTACGCGTACTGGATGGGGGGGTGGTGGTGTTCGACGGTGTACAAGGTGTGGAACCACAAAGCGAAACCGTCTGGAGACAAGCAGACCGCTTCAATGTGCCGCGCATCTGTTTTGTGAACAAGATGGACCGTGTCGGTGCAGACCTGGAATATTCGATCCAGACCATTAAAGATATGTTGGGTGCTAACCCAATCCAGATGCAGATAGCCATCGGAAAAGAAGCGGATTTTAAAGGTGTTATTGACCTTTTGAATATGAAGACGATCATCTGGGAAGATGAACTGGGTTCATCTCCCAAGGAATATGAGATTCCCGGTGATTTGCTGGAAACTGCCAAAAACAAAAGAGCACAACTTGTTGAGAAAGTTGCCGAATTAGACGATGACTTGATGGAAAAGTTCATCAATGAAGAAGAAATCAGCATTGCCGAAATCAAGTCTGCTTTGCGCAAAGCGGTCCTTGCCAATGATGCCACAGCCGTGTTCTGTGGTTCTTCCTTAAGGAACAAAGGTGTGCAACCCCTGCTGGACGCGATCATCGATTATCTGCCTTCTCCTCTTGATGTCCCGGCAATAAAGGGTACTAACCCCAAAAACGGTGAGGAAGTTTTATTGGAAGCGGATGATTCCGCTCCGATGAGTGCCTTGATCTTCAAAATCGTGTCGGACCCCTATGCCGGACGCATGGCTTATTTCCGAGTTTATTCTGGTACGATCAAACAAGGTTTGATGGCATATAACTCTTCCAATGAGAAAAAAGAACGCATCGGAAGATTGATCCGTGTTTATGCCGATCACCGTGAAGATGTGGAAGAAATGCATGCGGGGGATATCGGGGCAGTGTTGGGATTCAAAAGCATTGTAACGGGTGACACCATTTGTGAAGCTCATCACCCCGTGGTGTTGGAACGGATCACATTCCCGGAACCGGTCATTTCGGTGGCAATCGAGCCTAAAACAACAGCCGATAATGACAAGATGGCGAAAGCACTACAGCGACTGGCAGAAGAAGATCCAACTTTTCGCGTGCATGAAGATGAGAACACCGGTCAAACCATTATCGAAGGGATGGGTGAACTTCATCTGGAGATCATCGTTGATCGTATGTTCCGTGAGTTCAATGTACAAGCGAATGTAGGAAAACCACGTGTCTCATATCGCGAGACCATCACACGCGAGGTTCCCAAAGCAGAATACAAGTATGCCAAGCAAACCGGTGGACATGGTCAGTACGGGCATGTAGTGTTCTCGATGAAACCATTACCGCAGGGCAGTGGTGTCGTATTCGTCAATGAGATCAAAGGCGGCGCGGTGCCCAAAGATTATTTCAATGCGGTTGAAAAAGGTGTACATGAAGCAGCAGAATCAGGAGTATTGGCAGGTTACCCGCTCACTGATCTGCAGGTAACATTCTACGATGGCTCTTTTCACGAGGTGGATTCATCGGAGATGGCTTTCAAGATGGCATCCATTTTTGCCTTCCGCGCAGGTGTTGAAAAAGCACATGCCGTTCTTCTGGAGCCGATCATGAAAGTGGAGGTGAACATTCCAGAAGAATACTTGGGTGATGTGCTTGGACAACTCAATTCCAGAAGAGCGGAAATCGCAGGGATCGAAGCGCGACACGGGAACGCACAAGCAGTACGCGCTTTTGTGCCGCTTTCCGAAATGTCAGGGTATGCGACAGAACTTCGTTCTGTTACACAGGGTAGAGGTGTGTTCTCGATGGAGTATGATCATTACACACAACTCCCTGAGAACATGGCGAAAGATGTTCTGCTATAGAAGCAATAATTAATTATTTATAAGGAGAAGAGAAAAAATGGCAAAAGAGGTATATGAGCGAACGAAACCGCATCTCAATGTAGGGACGATGGGACACATCGACCATGGAAAGACGACACTCACAGCAGCGATCACCAAGTACTCCAGTCTGCTGGGATTTGCTGATTTCATGGCTTTCGATAAGATCGACAATGCTCCCGAAGAGAAAGAGCGCGGTATCACCATCAGCATTTCACACGTAGAATACGAGACCGCCAAGCGGCACTACGCCCACGTGGACATGCCCGGACACCGTGACTACATCAAGAACATGATCACCGGTGCAGCGCAGGTAGATGGCGCCATTCTGGTGGTAGCGGCTCCCGATGGACCGATGCCCCAGACCAGAGAGCACGTACTGCTGGCACACCAGGTGGAAGTTCCCAATATCATCGTGTTCCTGAACAAGGTTGACATGATGGACGATCCTGAACTGCTGGAACTGGTTGAGATGGAACTGCGTGACATGCTGACCGACAACGGCTTCCCCGGTGACGAGATCCCGATCATCCGCGGCAGCGCCCTCAAGGCTCTGGAAAGCACCTCCACGGATCCCAATGCACCCGAATATGCCTGCATCAAGGAACTGCTGGATGCGGTTGACAACTATTTCCCCGATCCGGTACGCGCCACCGACAAACCCTTCATGATGCCTGTGGAAGACGTTTTCTCCATCAAGGGTCGTGGCACGGTGGTCACCGGACGTATCGAACGCGGCATGATCAAAGTCGGTGATGCAGTGGAGATCGTTGGTCTGCGTGACAAGAGCATGAACTCGGTGGTCACCGGGGTGGAAATGTTCCACAAGACCCTCAATGAGGGGATGGCTGGCGATAATGCCGGGCTCCTGCTGCGCGGTGTGGAACGCACCGATGTGGAACGGGGCATGGTGGTTGCCAAACCCGGTAGCATTACCCCCCACACCAAATTCAATGCTGAAGTGTACGTGCTGCGTCGCGATGAAGGTGGACGCCACAAACCGTTCTTCAGCGGTTATCGCCCGCAGTTCTACATCCGCACCATGGATGTGACCGGCAACATTACCCTGCCCGCT
>JAAZOK010000002.1 GCA_012797815.1 Chloroflexota bacterium | reverse complement strand
CCGACAGGTTACCCCGTCCCGGGATTTCCCCGGTTTTGTGCCCTGTGGAGTGCGGACTTTCCTCAATGGAGCGAGCTCCACTGCTATCACCCGCCCAACCCGGTCTATTTCTATCATAACTGGAATGCGAACAGGGGTCAAATCATTCATGCCGCTGGGGTTGGTTGGCAATTTTCCGCTGAAAATGACCGCCACGCTTGGAACAGATTATAATAGATGCAATTAATTCACCAATTGGAGTTATCGATGAGAAAACCTTTTGTGGCTGGAAACTGGAAGATGAATAAAACCGTGGAGCAGGCTTCTCTGCTGGTGGCTGACCTTTTACCCGGTTTGCAGGCTGTTAACAAGATCGACCGTGTGCTCTGCCCGCCTTTTCCGGCGCTGATGGTCCTGTCGCAAATGACCGCTGGCACCGAAATCGGATTGGGAGCGCAGAACATGCACTGGGAAGAATCCGGTGCTTTCACCGGGGAGGTAGCCCCTGCCATGGTCAAAGAATTTTGCGCTTACGTGATCTTGGGGCATTCCGAGCGTCGCGCCTATTTTGCCGAAACCGATCAAACGGTCAATAAGAAGGTCAAGGCTGCCTTTGCTCACGGGCTGACCCCCATCGTGTGCGTGGGGGAGACCCTGGAAGAGAATGAAGCCGGCAAGACCGCCGAGATCGTCAGGCGCGAAGTGCTGGAAGGGCTTAAAGACCTTGATCCGGCGGATGCTGTGAAATTGGTGGTAGCCTACGAACCCATTTGGGCTATCGGCACCGGCAAAGCCGCCAGCGCCGAACAGGCTGAAGAGATCATCGCCAAGATCGTGCGCGGCAGTCTGGCAGAAAGCCTGAGTAGTGCCGTTGCCGATCAGATCCGTATTCTGTACGGTGGCTCGGTCAAAGGCAGCAATGCCGCAGAGTTCTTCAGCATGCCCAATATCGATGGTGCCCTGGTGGGTGGTGCCAGTCTTAAGGCGGATGATTTTACCAAGATCTGCCAGGCTGCCCAGGATACCATCGCGTAATTGGAGCTTTAAAAACAATAAAAAACGGCTGATCTATATCAGCCGTTTTTTTATCCGGTGCCGAATTGGCGGTCGCCCGCATCCCCTAAACCGGGCAGGATGTAACCGTGCTCGTTCAACTGGCGGTCTACGTCTGCCAGAAATACCGGTACATCCGGATGCTCATCGTGCACTGCCTTGATGCCTTCCGGTGCGCCGATGATCCCCACGAACTTGATGCGCTTTACTCCCCATCGTTTGAGCACGTCGATGGTGGCAGTGGCCGAACCACCCGTAGCCAGCATGGGATCCAGGATCAGGCACACGGATACGCGCGGCTCGATGGGCAACTTGTTATAGTACTCCACCGGTTTGAGGGTCTTCTCATCGCGGTAGATGCCGATGTGCCATACTTCGGAGGATGGCATCAACTCCCACACGCCTTCCACCATGCCCAGCCCGGCGCGCAGGATGGGAACCAGACCGATCTTCTCCTTTAAAATAGAACCACTCATCTTTTCCAGAGGAGTGGTTACTTCAAAGGGAGACAGTTCCAGATCCAGGGTGGCTTCGTAGGTCAGCAGCCCGGCGATCTCGCGGATCAGCTCGCGAAACTTCTTGGGCTCCGTATCCTTGTCACGTAACTTCGCCAGTTTGTGCTTGATCAGGGGGTGCTGTGATACAAAAACATTTTCCATAGACTGCATCTCCATTAGAATTATTTCTTACAAACCTATATAATAACAGAAAGTGTCTACTATCCAAAGGTATAATCTTTTTTATGAATAATGAAGCTCCCCGGATCGTGGATCCCAAACCTGAAGAAGGCGAACAGCTCGATAATGCCCTGCGCCCCAAATATCTCAAGGATATCGTCGGGCAGAGCCAGATCACCGAAAATCTGCATATTTTGATCCAGGCTGCCCAACAGCGTAGTGACGCGCTCGACCATGTGCTCTTTTACGGACCGCCCGGATTGGGCAAGACCACCCTTGCGCATGTGCTCGCCAACGAGATGCAGGTCAACATCAAAGTATCTTCCGGACCTGCCATCGAGCGCCCCGGTGACCTGGCTGCCATCCTTTCCAATCTGAGTGGCGGCGATGTGCTGTTCATCGATGAGATCCACCGGCTGGGCAAAGCGGTGGAAGAGGTGCTCTATCCCGCCATGGAGGATTTCGCCCTCGATATCATCATCGGCAAAGGTCCTTCTGCCCGTTCCATCCGTTTGAAATTACCGCGCTTCACCGTCATCGGAGCCACCACCCGCCTGGCATTGGTCAGTTCTCCCTTGCGGGCACGTTTTGGGGCGGTTTACCGTCTGGATTATTACGATGAACATGCCCTCCAGCGTATTGTGGTCAATGCTGCCCAGCGCTTGCAGATCAGCGCCGAAGAAGCCGGGGTGGAAGAGATCGCTCGTCGTTCGCGTGGCACTCCCCGCGTGGCGCTGCGCTTGTTGCGGCGCGTCCGTGATTATGCCCAGGTGCGCGCTGAAGGCACCATCACCCGTTCGGCTGCCAATGAAGCCATGAGCCTCTTGAGCATCGACCGCCTCGGGCTGGATGAAATTGATCGTATGGTGCTGGAGACCATCATCAAGAAATATGATGGCGGTCCGGTGGGCTTGAGCACCATCGCTGCCTCCATCAGCGAAGAACCCGATACCATTATGGATGTCGTGGAACCCTACCTGTTGCAGATCGGTTTTTTGAGCCGCACCTCGCAAGGGCGCATGGCAACCAGTCTGGCGTATAGCCATCTCGGATATACTTACCCTAACAAACCATCCCAACCGAGTTTGATCGAATCGTGAAGACCATTGATTTTGATTACGAACTGCCTGCGGAGTATATTGCCCAGACCCCGCTGGAACCACGCGACTCCTCCAAATTGCTGGTGCTATCGCGCGCGGATGGCAGCCTTACTCACGCTGTTTTCCATGATATTGGCGATTATTTGAATGCGGGTGACCTGCTGGTGGTCAACAAGACCAGGGTCATCCCTGCCCGTATCTATGCTCGCAAACCCACCGGTGGCAGGGTCGAGATACTCTTGCTGCGCAAGAATGCGGATGATACCTG
>JAAZOK010000075.1 GCA_012797815.1 Chloroflexota bacterium | reverse complement strand
TTATCAATTAAACTGCGATGATGAAATATCCTCAAAATAGATGCCAATAGCCCCACTTTTTTATGGGAAATTTCCTTTTCACAGTATAGGGGTGAGAGACACTTACAGCAAAGCTGCTTTTACCGGCCACATCATAGTTAAAAGGATCGGTTTATTTGCTTGATTTTTGTGCCCCTTCTATACTACATTTATTGAAAGCATATCTCACATAATCCGGAGGAAGCATGCGCATCCAGCTTAGTCGTTATCGCATTGGAGTATCCCTGGTTATCATTCTGATGGTCCTCTGTGCCTGCGCAGGAGAGGGATCCATGGAACCTACCCCCGTGGTGTTGAACCCTGCCCGGCAGGTGATCCCGAGCGCCACGCCTGCTCCCACCGCGACGGTATATATCCCTGAAGGGCAGTTATTGTTTGAAAATTTCGAAAGCCTGGCGGACGATTTTGAAAGAATCGTGCGCGAGGGCATCGTGCAGCGCAAAGCCCCGTACGGCATTGAGATCGAGGTTTCTACAGCGGATAATTATTTCCTTGTGTCGGGATTGGGAAATGTGAATGATGCAAACCTCACCACCTTTGCCCTGCCCGTGACGGCACCCGCACAGACCACGGTTTTTCTTGCCTGCCGCGTCCTCTATGAGGATGAAGGGAAAGACGTGACCGAAAATGTGCAGGCGTATGTTGCTTATTTCCGTTTTGATGGCGCTTACCGCCTCCAAAAACGTCGCATCGCAGCACCCGATGAGGATTTGATCGGCTGGCAGACCGGCGCCCGTGTGAACGACGCGGGGGTGTTCAACAATCTGTATCTGTTGTGTGATGACGCGCGGATCCTGTTCATCGTGAACGGGGAGGTGCTGTTCGATGTGCAGGATGCGGAATTGAAAGAAGGCGATTTCGCACTGGGTGTGGCAGATCCGGGTGAGGGGAATACCTCGATTGTTAATTTCGATAAATTCTCCTTATTTGAGCCGTAATGGAGAGGTTCACTTGATAGCATGAGAGCTTGCTCATTTAATGGGGTAATTAACTCACTCTTGAATAACTCTTCCCTGCTTCTTATACCGGATTTGAGGTTCAGTTAGGGGTGGTACCCATACGATTTTTCCCTGTATGGGAAATGAATTTTGAACCTTTTTTCTCCCTTGCGCGACATACTACAGATAGATAGCCGCAGAAAAGCGGCGTTGTTCGAGGTAAACTGGATGCAAGCGGAAAGGATCATGTCCCATACCAACTTTCTTGATCCCTCTTCGTCGGAGGATGAAGGGTTATTGCGACGAATAACCCGGGGGGATCAAATGGCATTTAACCACCTGTATGAACGCTACGGGCAGCGGCTGTATGCTTACGCCCTGCGCCTGACGGAGAATCCTGCCCTGGCGGAAGACATCCTGCAGGAGTGCATGCTGATCGTGTGGCGCAAGGCTGCCACCTACCGGGGAGAAGGCAGCGTGCAAGCCTGGCTGCTGGGCATCGTGCGCCATAAATGCATGCAGTTATTCCGCCAGAAGCCGGCAGAATCCATCGAAAGCCATGACCTGGATTTCGCCGATGAAGATCCCTCCCCGGAAAAAGCTCTCTCGCAGCAGGACGAGCGCAGCAGAGTGCGTGAAGCGCTGCAGCGCCTGTCGCCCGAACACCGCGAGGTGCTGGAGCTGGTTTTCTACCAGGGCTTGAATCAAAAGGAAATCGCGCAGGTGTGCGGCTGCCCGCTGGGGACGGTGAAGAGCCGCCTCAGCTACGCACGCCAACAACTGCGCGGTATTTTAACCAGAGACGGACTGGATACTAAAGGATGAGCCATGAACGAACATGAGAAACTGAAAGAATGGATCCCCTTCTACGCTGCCGGCACCCTCTCCGAGGAGGAGCGTGCCCGGGTCGCGCAGCACCTGCGGCAGTGCCCCGATTGCCGGGCGGAGCTGAGCTTATGGCAAGGCGTGTCGCAGGAGATCCGCGCTTCCGATCAGACCATACGAGCGCCTGAACTGCGGCAGGTCCCGGTCAGGAAATCAGCCAGACATCTGTGGAAAGCCTGGTATATCCTGCGCTCGCAGGTCGCCCTGATCCGCACGGAGATCTGGCTGTCATCCGCGCTGGTGTCCGTGCTGGGCATCATCGTGGCGTTGCTGATGGAAACCGTCAACGCGGTCTATTTCTTAGCCCCCTTCATCTCGGCAGCCGGGGTGGCATATATCTATGGCATGCAGAACGACCCGGCGCTGGAACTGACCCTGGCGACCCCTGTCTCGGCACAACAGATCCTGATGGCACGGCTGGCGCTGGTGTTCGGCTATAACATCCTGCTCACTTTTTCCTCATCGCTGTTGATCCTGTTCATCCATGGGCAGGTTGCCCAGTTCTCCTGGGCAGTGCTGCTGGATTGGATGGCGCCCATGGCTTTTCTCTCTTCTCTGGCACTGTTCTGCTCGCTGCTGTGGGGAAGCGTCAACGCGGTGATGGTGGCGTACTCCCTGTGGGTCATCAAAGGCATCATGCCGGAACTCGAATTTTCCGGTCGGTATGCCGCCGGCTTTGTCAGCCTGACGAATCTTCTCGGCAAATTTGCGAGCCCATCCCATCTCTTGTTCCTTTCCCTGCTGCTTTTTGTGCTTGCCATGTGGTTCACCGGCAAGAAGCAGGTCAGGTTGCTGGCATGAGCTCTTGTGCAGTTGTCTATCAAAAATAACCGTTGTGGAGGTTTGTTGTATGAGTTTTTTAAGTGGTGTGTTTCGTTATGAATACAAGATGTCCATCCAACGCACCGGGTTGCTGGTCATCTTCGCACTGTTCACGCTGTTTTTTATCGTGACCACGTTTACCCAACAGGAGGAGCTTTTAGCGGGTGCAGCCGTCGAAGAGAACCTGTGGTCGAGCGCTTCTTCGTTTGTGATGAGCATCAATCTGTTCATCCCGGTGGTGTGCGGTATCCTGGCTTCCGATCGTATCGTACGCGACGAAAAACTGAGCATGCGCGAATTACTGCGCACAACCAGCCTGACCAATCGACAATATGTACTGGGGAAATATCTCGGTGTGACCTTATCGGAGATCACCTGTATTCTACTCATGGTGGTATTCACCGGGATTTCATTCATCCTGATCGGGTTCCCCGTGCAGATCATCCCCATGGGCCTGCTGGTCTCACTGGCGGTCAACGTCCCGGCGGTGTTGTTTGTGAACGCCTTCTCGGTGATGTGCCCCAGCCTCATGCCGGTGCGCATCTACCAGATCCTGTTCACCGGCTACTGGTATTGGGGAAACTACCTCAACGCGGAAAAGTTCTTTTCGATCAGTGACACCATCCTGAACGTTGCCGGGCTTTATCCATTGGAAGGCTACTGGGGGATCGTATACGGTGGTGCGCGTGGATATACCTATGTCGACGCGCTTCTGAACCTGCTGGTGATCGTCGTCCTGGCGACGACTGCACTGTTCGCCGAAGAACGCATCATCAGCCGCCGCGAAGCAACGGTATAGGAGGGATGGATGACTTCGTCGAAAATACCGTTGCGCTATGCCATGAAGACATATCGCAAAGAACAATTCTGGATGCCACCGGCATTTCTGGCACTCTTCCTCATTTTGACCGCGTTCTTTCTGAATGAGGAACGCGCTAACGGCATGGCGACTGCTTTTTTGGGTTACATGCTGCCGCTGATCACCGGTATTCTGGCATCCTCCTCGATCCTCTCCGACCCCGCGCTGGAACTGCATTTTGCATCTCCCATCTCAGCCTGGCGGTTGCTGGCTGCCCGCTACGGTGTGTTGGCTGCGGTCATCCTGGCGACCAGCCTTGTTTTCCAGGGTTGCATGGTATGGATGGGAGTGGACCTGGCATATCTGGGGGGCTTCTGGCAACGCCAGTTGGTGTGGCTGGTCCCCAGTCTGGCGATGCTGGCGCTGGGTTGTTTTACCGCGCTGGCTTTCAGACAGGCAACGAGCGGATCCGTTTTCACCGGAGGATTATGGATCTTCCAGCTGACGTTGAGAGGATATTTATTGAGCAAACCGCTCGCACGCAACCTGGTGCTCTTCATGGGAGCGACCTTCCCCATGGGTGGAAGCATGCTGGTTGAAAACCAGATCAGCCTGACGCTGACCGGTGTGGGGTTGGTTTTTCTGTCTGCCTTCTTACTGAAGAGGCAGGAACGTTACATTTAGAACAAAGAAGGATTGAAGCAATGATCGATATTCGGAATTTGACCAAATTTTATGGGAAAGGAAACCAGGCTGTACGGGCACTCAATGAAGTCACCCTGCAGATCGAGGAGGGCATGTTTGGCTTGCTGGGACCCAATGGAGCCGGCAAGACCACCCTGATGCGCATTCTGGCAGGTATCGTCCAACCCAGCCGCGGGCAGGTGGTGATCAATGGCTTGGATCTTTCACAGGAAAAGGACAAACAGCGTCTCAAAGCCCAGTTAGGCTACCTGCCACAGGAATTGGGCTTATACCCCGACCTGAGCGCACGGGAATTCATCGATTACATGGCTATTCTGAAGGGCATGCACACAGATTCGGAACGGCGCAAACGCATCCGTGAAGTTCTGGAATTGGCCGGCTTGCAGGAAAATGCCGATCGCAAGATCAAAGGGTTTTCGGGAGGCATGAAACGCCGGGTGGGCATTGCGCAGGCGATCGTCAATGACCCGCGCATTTTGATCGTGGATGAACCGACCGCCGGGCTCGACCCCGAAGAGCGCATCCGTTTCCGCAATTTGCTGGTGAAAATGGCAGCCGACCGTGTGATCCTGCTTTCCACGCACATTGTGGAAGATATCGGGCTGACCAGCCAGAAGATGGCGGTACTTTCGCACGGCGACATTCAGTTTGTAGGGAGCCCATCCGAGCTGATCCGGAAGGCGGAAGGACATGTGTGGGAACTTACCACCACCTCTACGGAAAAGCCGGATGGGGGATTGACGATCGTATCCATGTTGCACCAGAGTGATGGCATCCGTTACCGCCTGGTAGGGGAACATCAGCCGGCAGATGGGTCGGCGAAAGCGGTGAAGCCGGGATTGGAGGATGGCTACATCCGGCTGATGCACCAATAGCCTTTAACAATCTTCCATGTTCAGCCTGTAGAAAAAGCCCCGCACTCCATGGAGTACGGGGCTTTTTCGTTGTCCTAGAAACTAATATTTACTTTTTGAAGTTTATAGTACCCACCTGCCATCCCAATCACCAGATTCTCCTCCGGGAAAAAATCATATTGCCAATAAAGACCGCTTGGATCATTTGTCATCAAGATCTGTTTCACAGCGCGCTCGTTAAGAATATCGTATTCGATCAAGCCCCAATTCTCATAACAGAACACATATATACCTTCTGGATATTCCTTCCCTCTCGATATGCTTTCCAATCTCGCATCAGACAGTGTGGGCAGGGCTACCGGAGTTATTTCCTGACTGGCAAGGTTGAGAAGAGCAAAACGCGTATCTCGACTTGAGTTGTAGGTCAGCAGCAGATTCTCCTCATTCACCGCGTCGATGCCATAGTAGGAAGAGAGCCCAGAATTCGTGATCGTGAAGGATCGTGACGGATCAAGCAGTCCATAAGCCTGAATCATTCCCTCGGTGAGCGCGTATGCCATCGATCCATCAGGCGAAACTGTGAAACTGCGGATCTCACGCAGTGTACTCTTTCGGGCAACCGGTTCTCTGAACAGCGGGTCATCGCCGCCGGTAAATACCAGTTCATAACCGGATAGCCCGACACCGACATATTGATCCAATGCGTCTATATAAACCGGGGAAAATCCGGCGGAAAGATTTTCATTCTCGTAGTTGCTATCGATCACATCGAAATTTTCCTGATCCAATAACAGCAACGGATTGACATCGGCACTGTATCTGGAGAATCCCACCACAGGCTGACCATCGTTTGTCTCCCATAGATTCATCGAATAATCCATGCCGAGCTCGGTAGACAGCACTTCACTGCTTATTTTTGAGAAAGTCTCAGTATTCCAGAGATCGAACTGCAGCCGGTCATTATTCAGAGATCTTACCCTTAATAAACGATTCTCCCGGACATAGAGTTTGCTCCAGCTAGAACCTTCGAGGGTCACAACAGGGGCGACTTCCTCTGTGCTGATCGTGAAACGGGTAACACCATCGCGTGTGACGATGAGTGCCTCATCACCAGACAAAACATGAATGTCGGTGATGGGTTTCTGAGTCGGATTAAGTTTTTCAATACTGCCTGTTGCGGGTTCCCAGATAATGAACATACCGGTGTTGGTACCGATCGCTACCCGTTCTTCATCAAGGAAAACGGCTTTCCCAATCGGACGAGCATTATTATCTTCAAAACAATCTTCTGCTGTCAATGCCAGCTGGTATTTACTGCCATCGTTGATATCATACACAAAGACCTCACCGACATAATCGGCAGAGAGTACTTTGCCGGAATTCGTGGAGAAAGCCATGTTTTCAATAAACGTATCGACATGCGTTTGGATCAATTGAACAGAACTCACCCCTTCTTCACTATCGAATTTCACCAACCTCACCGATGCATTGTCCCCCTGCACGTTCGAGACTGCCAAGTAGCTGCCATTCGGTGCGAAGACCGCATCCCAGACATTACTTACAGAAAACCGATCAAGATACACATCGCCGTCTTGCGACCATAGGATTTTTTGCCGGGGAGATCCCAGCAAGATAGTTCCTCCCGAACTCCTTTCATACTGCGTGACACCGTAGATGAAACCATTCGTTGAATCGACGACGAATTCGTAGATATCCAGTTCCTCCCCATCTTCCCCATACAACGAGCGCCCTGCTCTGGTCACGATCCTTCTTCCATCCCAAATGAAGGGCACCAAATTGCGGTATTCATAGGTAAGCTCCCCCGCGTCATTGGTAGAAATTGTAGTTGGCTTTATAAAATATCCATATCTTCCATCAAAGGCAACCACTTTCAGCCAGGGCTGGGCGAAACCCAATTCTTCTCCACTTTCCACATCATAGATGAAGATGCCAAGTGCAGTTTGCACTAAAATTGTGGATCCATCCTGCGAAAGAAAACTGCGATCGATATTACCGCCGCCAAAAATAGTAGCATTGTACGGCTGCAGATCTTCGTCTAACAGATAGGGATTCACAGTGGGGGTTAAGGGTAGGCTGGTGGAAGCGGCAGCCTGCGTGACGGCTGCCTCGGTCGGCATGCCTTGAGTTGGAGGAACCGCCGAACATGCGCTTGAAAAGACGAGTATGCAAAGGATAAGGAATGTTATAGCCCTGACTTTCATGATGTTGTTCTCCTGAATTATTCTGTAATGTATATCCTGTAATTATAGATGAAGCATTCTGGTAATTTCCATCGCGCGAGAATAATCGGTCTATTTTTAATAAAATATGGGCGTCAAATATGGTCATTCATACAAAAACGAGCAATACAGAATGGATGTTTTTAAGAACCTTTTAAATAATTATTCTTTTTGGTCTCCTTTTTGGGGTTTTTCAATTTGCCAGTGGGATAAATCCGTTTTAAAAAAGATGGTGTTTTTCTTCTTCCGGTCTTTTTGAGCAACTCGAATCCAACCTTAAATATTGGAAGGGGTGTTGATTTTTCCTGCTTATCCCGTATATAATTACTTACACAATGTTAGTAATTATTACATACTGTAATTAAGTAGCGCGAGGAAGGATTTATGAAGCAAATCAAAACGATCACTGCCACAGAAATGCGAGGGATCAATCGCACTGCCATCCTTGAGATTATCCGCGTGGAAGGTCCAACATCACGCTCCTATATCGCTGAGACCCTGAAAGTAAGTTTGCCGACGGTGATGCGGATCGTGGATGAACTGATCGAAGAAGGTTTTGTGATCGAAACTAACGAAAAAGAATGGAGCGGGGGCAGAAAACGCTCTCTGATCGAGTTCAACACGAAGGATTTCCTGACCATCGGCGTCGACCTGGGCGGGACGAAGTTCTATGGGGCGGTCGCAAACCTGGGTGGTGAAGTTATTTTCGAAAAACAATATTCCAAGCACAATACCAAGCAAGAAGAAAGCTATAAGCTGGTCGTCAACCTGATCAACGAGTTGTTGGAGCAATCCAAGAGCACCGGGAAAAAGATCCTGGGGATTGGGGTGGGCGCACCCGGCGTCACTTACCATGACCGCGGAATGATCTCGTGGGCTCCCAGCCTCGAATGGAAAAATTTCCCACTGAAAGAACGCCTGGAAGGAGAATTTCATATTCCCGTGGTGGTCGACAACGATGTGAACATGTCAGCCTTGGGGGAAATGTGGTTTGGAGCCGGCAAAGATGCGCAGAATATTGTCACCATCTATATCGGCACCGGAATTGGCGCGGGAGTGGTCATCGACGGCGCGTTGTATCGCGGATCCCATCAGATGGCCGGTGAGATCGGCTATCTTCTGCCGGGTCGTGAATTTCTGGAAAAAGAATACCCCGGTTTCGGTGCTCTGGAACTGCAAGCTGCGGGGACCGGAATTGCGGAATGCGCCAGGCGCGAACTGGAAGCGCGCGGGCGATTAAAAGGGGATGAAGAAATCACCGCAGAATTTGTCTTCGATGCGCATCGCCGAGGGGAGACCTGGGCTGCAAAGATCATCGATGAAACGGTGGAGTATCTGGCCATTGCACTGGCAGCAGTGATCACCTTTTTCGATCCGGAAGTGATCGTGCTGGGCGGCGGCGTCATTCAATCAGCCGATCTCCTGATCGGTCCCATTACCAAGAAGTTACAGGGAAGAATTCCGGTAATTCCTCCCATTGTAGCCTCGACTCTGGGGCACCAGGCGGCGATGTTGGGTGCCATGATCAATCTTTTACATAATGTTTCCGATTTTTATGTCGTGAGAAAACTATCTTGAGAAATCAATTTTAGGAGGTGAACGGAAATTCTTGTTTTCGTCAAAAAAACAAAGTAAAGGTAAAGAGAGATGAGAAATACAAAAAAATTTTTTATGTTGGTTATCGTGATTCTGGCACTTGTCCTCAGTGCCTGTTCAAATGGTACAACATCTGAACAGGCTCAAGCAGCCGATTCGATGGATAACCAGGAAAGCAGTGCAGTAGATCTGGCCAGCTTTGGTATTGATTGTTCAGAATATTCTGCGGAATATGCCAAGGGACCTAATGGTGAAGATGCGGTACCCGCCAGTGATGTCACCCTCAGCGATGCGGAAATCGCAGAAATACAGGCGGGGAACTACACGGCGGCTCTGCTGTGGGCAGGTGCGGGTGAATGGTATAACGGCTTGACCGATGGTGCAAAAGCAGTGTTCGAAGAACTGGGCATCGAAGTAGTCGCTACCTCTGACGCTCAATTCGATCCTGCCAAGCAAGCCACCGACGTCGAGACCGCGCTGGCTTTGCAGCCGGACATCATCTTAACTCTGCCGGTGGATCCCGTTTCGGCTGCACAGGCTTTCCAGCCTGCTGTTGATGAGGGTGTGGCGATCGTCTTCGCCGACAACGGGGTCGATGGGTACACTGCGGGCGACCAATATATCGGAATTGTGACCGGCAACCACTACGGAATGGGACGAGGTTCTGCCGACCTGATGGATGCGGCACTTGGAGGAAGCGGAGAAATCGGCTTCATCTTCTATGATGCTGATTATTTCGTGACCAATAACCGCGACTTCACTTTTGCCTGCCGTATCGCGCAGGACTATCCCGGTATCAAGATCGTGGCCGTCAGCGGCTTCACCGAAGAAAACAAGACGGAAGAAGTTGCATCCGCGATGCTGGTACAGCATCCTGAGATCGACGGCATTTATGTGGCGTGGGATGTGGCAGCAGAAGGTGTCATCGCCGCATTGCGATCGGCGGGTCGTACGGATGTCAAAGTGGTTACCGAGGATCTGGGCGCGAACAATGACCTGGATATGGTGATGGACGGAAATATGTACGGAAAAACCATCGACTTACCCTATGACATTGGCGCGACCATGGCACGCATGGCAGCCTATAAATTGCTGGGCAAAGAAGCGCCGTCTTTTGTCGTGGTTGACCTCATGAAAGTGACAAACGACAACGTTGTGGAGGCATGGAATAGAGCTTTGAACATGGATCCTCCTCAAGACATCTTGGATGCCTTGGCAAAATAGGAACTCTGAAACTCTCAGGCAGCCGGCCGGCTGCCTGAGAGTTGTTTCTTAGGAGAACAATCAGGATGATGGATATTAAAAAAAGAATTCAAAGCTTCAATCTCCAAAAATACGTTGTGTACCTCAGTTTTATCTTGATCCTGTTATTTTTTGGGATCACTTTGAAGGATAAAGGGTTTCTCTCCGGGGGAAACATGATGAACGTCCTGCGCCAGACCGCCATGGTCTCGGTGATGGCGATTGGAATGACCTTTACGATCACCGCAGGAGATATCGATCTGTCTATCGGATCTACCGTCGCATTAGCGGCGTTAGTAACTGCATTGGCATTAAGGTCCTATTCCGTCATTGTGGCTGTGCTGGCAGGGCTGGCGGTTGGTTTTGTGGTGGGGTTGGTGAATGGGGTCATAACCGCGAAGGTTAGAATTCCTGCTTTTCTGGTCACCCTGGGTACTTCCGGAGCGATCAGCGGTCTGGCGCGCACGATCACGAATCTTGAAGCGGTGCCGATCACGAATGAAAGTTTCAATTTTCTATTTGGTTCAGGGAATATTGGTCCATTTTCTACATTATTCATATGGACAATTGTTTTGACGATTATCGGGCACCTGTTGTTGAAGAAGACCCCTTTCGGGCGAGCGGTACATGCCACCGGCGGGAACCGGTCGGCAGCTCGTTATTCGGGTGTCCATACGGATCGAATTCGCATTATTGTGCTGATCATCAGTTCTCTCACCGCCGCCATGGCAGGCTTGTTATATGCAGGTCGGTTGCATGGTGCACGCTATACACTGGGAGAGGCGGATCTGATGACCGTGATCGCTGCAGTGGTCATTGGCGGCACGTCTTTCTCCGGTGGGAAGGGCTCCATTACCGGCTCCATCATCGGCTCTATTGTGATGGGCATGCTGAACAATGGTCTGTTGTTGATGGGTCTGACTGTGTCAGAGCAGATGATCGCCCGCGGCGTCATCATCATTATTGCCGTGTCTCTAAGTTTGCGCGAAAAATTAGAGAGGTAATAAAGACGATCAGGAAGGGAATGAAAGATGTTTCTGAATAAACTTATCGAAAGAAATCCCGACTTCATCAAATGTGTGGTTGATTTCCAACAGGATGGAAAGATCCCCGCCAATTCTTATGTGCTTGACCTGGACGCGATCGGGAAAAACGCCGCTATTCTGGCAGAGGATGGGAAACGGCTGGGCATGAAAGTATTCCCGATGACCAAACAAATCGGGCGAAACCCGGCGGCGAACAAAATCCTGGCAAAGGCAGGGCTGGACGCATTTGTGGCGGTTGACATGAGTGGTGCTTACCAGATCCACGATCAGGGTCTGCATATCGGGCATCTGGGTCACCTTGTGCAAACCCCCAGGGCAGAAATCGACAGCGCTGTTTCCATGAAGCCAGCCTATTGGACCGTTTTCAGTAAAGAAAAAGCCATAGAAATATCAAAAGCAGCAGAAAAGCAGGATGTGAAACTGGCATTGATGGCACGGATCTTCGACGAGGGCGATATTTTCTATATGGGGCATGAAGGCGGTTTTCCCGCGAAAAATATCCTTGAAGTTGCGGATATGCTTGACGCTCTTCCCAATGTATATTTCGCCGGAATCACCACTTTCCCGGCTTTACTGTTCAACCAGGAGGAACAACAGGTAGAAGCGACCCATAATCTGAAAACGCTCGAAACCGCCCTCGCGAAATTACAGAAGGCGGGACGGACCAATATGGAAGTGAACATGCCCGGGACTACCTCGCATCTTGTGATGGATCTGCTGGCTTCTGCCGGAGCAACCCAGGTGGAGCCCGGTCACGGGCTGACGGGCACAACCCCGCCGCATGCGCTCCAAAATCTGGCTGAAACTCCCGCGTTTCTGTATGTGACGGAGATCTCTCACATCCATGCGGGGCATCCCTACTGTTTTGGCGGAGGGTTATATATCGACCCCGTCTTCCCGGATTATGCTGTCAAGGCGCTGGTCGGGTCCGGTGCACAACAGGCGCTTGAACAAAAGCTGTCGGTCACGCTCCCGCCTGCCAATGCCATCGACTACTATGGCATCGTCGAAGAGCAGAAAAGCAATGCAGTCCATATCGGCGATACGGTAGTATTCGGTTTTCGACCGCAGGTGTTCGTGACCAGAGCCTATGTCAGCGCCATTTCAGGCATTTCGACCGATCGACCGGAGGTCGAGGGGGTTTTTACAAGCGATGGAAGAAGAGCAGACTGGTTTGAGGAGGGTTCCTTTGGAAAGTGACACGGTATATTCACTGGAAGTCTTTCATGCGACCAAGTCTTTCAACGATAATGAAGTGCTGCATGATGTCAATTTCAATATCAAGCCGGGTGAAGTCCACGGGTTGGTAGGTCAAAATGGGGCAGGCAAATCGACCCTGATGAAGATCATCAACGGTGTTTACACAAAGGATAAGGGAGAAATCTACGTGCGCGGGAAACGGGCTGACTATGATTCTCCAAAGGCAGCCAGCCAGTACAGCATCGGCATGGTATTTCAAGAATTCAGCCTGATCCCATCCATGACGGTCGCGCAGAATATATTTCTCTCGCATGAACCGCGGAATGGTTTATTGACCGATGATGCCGTTGCGAATAAGAGGGCGGCACAAATTTTCGATGAACTGGAAGTCATTATCGACCCGCATGCGCTGGTTGAGAATTTGCCCGTCGGTGAACAGCAAATCGTAGAGATTGCCAAGGCTTTAAGCCGGAATGCTTCCATCCTCATTATGGATGAACCGACTGCTTCATTGACCAGTAACGAGATCGAATCGCTGTTTACCATCATCCGGAAGTTGAAGAAAGAAGGGATTTCCATCATCTTTGTTTCCCACCATCTAAACGAGGTCATGGATATCTGTGACCGCATCACCGTGCTGCGTGATGGGAAAATCGTCTTATCGGATATAACCAGTACCCTTACCATAGAGCAGGTCATCGCCGAAATGGTGGGGAAAAAGCTGGCAGAAAAGGAACGCCATAAGAAAGCCATCGATCTGGAGAATCCTCTCCTCGAAATAGACAGGCTTGGTTTGGGGAGCAAATATAGAAATATCGATCTGAAATTATTCCAGGGGGAGATCGTTGGGATTGCCGGCGTGATGGGCAGCGGCAGGTCAGAGATCCTGAAAAGCATCTACGGCATTTTAAAACCTGACAGTGGTCGCTTCAAAATGCGCGGAAAGACGGTTTCGATCAGGAATCCCTCCGACGCGATCAAGAATGGGATCATCTACGTTCCCGAAGACCGCAGGAACAACGGTGTGATTTTAGGGCAATCTTTATACATGAACATCCTGTTGCCGGTCTGGAAGAGGATAACAACTGCCCTGTTGATCAATGACAGGAAGGGCAGAAAGATGGCTGGTTCTTTCAGTGAAGATCTGCACATCAAAGCCACCAGTATCGACCAGTTGATGGAACACCTGTCGGGAGGAAACCAGCAAAAAGCGGTCTTTGCCAAATGCCTGGCGGTGGAACCGACGGTCATGTTGCTTGACGATCCAACGGTGGGAGTGGATATCGGCACGAAAAAAGAAATTGCCAATATCATTCGTATGGTGGCAGAACGGGGAAACGGCGTCATTTTGGTGTCATCAGAAATGGAAGAGCTGCTGGAACTGTGCGATCGCATTCTCATCCTCCGTCAGGGAGAAATTATCGAAGAACTGAAAGACGTGAAGAACGTGACGGAAGAATTCTTACTGCATATCGTGCAACGGAAGGGCAATTCGATCGAACAATAACGTCATATTTGTTGCTCCCTTTGCCCGTGTGGTGGGGCGCGTTCACCCAATGCAGCGATGGCGGATTCACCCAAATCGCGGGTACGTTTGTCGGGCACAGGGCTCTCACCCGTTCTATTTCCGAATACCGCCGAAGCGGGATGGAAAGGTGAACGGCAGGCCGGAATAGTAAAAGCGCTTCTGCGTACCGCTTTTCACATTCGAGCATTCCATCAAATTGTTGCAGTTCCTTGTCGGAAACTTATATAAAAACAGAGGTTGGCGAAATTCGACCTCTGTTTTTGTATAAAAGCTCTTGACAAAACAGCTTTCCTGAACTAGTATATACTTATATATACAAGTATATACAACAAACCTATGGAAATGAATATCAACTCCTCTCAACCGATCTATAAACAAATTGCAGATTTCTTTCGGGCGCAAATTAATGAAGGAAAACTGCTGCCTGATGACTCTTTGCCATCCGAACTTGAGATTACCAGGATGTACGGCATCAGCCGGATGACGGCCAGAAAAGCCATCGATGTCCTTGTGAATGAGGGGCTGGTCATACGCATGGCAGGGAAGGGCACCTTCGTCACTGATTCCAAAGTCTCTTTTTCACCCTCGACTTTGTTTAGTTTCTCAAAAAATATGAACAACCTGGGGTACAAAGTACACACCCATATTCTTGACAGAAAAATTGAAAAAGCATCCACAAAAATTGCCAATGCTCTCGAAATTGAAATAGAACAACCGGTAGTGTTCATCAAGCGGTTACGTTTTGCGAATGACGAACCGGTTTCAATTGACATGACCTATCTTCCGGCGAAAAGATTCGAACGAATCATTGAAACCGATCTTGAATCGAACCCGATGTCTGAATTGATGGAAGATATGTTGGGATTGAGAATAATCAATTCAGTTGACTATGCCGAAGCGGTAATTTGTAGCACAGAGGAATCCAGGCTATTAGAAGTCCCGGAAGGCACACCGTTGTTGCTCATCTCGGGTATTTCCTATGATGAGAAATTAAATCCTCAACGTTTTGCCAAAGCTTTATATCGAAGCGACCGCTTTCGATTTGCCGTTGGCACCGAAATCAAACCAAAGTAATAGAAATACACAAATCTTTCGAAGTAGGATCCCATGATTATTTTGAACAATGTTGATGAACCGCGCAAAGCACTTGGAAGAGCTCTTGTAAAATACGGGAGTCTCTTCCCCGAATTGATCGTTATCTCACCGGATGTGGGTATTTCCACCCATGCTATTGATTTTAAAGAGAAATTTCCCGAGCGATATATAAGCTGTGGCATAGCAGAGCAGAATGCTTTTGGTGTTGCTGCAGGGTTGACCAGTTTCCATTACATCCCGGTTGTCGCACTCTACGCGGCTTTTGCCTTCGGAAAGGCAAGTGATCCGATTATCAACGGGATCGCATATCCCAATCTGAATGTAAAAATAATTGGCACTCATGGAGGGATCAATGTCGGTCCGGATGGACCAACTCATCAATCGATTGTCGACCTCGCTTTTTTCAGAGCAGTTCCGAACATGCTGGTTTTAACGCCTTCAGATAGTTCGGAAGTCGAAAGTGCAGTGGAATTAGCGCTCAAGCATAAAGGGCCGGTTTACATTCGCCTTGAGCGTGCGCCTTCTTCGGATCTTGATCATCCCCTGAAAGCATTTGAATATGGAAAAAGCGAAGTAATTGTTCCTGGCAGTCAGGTGACAATCATGGCAATTGGGTCCATGGTTGAGCAGGCAATTATTGCGGCGGAGCAACTAAAGGAGCAAGGGATATCCGCGCGTGTAATCAATATGCGATCTCTGAAACCAATCGATGTGGATTTGATCAAAAGCGCGGCACTTGAAACCGAATTGATGGTGACGGTTGAAGATCACAATTCTATCGGCGGGCTGTTTTCTGCCGTCTCGGAGGTTGTTGCGGGGATTAAGAGCAACGCGCTAGTGAAGTCTATTGCTATCAAGGATCAATTTGCCGAATCGGGAAGCAGCGTTGATCTACGGAAAAAATACGGATTGACCGCCGATGCGATCATTGAAGAAATCACAGCATATTTCGAGGAAAAGTGAATTGAACATGGATGAAATTAAGGAAATTGAAAACAAAGCCCGCGAGGGACGTAAATTGATTGTTGAGATGACTGCCAAGGCAAATAGTGGTCACCCCGGACCCTCTCTATCGGTCATCGATATTATGGCGACATTGTATTCCAAATACCTGCGAGTAGACCCGCATGACCCCCATTGGCTCACCCGCGACAGGTTCGTTCTTTCGAAAGGGCATGCCGCACCTGCCCTGTATGCGATGTTGATCCTGCATAATTTCATAGAAAAAGAGCAGATCACAGGTTTCAGAAAAATCAACGGAAATTTACAGGGTCATCCTTCGGTCAAAACCCCGGGCATCGATTGCACAAGTGGTTCGTTAGGGGTGGGTCTTTCGATCGCATGTGGAATGGCATTAGCTGCAAAAATAAAAAAAGCAGTTTCCAATGTGTATTGCCTGATCGGTGATGGCGAATCGGATGAGGGACAAATTTGGGAAGCAGCTCTTTTTGCCGCCCAATTCAAGTTGGATAACCTGTATGTCTTTTTGGACAGGAATTTACATCAATATGAGGGGAAAACGGAAGAAGTCTTCAAGCTCGAGCCCGTTACGGACAAATGGAAAGCATTCGGGTGGGATGTTTGGAATATGGATGGGAACAGCGTCAGCGAATTGATCACAGCCATTGATGATGCCCAACGAAAAACCGGAAAGCCAAAAATGCTCATCGCCCATACGGTAAAAGGGAAAGGGGTGTCCTTTATGGAAGGGAACCAAGCGTATCACGCAAAAGCCCCTTCTGTTGAGGAAGCCGTAGCCGCTATTCAGGAGCTATCAAGAGTTGATTGAGATGAATAAAACTGCCATTGTCCTGATCGTAATGCTTTTCTTGGGTTGGGGACTGCAATCTATCTTATCGATCCTCCAGCTAAAGAAGGTATTCAGAAGAATCAATGAATTGCGCGGTTTTGGACGCGTTGGAATCGGAACTTCCGGGAATATATATAAACGAAAAGTCTATGGGTTCTTAGTGGTTGATCAATACGACACAATCATCAATGCGGAAGTGCTGTCGGGTTGGACGGTGTTTGCTAAATTAAAACCCTTTGATACCTTAAAGGGAATTGGTCTTCAAGATTTTATTGAGAATTTTAAGGCTGATAAAGGAACTTCAAAAAAAATACTGGATGCATTTAAATCCGCTGCAGACTACCTTGTGAACAAGAACAAGGAACTATCTGTAAATATGGAAGAGGAGGAGGTGGCATAGCCGGGAAAAAAAGATAAAAGCGACTCTCATTTTTAAGAAAAAAATGTAAAAGGAGTAAGAAATGGAGTTCTTAGCTAACTTAGCAGAAGCATTTAGTGGTGTATTCAAAGCAGGCGGCGAAAACTTTGTGGGACTGATCACCGGGATCATTCCTTCAATGGTGGTCTTAATGACTGCTGTAAATTCACTCATCAGGTTAATCGGTCCTGAAAAGATCGACAATATTGCCAAGGCATCCGGAAAGGAAGGGATTCTTTACTACCCATTGCGTTACGCAGTTTTACCGTTTTTGGCTTGTTTCTTCCTTACCAATCCGATGGCATATACCATGGGAAGGTTCTTACCAGAAAAATACAAAATCGGCTGGATCGACTCTGCGCTGACCACCATGCAATTCCCCATCGGTATTTTCCCCCATATCAATGCCGGAGAAATTTTTACGTGGGCTGGGATTGCTACCGGGGTTACAACGCTGGGTCTTAACATTTCTGATCTTGCCATGCGTTATTTCTTATCCGGTTTCCTGGTCATCCTGATCCGAGGAACATTGACTGAAAGAATCTACTTCGCAATGACTAAAAAAACATCGGATAAGAAAGCTTAGTCAGGAGAAAAATGCAATGAAATCAATAACGAAATTTTTGGAAAATGTTGGTCGTGGTGTAGGGAAGGTCGTAGGAGTTTTTTACCAGGCTGGACGCGATACGATCAATTTGGTCATCAGCAGCGTAATACCATTCATGGCTTTCATCTCCATGATCATCGGTATTATCCTGAAAACTGGCGTTGGAACATGGATTGCAAATTTCCTGAGCCCTCTTGCATCAACTGTACCGGGATTATTACTCATGTCCTTTATCTGTACTCTTCCTTTTCTGTCCCCCGTCTTGGGACCTGGTGCGGTGATTGCTCAAATCATTGGAACACTGGTGGGTGTTGAAATCGGTCAGGGGAATGTACCTGTGACCATGGCACTACCGGCACTTTATGCCATCAATGGTCAGGCAGGTTGCGATTTTATTCCGGTTGCGATGGCGATGGCTGAAGCTGAACCCGATACGGTAGAAAAAGCTGTTCCAGCAATGCTTTTTTCTCGTATGGTTACCGGACCTCTTGCGGTGATCATCGGTTATTTTGCTAGCTTCGGGATGAAATTCTAGTTGAAATATCTATATTAAACGGACTGGGAGAACATAATAACAAAGTTATTACGTTCTCCCGTACAAATAAATTCTATCATATCGGAGTATATGGATATGTCTACGAAATATAAGAAAGTAAAAATTACCAAAGGAAATAGAGGTTGGGGTGGTCCTTTAATTATCGCGCCAGATGAAAATAAGAATGTGATTTGTTCCGTGACAGGTGGAGGAATCCATCCGTTGGCTCAAAGAGTGGCGGATCTTACCGGTGCGGAAGCGGTGGATGGCTTTAAGAAGGGTGTTCCATTTGAAAAGATGGCTCTCGTTGTTATAGATTGTGGCGGAACGGCGAGGATTGGCGTTTACCCGATGAAAAAAGTCCCGACAGTAGATATCTATCCCACCAACCCAACCGGACCATTGGCGCATTTTATCACAGAGGATATTTTTGTCTCAGGGGTTAAGGAAGAAGATATCCAACTAATCGATTGACTACTCTTCTGAGGAAAAGAACATGCATGTCAAATATGAGATGTGTATTACCCGTATTGGAAGATTGGTGGATCAATTCTTGTCAAAAGGAATATTGGTATTCTTCCAAGAAGGCGCTCCTGACGAGCTCGCCGAATTTTCTATTTTGCATACACATTCAGATCTAAAAGAAAATATCCATATAGGTGATCACATTGTTCTATGCGACAAAGAGTTCACCATAACCGGTGTCGGTGATGTGGCAAATAAAAACCTCGGTGATCTGGGGCATTTGATTCTTAAGAATAATGGATTGAGAGAGACAGAACTTCCCGGAGATATTTCAGTTGAGAGAGAACCATTCCCGGATATTTGTCTCGGAAATAAAGTTAAGCTGTTCTCAGTACATGATGTTTAAATTTAACAATAGAGGTCCTTTGAAATGCTTGAAAACAAAGTAGCAATAGTTACTGGCGCTGCACAAGGTATTGGAAAGGCTATCGCGGAATTATTTTCTGAAATGGGCGCTTCCGTAGCTTTGTGCGATAAAAATCTTGAGGGGATCAAAAAAGTACTGGAAATCTTAAATCAAAAATCCGGTCCTCATAGTGTATATCAGGTGGATGTTACAAACGTAGACCAGATCGAGAAAGCGGTTGGGGAGATCTATGCCTTCTATAACCATATCGATATTCTGGTCAATAATGCCGGGATTTTTTTCAGGAAAGATATTTACCATCTCAGTTTTGAGGACTGGGAACTGATGATGGATGTTAATGTAAAGAGTCTATTTTTCTTTTCACAGGTTGTTGCAAAGTATTACATAAAGCAAAAAATCAAAGGGAAGATTATCAATATTGCATCCATCTCCGGAGAAATAGTGCAGGCGGAAAAATCTCATTATGCCGCTTCTAAGGCGGCTGCGATTCGGCTTACAAAATGTACTGCTCTGGAGCTGGCACGTTATGGGATCAATGTAAATGCAATTTCGCCCGGCCCAACCATTACTCCGCAAATTGCTCCGGTAGATCCAGATGATTATCTGGGAAGACATTACATTCCGCTGGGAAAGATGGCGTTGCCTATTGATCAGGCGAAAGGTGCGCTGTTTCTGGCATCGGACTTGTCTGATCATATCACCGGGCAGGTGGTAAATATTGATGGCGGAGAAGCCATGACGTATGTAAACCCAATCTCTAAATAAAAGAAGAAATGTAAAAAACATGGACAATAAAGTTATTCTCATCACCGGGAAGAACCATGAGATGAATATTTCTCTGGCAAAAAATCTGGTGTCACAGAAAATAAAAGTTGCTTGTTGTGTGTACTCACAAGACCTTCCCCTGTATCTGGAATTTGAAAATAAGACCGATGTGCAGGTATTCAAGTGTGATTTTAAAAATGAAGATGAACTCATGGCTCTCGAGCGGCAGGTAGAAGAAAATTTTGGGATGGTGGATTCTATAATTTTTACGCAAAATGAACAATTGCAGAAATCCTTTCTAGAGATCGACGAAGAAGAATGGGATTATGTATATCATTCTGCCCTGCAGGATTACTTCTTCTTGGTGAAAACGTTCACCCAATCAATGATCTCCAAAAAGAAACCGTGTAAAGTGATCTGTATTTCAACCACTTCCAGCATCATTCCGCGGGTGAACGCATCCTGTTATTCATCAGCGTTCGCAGCACAAAGCCTGCTCGATGCCTGTTTGGCGCTTGAACTAGGAAAATACGATATTTCATTTAACTCCATCTGTATCAATTCAAAGGAACAGGTTCATACCTATGTAAAGAATGGCATCCGGCATAATCAAGTATTGACTGCTTTTATTTCAATAGAACAACTAACGGATATCGTTCTGTCACTCCTCCTTGATCCATGGAATGCCTTAACCGGGAAGAAAATAGTCCTCGATAGCGGCGAAATATTGGGCGACCTTAATTAACGAGAAGGAAAGATGAAAATAGCTATTGGGTGTGATAAAAACGCAATCGATCTGAAAAACAGCATTGTGCATTTTTTGGAGAGCAGGGAAAATGTAACCGTTGCGGATATGGGTATCTACCTACATGAGGAGATCGATTATCCTGATATTGCTTATCGCGTATGCCAGTCTATTCAAAAAGGAGACAATGAAAGGGGCATTCTGATCTGTGGAACCGGAATTGGAATGGCGATTGCGGCCAATAAAATGCATGGTATCCGAGCGGCTTGCTGTCATGATGTATATTCTGCGGAAAGAGCAAGAAAGAGCAACAATGCGCAGGTGATTACATTAGGGGCGCAGGTGATCGGCATTGAATTGGCCAAAGTGATAATCAATGAATGGCTTCGATCGGAATTTGCGGGAGGGCGTTCTTTCCCCAAGGTGAAGAGAATAATTGAAATTGAAGAATCGGAGCGCTGTAGCAAAACTGAGCTGTAAAGATTAAGGGTAAGACTATTAAAGGTATGCTATCAGCCAAATAAGACGAACGGTGTTCCCGCACCGTTCGTCTTATTTTACGGAATAAAAAATAACAGTACTGATTTAATAAATTTTCATAGTATTATCTCTGACATGCGAAATTTCCTAAAAGAGATCCGTACGGGGATATCCTCAAAATACCCTGTATGGCTGCTGATAAGTGCAGTTTTTGTTTTCTCTCTGGTGGGATGCAGTGTCTTCTCCTCCCTTGAAGCGGAAGGAAATCTTCCCACCCCACAGGTAGCAGTAGCCGCGGCTACCGCCACTCTTATCCCGACCTTCACTCCCACCGCTACGCTCACCCCGCGTTTCACCACCACACCGCTGCCCACCATCACCCCCACTCCCAATCCCTATGCCCAATACAGTGTGGATGCGCTCAGCCAGCGCAGCTACGGCGGCGGGGTTATCCAGATCGAGGGCACGCTTACCAAGAGTAATGCGTTCACCCGCTCTATCTTCAAATACCGCAGTGAAGGGCTGGACCTGTATGGCTTCGTGGATATCCCAACAGGGCAGGGTCCTTTCCCGGTGGTGGTGATGATGCACGGTTATGTCGATCCGGCGGAATACAGCATGCTCGATTATTCCACCCGCTACGCCGACGCGCTGGCGCGCGCCGGTTATATTGTGCTGCACCCCAATCTGCGCGGGTACGGTGCTTCCGAGGATGGCTATAACCCGGTAGGTATCGGGGATGTCATCGATATCCTCAACCTGTTATCCCTGGTGCGTTCCCAGGCGGGTGTGCCCGGTCCGCTGGAAGAAGCGGATGGGGAGCACATCGGCATCTGGGGGCATAGCATGGGGGGCGGCATCGTGTTGCATGTGCTGGAGATCGACCGGGATATCGACGCAGCGGTGCTGTACGCTTCCATCAATGCCGATGAAAAGATCAATCTGGAATTCTTCGAGTTTGACGGGCGCGGGAATTTCAAACTGCAAAGCACCGATGAGGTACTGCGATCGCTTTCCCCCAGCACCTATCTGGATCGCATTGTAACGCCGCTCAGCATCCATCATGGCGATGCCGATACGGTGGTGCCGACCGCCTGGTCGGACCAGCTTTGTACGGATCTGGCTACCCTGCAAAAGGAAGTGTATTGTTCTTTCTACGAAGATCAGCCGCACACCTTCCAAAACAGCGGAGACACACTTTTCATCCAACGCGTGACTGCCTTCTTCGATCAGAAATTGAAATAAGAACCAGCGGCGTTCGCGGGAGGTTCGCAGTTTTTCATGCAACCCCTGGTGGGTTAATCCGTATTAAATATTGAATGAGAGAAGAGAGACCACGGAGGTTAGAAATGTCTGATAAAGATTTCCATGAAAAAGATGAAAAAATGGTCGATGAAAAAGACGAAAAAGAGCTTGAAAAACACCATGAGAAAGTAGAAGAACGGGATATGCTGAGCACCATCGCCTGGGCAGCCATCCTGATCTGGGCAGGCCTGGTCTTCCTGGGTCATAATCTGGGCTGGTGGCAGGCGTTAGGGTTGAATGTGGAGCAGCGCTGGTATTTCATCGGCATCCGCCAGTTGATGGCGTTCAACACCTTTCACATGATCGCATTGGGAGCCGGTTTTATCATCATTTTAGAAGTACTGGCGCGTTTGTTGATACCCACCTTTCATAGCCGTGTGGGCGGTAAATTGGTGCTGGCAGCGTTTTTTATCGGGTGGGGGCTTTCACCCTTCCTGAACTGGTATGTCATCTGGCCCATGATGCTGATCGCCCTGGGTGTGAGCGTGATGCTGGGTGGGTTGCTGCGCAAGAAGTGATTCGAACGATTTGAAAAAACAGGTGGCATGGTGATCATCCATCCATGCCACTTTTCGATTTATAATAGAGCGCCATGGATGATCTTGGACTGCGCGATCGCGATGAAGTTCTGGTAAATGACCGCTTGGCGGCGGTGGTGTGGGCAGTGATGCTGCTGTGGACCGGCACCTGCCTGCTGGCTGGTTTCAATCACTGGGTGGCTGACTGGCATCTCCCCAACCTGGTATGGTTTCCATTTTTACGGGATTGGTTGGGAAAATATGCCTTTGATTTTCGCGTCACCCCGTTATTGTTGCTGGGGAATGCCGCCATCCTGGCATTGGAACTGATCTTGCGGGTAGCCGTGAAGCGCTATCGCCATAACCTGACTGCCCTGATCATGTACATGTTCATCTTCCTCGGGCTGGCTGTTGGCAGCAGCGGGCTGTTCGAACCGGTCATCCTGATACCGGGATTCTTTCTGGCGTTGGGGGCATCTGTCCTTTTCGGCACCCTGCTGCAAAAGTGATCATAGACGTCCCAGATTGAGCGTGCTGAATTCGTTCCAGGCATATTTGATGGGGGTGCTCCAGGTGTCTCTGCCGATACAGCGGAAATAAGGGGCTCTGAACGCCAGGATGCGATCTCCGATGCGGTAGCGGGCTAAAATGGGGGTAGAAACGATCAGGCTACCACTTTCTCCGGTTTTCATCTCGTGCAGCATCTTGATGCCGGAGCGGGTTTCCACCTCGAACAGGAACAGGTCATAGTTAGGTACCCAGGCGCGCTGCTCATCCATTTGCTGCCCGAACATGCCTTCGGTGGCGCCGTAGATCTCACGGATGGCAGTCTGCCTGCCATATAAAGCCCATAGTGTGTCTGCCAGGCGCGTGTTGATGCCCGGCACCGAGCCAAGCGTCATCACCAGCACCTTCCAGAGATCTTTGGGATAGCACCGGTGCGCACGTTTCATGAACTTGCCGAACTGCAGCGCGGTAGGTGCCACCCCTCCTACCAGGGTCACATTTTGTCTCTCACATTGGGTGTATGCCAGCTCGAAACGTGCCTGCCAATCGCGTAAGGTTTTCCCTCCTCCCAGCGCATCGATCTCAGCCTGGCTGGGGACGGAGTGAACGGGGGTAAGGGTGCTGACGTGTTTGGTGTAGATGCCGGAGCTATATCCGTATTCCAGGTCCTTTTCTCCCACCCTGATGCTGCCCACCACGCTGGGAAAATTAAGGTTCAGATTTACCCCTTGAAAGATCTCGAAATGTTTGCTCTGCAGGGCATAGTTGATGACCGCCCTGCCGGCGGAAACGCGCAGCTTGAGATCGGTGGGTGTCATGGGGATGAATTTGTTTTCCTTTTTGGTAGTGCCGCGCGTGATCGCCCAGCCCACCGGTTCTTCGTTCAATAATAATCCGGTGTCACCTGCCATCACCTGTTGGATGAGGGATTTATAGCTCTCATAGGTCTGTACCGGGAAAGCCCGGCGGTATTCTGCCAGAGAAGCGATGTGACCGGCATGATGTTCCTTGCCATAGCGGGTTTGGGCGTAGATGGCGAGATTGCGCTCCAGCACGGCCTGCTGGGCTTTTTGTGGATCCTGGAGGGCTTGGTGCCAGGGTTGAATCATGCGCTGCATTTGCTGCAGAGGACCGGTGACGGTTTGATCGGGCATATCTCCTGCCTTTTTAATTTATTGTAGATGATTTAAATCAAAAATAAGTGCGGTATTTGTTTTACACCGCCAAATCAAAAAGGTGGATGCTGAGAGTGAATTAATTAAGAACCAACACGGTTATGTTTATCGTAGCTCAATAAACGGTTGATGAATGCGGATTGGTTGGACTGATATTTGGGCTGATCGCGCATGACGATGCCAACGATGGTGGCACCCGTTTTTTGGAATCTCTCGACGATCGCCTGGGTGGCTTCGGATTTGGCATAGCTGGGATTGATGAGCAGCACAACCCCATCCACCTGAGAAGCCAGCAGGGTGGATTCGTTATAGAAGAAAGCCGGACCGTGTATGAAGATTTTTTCATAATCCTGTTTGAGCGTCTTGATCAGGTTGCTCATTTCTTTCGTCCCGATCAGGTCTTTGGTAATGGTCGGCATGATACCGCTGGTGATCACGTGCAGATTTCCATTGATCAGTGAATGCATGATCCCGTTGACATCCCGTTGCCCCTGTAATACATCGCTCAACCCTACCCGGTTGGGTAATTCAAAGACTCGATGGATGACCGGTCTGTTCAGATCAGCATCCATTAAAAGGGTCTTTTTTCCGGTTTGTGCGACCATAGCTGCCAGGTCGGCTGCGATGGATGCGTTGTTGATATAGGTGCGCGTACTGGTCACCAGAATAGACTGAATATGCTTCGTTTGCGTCAAATTTTCCATTAAATTATCTTAGTTCGTCAGCCATTAAATAAAGTTAACATTAATCAAATTGCAATTTAAATGCCAGAATATTTCTTAACAAACATTTATTCAGGCTTTAAATATTCGAAGTGTTCTGCAGTTATCTCTTAGCGACCGATGCCGATGGTGGCGTTGGGGGCGCCGGCGGCTAATACGAACAGGGCGATGGTGAGGATCGCCAATACGAATTGACCTTTTTGTCCTGCGAAAACACTGAGTTTGTTCTGGATGTTCTTCATGATCGTTTTTCTCCTGAAAGAAGTTGTCTCTGATTGATCTACAGCGCTGCTAATTTGGCAGCGAATTCCTGCAAAGAGGAAGCATGGATGGTGGATAATTTTTCTTCGGCATCTTTGCTGAGGTTGAATTTCTCGCCACTGTACCCACTGGTGATGGCTTTGGAGGGATTGGAGAGCAGCATGTTGCAGAAACTGCGGTTGATGACGGCAGCGGAAAGCAAGCGGCTGTACTCTTGCGAGGAAGTGGACTGGTTGTTGTAAGAGAAGTTTTCGATTTTCTTAAGCATAGTAAATACTCCTAAAAGGGATGATGTCGATCAGCGACCGATGCCGATGGTGGCGTTGGGAGCGCCGGCGGCTAATACGAACAGGGCGATGGTGAGGATCGCCAACACGAATTGACCTTTTTGTCCTGCGAAAACGCTGAGTTTGTTCTTGATGTCTTGCATGATTGTTCTCCTTTTTTGTTGATTTAGATTTGTGTGATTTGGGTAGCAAAATCTACCAGGTTGGATGCATGGATGGCTTCGATCTTCGCCTTCTCCTGCGCATTCACATTGAAAAATTCGCCATAATACCCGGAATCAATGGCGATGGAGGGGGTTTTTAAAAGTGATGAACAGAAACCCTCATTGATCACAGCCGCACTGAGAATACGGCTGATCTCTCTGTTGCCTTTTTTCTGTACTTTCAAGTGGGTGGGTTGTAAATTATAGATTCTGAGCATGTTCTACCTCCGCGGTATGGATGGGAGCGGGTCCGCCGAGGGACCACAGATACCAAAACGCTCCACAACTTAAGATGAGGTCGCCGATGCTGAAAGCTGCCCGGTAATTCTGGAACCAGTGTGGTAGCAGGAAAATATCGGAAAGGAATCCCATTCTGGTTTTTTCAGGAAGCAGCAGGATATCCTTTCCATATTCAACCCGTTCCCCAAGGGTGAGGTTCACCGATACACCAGCGGGAATGAGCTGTTGGGCAGTTGCAGGGCTTAACGGCATGAAGCCATGATTCAATGCGATCACCACAAAATTCAAGATCAATCCTATTCCCATCAATCCCATGCCGGGTTTTTTGCGATTGATCACAACAAAGACGATCAGCAGGGTTTGGGACCCCAATAAAATAGCGGGGATCCAGGAATCCGGGATTCTGGTTCGGGTGCTGGGTAAGGAAAAAGCCAGATATTGTGGTAAAAACGCGAGAAATACCAGCCACACTGCTTTAAATTGAACAGTGCCCAGCTTTTCCTGACGAACCAGGGCTCGAATGAGAGCGGCGATGAAGCCAAGACCAACAGCGATCAGCAGTACCATTGTTATATATTACCCACGTTTTCTTCCAAAAAGCCCGGTCAAATTCTGGAATTTTTGTAGAAAAATTGATTTATTTTCAATAATTGCTATTATTTAAAAATGCAACGGGTACCTCGTACCTTCTCTAAGCAATGCCCCCTATTTCAGGGGGCATTGCCGAGCGATGAGGTAATTGTTCGGAGGGCATTTGATCAACAACCTCAATTTCTCCAATTATGGATTTCTGCGGGCTGCAAAGGGGGCTCATAGTGTGCTGAGATATTTCACATTTGTGAAATATCTCGTATGAGAGATTTAAGTTGAAAACCTTTTTTCTATTAGAATTGTTCCATATTTATCAGATGAAATAATGAAAGACAATTCTTTATTAAGGGAGAAAACCATGCATAAAAAGATTCCGCTCTGGACAAAGATCGTTTACGGCTCGGGTGATTTTGGTTACAGTATGACCAATTCGATCATCGCTGCCTATTTTCTGCTTTTCCTGACCGATGTGGTTGGTTTATCCCCGGCAGTGGCCGGGATCGCCATCCTGGTCGGTCGGACCTGGGATTATATCAATGACCCACTGATCGGAAATATTTCCGACCGTACCCATACCAAGTGGGGTCGCAGACGCCCGTTCATTTTGTTTGGAGCGATTCCTTTTGCCGTGACCTTTGCCATGCTGTGGCACAAACCGGCTTTCAGCGATCCTACCGCACTGGCAATTTATTTTTCTCTGGCGTATATTTTCTATGATGCAGCCCAAACTTTTGTTTTCATGCCGTTCTTTGCTTTGACTCCCGATCTGACCGATGATTATGATGAACGCACCTCCCTTACTTCCTACCGCATGGTGTTCAACATCATCGGTGGTCTGGTGGCTTTCACATTACCCTTGATGGTGATCGGTGGTTTCTCTCCCGATAATGCATCCAGCGTACAAAAGATGGGTATCATTTTCGGTATATTAAGCGCTATCCCATTGTTCTTTATATTCCTCAAAACGCGTGAGAGTCACAGCCAAGGCGAATATAAAAAACCCAATATCTTCAATTCGATCAAATTGGCGCTTAAAAATCGCCCCTTCGTGCTGGGAGCGGTGGTCTATCTGGCAACCTGGACCTCTATGAACGTTGTGCAAACTGTCTTGCTGTACTATGTGAAATACATCCTGCAGAGAGAAGCCATGAGCGACATTCTGATGGGTTCCATTTTCATCACCGCTATCATCGCATTACCGCTGTGGAACTGGGTATCCAAAAAGCTGGACAAGAGAAAAGCGTATGCGCTGGGTATTTCCTTCTGGGCACTGGCACAGCTTTTACTGATCACTTTGAGTGCCTCATCTTCCACGACCTTCGTACTGGTATTGTGCGTTGTAGCCGGTGTGGGTGTTTCTGCGGCGCATGTGCTGCCCTGGGCGATGATCCCGGATGCCATCGAGTATGGTGAATTGGATACCGGGGAACGCCATGAAGGAGTTTTCTATTCTCTGGTGACTTTAATGGCGAAAGTCGCATCCTCAATTGCTATTCCCCTTACCGCGTTCGTACTGGAATTCACCGGTTATATTCCCAACTCCCTTTCACAACCCGAATCAGCCATGATCGGGATCCGCTTCCTGATGGGACCCATCCCGGCATTGTTCCTGATCATCGGGATCGTGTTCGCATTGCGTTATCCATTGGAGCGCAAAGAATTCAATGCCATTGTGGATAAGTTGGAGCTACAACGGGCTGCCAAGAAACAGGGCTCGACATCAGAAGATTGATCGAAGGTACCAATTGAAGAATAAACGATCCGTTTGGCTCCAATTCATCGACGGAGCCGGGGATATCGGGTTCAGTCTCACCGGAACCATCCGCGGTGCGCCATCGGATGCCTTGGCTTTTATGCTGGTGTGGTATTCTCCCTCCACATTAAAAGAAAAAGGATATCGAGGGCTTGATCTTTCACTGATCTCAAATGATCACCACAGAACGCCCGAGCTGGCAGAAGGCATGGAGGGCGGAATCTTCAAGCGCTGCCGGATTTATCGCTATTTTATGAAGTGATCTGGTACAACAAAACGGTCATGATCTCTAAACGAAAAATTGTCGTCTTCCTGTTGCTCTTCTGCCTGGTGAATACGGCAGCCTGCCGTGCCATGATCGTTAATGAAGAAGATGCTGTTCCCACCATCTCTGTCGAAGAATTGGTAGCTCAAACGATGCAAGCATTTCAACTTGAAATGAGCTTAACTCCCGTCGCAGATGGACAGGCGGATGCCCAACCTAACGAACATTCGATCGAGATCACCCAGGAAGTACAGGTTGATGAAACCCCGGATGAGATCTCTGAAACGGGGAATCTCCCTGCGGCGCATTATATTTACGATATTTGGGGTCATCGCCAATATTTCGCCATTGGCTGTGAAGCATCCGCGGCAACGGATTGGGCAAAATATTTCGGCGTGGAGATCAATGAATTCAATTTCCAGTACCAGTTACCGCAATCGGATAATCCCGATCTGGGGTTTGTGGGAAGTGTGGACGGACCGTGGGGGCAGGTGCCACCTTATGCCTATGGTGTGCATGCCGCACCCGTTGCCGCCGTGCTGCAGGAGTATTATGGAATACCAGCCGTAGGGGTAAAGGATTTTTCTGTGGAGCAATTGAAAGAGGAAATCGCAGCCGACCGACCGGTGATAGCCTGGGTTGTGGGAAATGTAGTCGGAGGTGTTCCCTATGAGTTTACCGATTCACAGGGGAACACCACCGTGGTAGCTGCTTACGAGCATGTGGTCATTGTGACCGGATATTCCGAGGAGCATATCCGGTATATGAACAATGGGAAGTTCTATGACATCCCGACCGAATACTTTCTAAACTCGTGGGGCATCCTCGGCAATATGGTGGTTTACCGCGCTGCTGATTGAGCTCACGCGGTAGCTTTGCCATCCTTCAGGAAGGTATTCACCACAATAGAGACTGCGCTTACGATCAATGATCCCAGCAGGGCAGCCCAAAAATCATCCACATAGAAAGCCACATGGAACCAGCTTTCTGCAATGCGGCTGGCGATCATGAAGGATACCGCATTGATAATGATGGTGAACAATCCAAGTGTTAAAATGATCAACGGGCATGATAATAACTTCAGGAAGGGGCGGATGATGGCATTTACCAGACCCAGGATGATTGCCATCACTGCGAATATCTTCCAGGCTTCCGGGCTGTCGGCATGGATACCGGGTACGAAATAAGCAGCGGCAAATAGTGCCAAAGAAGTAGCGAGCCAGCGGATAATTAATTTCATTTCTTGTCCTTTCCTCTTTTGTCTATTTATGATAACCGATTTTATAATAGGGATAGCTATTATTCAAAAACGATAATAAATGATTTATATACAGAACAGGGTGTAGCAGGTGGATGCAAAATATGGAACAGGAAATTCCGAAAAGGTTTAAAAACCATGATTCAAATGAAATCGATAGGAAGCATCGTATATGAAAAATAAATCTGAAGATCGTGTGCGCATCAAGGACCTGCCGCGTAATATTTGGGCGGTCAGTCTTACCAGTTTCTTTATGGATATTTCCAGCGAAATGGTTATCAATATCCTGCCCTTATTCCTTTCCAATGTGCTGGGAGTGAAGACCAATATCATTGGGCTGATCGAAGGGATTGCCGAGGCTACTGCCAGTTTATTGAAAATGGTTTCCGGCTGGCTTTCCGATAAACTCAAAACACGCAAGTGGTTGGCAGTGCTGGGGTATGGTATTTCTGCCATTTCAAAACCCTTTTTCTATTTTGCCCAATCCTGGGGAGCCGTGGCAGCCATCCGTTGGGCGGACAGGGTGGGGAAAGGCGTGCGCACCGCACCACGTGATGCGCTGGTGGCTGATTCGATCGAAGAAAAACAACGCGGACTGGCTTTTGGTTTCCACCGGGCAGCGGATACACTGGGTGCCGTGATGGGGCTGGTGGTGGCTGCGCTGGTGGTGTGGTTGACGCAGCGTTCCTCGGGTTTGTTGACGGCGGGTACCTTTCGTTTTATTGTGCTCTTGAGTCTGGTGCCGGCTTTTTTAGCGGTGATTTCATTAATCGTGGGATCGAAAGATGTCCCGGCTGAGTCTAAACATTCCCTGCCGCGGATCAGTTTCAAAACACTGGGCAAAGATTTTGCGATCTTCATGGCGATCGTCTCTTTATTCGATATCGGCAACTCATCCGATGCGTTCCTTACTTTGCGCGCCCAGGAAAGAGGAGTGAGCGTACTGGGCATTCTGGTCATGCTGATCGTTTTCAACCTGGTTTATACCCTGATCTCGACTCCGGCGGGGATCCTATCTGACCGGATTGGGCGTAAAAAGATCATCATCGGCGGTTGGTTCATTTATGCGCTGGTATATCTCGGCTTTGGACTGGCACAACAAGCCTGGCATATTTATGTCTTCTACATCATCTACGGCATTTACTATGGATTGACCTATGGGACGATCAAAGCGATGGTGGCAGATATCGTCCCGGTGGAACTGCGCGGGACCGCCTACGGTACCTATAATGGAATCATGGGCATTTTAGATTTCCCGGCATCCCTGATCGCTGGTATCCTGTGGCAGGGGATGGGAAATTGGAGTGGATTTGGCCCGTCAGCGCCGTTTCTTTTTGGCGCCGGAACGGCTTGCCTGGCGGCTATCTTATTTGGATTCTGGAAGCCAGCATCCAAAACACAAAACAACGGTTAAAATGAGAGAGAATAAAAATATTAGTTATAGGATGAAAACATGCAGGTAATTAACGAAAAGAATAAGTATTTTATCGGTATCGCAGTGTTCGCCATGGCAGTATTCAGTTTCTTCCAGAAAGATTACTACAGCGTGGCGGCACTGGCATTCTTATTGATGAGCGTCCTCACTACTTTTAACAAGGACAATGAAACCATCAAGAATCCGAAACGTGTGCAAACGCTAAACCTGATCGGTTATGTGATGGCAGCATTGATTTGGATTTTTGATATTTATATTGCTAAATAAACACTAGGGTTCTTAATGCAGATCAAATTGGGGTGCTACCGGGTGGGGAATATCTGGAAATCTCAGCAGGATGTTTTTAAGCTACTGGTGAGTCATTTCCGCCGGTATCACCTTATGGAAATTCAGGACGTTTATAAATTGTTCTACCAGGGGGTTTTTGGGTCAGCGCATGCTTTGCAGTCGTCCACCCGTGCGGGTTTCGAGACCGTTCTACAGGATGAATTTGAGCGGATCACAGAAGATAAAAATCAACCTTTATGGGAATCGATCCATCCTGAAGGCAAGATCGTGCGTGTCAATTTACCGGCTTACAAAGCCCATGCTTTAGATTTCAGTTTGCTGCTGACGTTGTGTCTCTGGACGGCAGAAATTTCAGAAAAAGAAAAAGGCGGATCGGAAAATATTGCCAACGCCTTCGATACTTTCTATAAACTGTGCAAAAGTCGTAAGATCCCCAAGTTCGATCCTGTGAATGTAGAAAAATATCAGCGTTGGCTGGTCGAGAATAAATTTCCCGTAGTACATCATTCAGAAGCATATCGTACGAAATACGATCCCCATTATCGTTTGGTGCATCGTGAATTCCTTTCGATGCTGAGCTAATCCCTCTCCTTTTCGACCAGTCCGTTGGCTGCGATCAAAGCGGATAGGAATGCCCAGTGCAGGTTGAATCCTCCACAGGGTCCCAGTACATTCACGATTTCCCCCGCGAAGAATAAGCCCGGGCATCGTTTAGATTGCATGGTTGCAGGGTGGATCTCTCCCAGCGGGACACCCCCGGTGGAAGCCTGCGCGAATTTGAAACCGCGCACACCACGTACCGCCACTATCTGGTTACGGATAGCGTGCAGCAAGCCTTCTTTTTGCGATTGATGCATATCCCCACAATGAAGATGTGCTTCCAACCTGGTCTGCCGTAACAAAAAATCCACCACTTTAGCCGGCAGATAAGCTTTCAACAATGCCTGGAGGCTCCGCCCGGCATTCTTCGCAGCACTTAGCGCTCGTTCTATTTCTCCCCCGCATCGGGGGGCAAAGTCTATCTTTAATTGATAGGAATCCGGCTTACCAGGATCGATCCAATGGCTGATATCCATCACTCCCGGACCGTTCAGCCCCCATTGGGTAATGATGATGTTGCCGATGTTTTGTGCGACAGGTTTATTTTCATGGCGCAATTCTACTCCGGCATCCAGGCGCACCCCCTGCAATTTGTGAAAAGGAGCCGGGTCGGTTTCGATGGGGGAAAGGGCTGGACGAACCGGTAGAATGGTGTGCCCTAAACGGGTGATCGAATCATACAGGATCGCGCGGGATCCCAGTTGCGGATTGGCAGGGCTACCGCAGGCGAGGATCAATTTTTCACAGCGATATTGTAGCGCCGGGTTGGCACTGTGGAGGATGAACCCATCTGTGGTTCTTGTGATTTCGGTAATGAGGGTACTTGTATGCAGATCGATATGCTTCAAATCGTCCATCAAGATATCCACCACATTAGCGGCTGAATAGGACTGTGGATAGATCCAACCATCCTGGCTGGCAGTGGTGGGGATGCCGCAAGCTTCAAGAAAAGTCAACACCTGCACCGACGGTATTTTTGCAAAACATTTTTGCAGGGCGTTCTGATCGTCGGTGAAATACTGCATTGCTGCGGCTTGTTGATTGGAAATGTTACAACGCCCGCTGCCGGTGGCACCTAATTTGCGCCCGGGGCTGGCATTGGCATCCAATAGGTGCACGTCCATCCCCAATTGTTTCGATTGGATGGCTGCGCATAACCCGCTGGCTCCTGCTCCGATAATTCCGATCTGCATTTTCAATATCCTGGTTTGAATTTTGGCGAGCAAAAATTTCACAAATTCGCAATTTTAATCATACTGTATTAGAATTAATTAATTTCGTTAAATTTCAGGAGGTCAGTAGGGTGAAATATTTATATCTGTCTCTCTTACCAGAAGCGTTGATCGCTTCTATGTTAACACCAGAAGAGTTTGGTGTCTATTATGCAGTTGGGTCATTAAAGAAATCCCGTGGTCAGGCGATTTTTTTTGAAATTGACCCTGATTGGCGCAGTGATGAGTTCCAGATAGAGGAGGCTCTGAAACGTTGCATTCCACATGAAGATGGTACTCCAAAACGATCCATCTACATCTCGGTTTACCGCGTGTTGGAGCGTATCCCCTTGAAGGCTCTGCGTAAATTGTACCTGGTCACTCAGGATGGACGCACCTTGGGATTGGAGAAAAGCAAGATATTGCCCAAAACGGATAACGGGATGCATTTGTACCGGGAAATAGCTCCGGTCAATCCTCTGGTTGCCAGTACTCTGGATCCCAAAGCATTTTATGAATTGATCGTTCGCAACCCGACCAGCCTGGTAAAAGTTCCTGCCGTTTGTTTCGCGGAATTGAAATTGGGTGAGCTTGCCGAAGATCCTCAGAATGGAGATGTCGGTGATCTGCCGTATGAGAACATCTTTCACTTACGCGATTGCCTGTTGGAATTGCGCACCAAGTATGTCAATACGAAAATGATCGACCGCACCCCCACAGGAGGATTGCCTTACCGCACCATAAAAAATGGTGTGTTTGTTGGTAATGAAAAGGACATACTTTTTTATCCAATTCCGAGCCAGGAAGAGCTGATCAAGGAAAATTATTCCTGGTGGCGATCCGCTAGTTTCTAAGGCCTGAACCATAGCATGACCTTTGTAGCTGGGAATCCCAGATGGGTGAAGTATGGCTTTTTTTAAATCATTTTCTTACAAGGAGTACTTATGTCTTCACAAAGTTGGTTGTTGATAGGGGTGGGTTCCGGATTGTTATCCGTGGCCGTGGCATTTTACCTGTTCTTCTGGGTCCGCAAGCAGGATGCAGGCTCCCAAAAAGCACAAGAAGTGGCGAGTTGGATCCGTGAGGGTGCCAGTTCTTATCTGAAGAAGCTGTATTCTGCACTGGGGCTGGTGGCTGTGATCTTGGGATTCGTCATTGCACTGGTCTTCAGTTTTGATATGTCTGGATTGGGAAACTCGGAAATCACCGTGAACAGTGCCGAAGGGCTGAAGGTTGCGATTACGTTCATTGCCGGTGCCATTTGCTCAGCCGTGGCAGGCTATATGGGCATGAGTGTGGCAGTGGAAGCGAATGTACGCAGTGCTACCGCGGCAGAAAAATCACTGAACCAGGCTTTCAAGGTTGCGTTCTATGCGGGTTCCGTGATGGGGCTGGCGATGGTGGGGTTGGCGGTCATCGGCATGTGCGGAATTTATCTCATTACCAACGACCCAGAATTGATCCTGGGTTTTAGCTTTGGCGCTTCTACCCTGGCGTTGTTGGCAAAAGCTGGTGGCGGCATCTATACCAAAACCGCCGATATTGCGGCTGATCTGGTCGGAAAAATCGAGATCGGTATCCCGGAAGACGATCCCCGCAACCCGGCAGTGGTAGCCGATAATGTGGGCGATAATGTCGGTGATGTGGCCGGCATGGGTGCCGATATATTCGATAGTTATGTCGCTTCTGCGGTGGCGGCTATGCTGTTGGGCGCCGCTTTGCCCAATCAGGGTGATACCCGTTATGTGGTCTTCCCATTGATCCTGTGTGTGCTGGGCATCTTTGCTTCCCTGATCGGCATTCAGTTCGTACGCGTTGGAAAGAACGGAAAACCCGGTACCGCATTGAACAATGGTACCGTGATCACGGCGGTCATATATGCTGCCATGGTAGCTGCTCTGGTGCTGTGGGGTGGATATGATAAGGGTGCTTTGTGGGCGACCCTGGTTGGGTTGATCACGGGTGTGATCATTGGCTTTACTTCAGATTACTTTACATCCGATGCTTATAAACCGGTCAAGGAAACTGCCAGGGTTTCTGGCTCTGGTTCAGCCATTACCATAATTACCGGGTTTAGCTATGGGCTGATCAGCATTGTGCCTTCTGTGATCGGGATCGTGGTGGCAACGCTGCTCTCTTATTCCTTCGCAGAAGCCTCCGGAGTTTTATCGGGTGTGTATGGCATTGGCATCAGCGCAGTGGGCATGCTGGCGATCAGCGGTATGATCGTTTCGGCGGACGCCTATGGACCCATTGTGGATAATGCACGTGGCATTGCAGAAATGGCCGGCATGGATCATGAAGTGATCGAACGCGCGGATATTTTGGATTCCGCGGGAAATACTGCCAAAGCCATCACCAAAGGTTTTTCGATCAGCGCTGCTGCTTTGACGGTGCTGGCGTTATTTGCTTCTTATGCCGCGGTGATCGAGGCGAGTGGCATTACCCTCAATATCAGCTTGCGCGATCCTATTGTGATCGCGGGTGTCTTTTTGGGTGCCATGACTCCTCCGCTGTTCAGCGCTCTCACCATGTTATCGGTGACACATAATGCTTTTGACATGATCGAGGAGATCCGCCGCCAGTTCCGTGAACACCCGGGTATTCTGGCCGGTAAGGAAATGCCTGATTACAATACTTGTGTGGGATTGGCTGCTCAGGGTGCTTTGAAATCACTGGTGTTGCCTGCTTTCCTTGCCATCGGATTACCTTTGTTGGTCGGGTTCATCCTGGGTCCCAATGCTCTGGGTGGTTTTTTGGGTGGTGCTATCTTCACCGGCATCGTGTTTGCCCTGCTCATGGCGAACGCGGGTGGTCTGTGGGATAATGCCAAAAAATACATCGAGACCGGAAAGTTCGGTGGTCCCGGTTCTGACGCTCATAAGGCTGCGGTGGTCGGGGATACGGTAGGCGATCCTTTCAAGGATACGGCTGGTCCTTCTCTGAATACACTGATCACGGTTATGTCCCTGGTATCTTCATTGTTTGCTCCCGTGATCGCTGCTTTCCATCTTTTCTAAAAAAATTGCGATAAAAAAAGTCCCTTTCTGTTATGAAAGGGACTTTTTACTTTTCGTTTTATATTGCAGCATATACTGCTACGGTTGCAAAGCGCGTTTATCGTGGATGGCTTTTCCGATCTGCGCGATCCCGTAAGCAGTTCCACTGGTCAGAATGATAGTAGCCCCCGAGGTGAGGTTGAAGGAATAGGAGAGAAATAACCCACAGGTGGTAAAAAGCATGCCCAGTAAGACTGCTGCCACCATCATTTTTTTCATGTCCTTATAGAAAATACCGGCGATGGCTGGTGGGATGGTGAGCAGTGCGATCACCATGATCAGGCCTACCAGGCGCATGGTGATGACCACGGTTAACGCGATCAGCCCAAATAAAATGAAGAAGATGGTGCTGACCGGCACATTCTCAACCGTGGCAAATTCCTCATCGAATGATACTGCCACGATCTCTTTATAGAGCAGAGCCACGATCAGCAGGATGAGGATATCCAGCACGATCATGAACATCAGATCCCCGCTCGGTACTGCCAGGATACTGCCGAACAGGTAGCTCATCAGATCGGCTTTGTACCCGGGGCTGAGATCCAGAAAGACAATGCCCAGCGCCATCCCCACTGCCCACATCACCCCGATCACCGTATCGGAGCGTTCTTTGGTGTTTCTCTGTACGTAGCCCATCCCCAGGGCGGAAAGTAATGAGAAGATCACAGCGCCGATCACCGGGTTTTGGTTGAGGAAATAAGCGATGCCGATGCCACCATAGGCGGCATGAGCGATCCCCCCGCTCAGAAAAACCAGGCGGTTCACAATGATCAGTGTGCCGATGATACCGCAGGCAATGCTCACCAAGGCGCCGGCGATCAGTGCGTTACGGAAAAAAGTGTACTGCAAAGCTTCAAGCATTTTTCCCTCCGGATTGGATGTGGGGTGCTAATACCCGGTGCGGTACCCCGTGCGCGATCAAGTCGATGGGGCAGTTATAGATGGCATCGACCATCTCTTCGGTGATTTCTTTTGTTCCGTGATAATAGAGCCGGCGATTGATGCAACCGATCGATTTAACATGCGATGAAACGGCGTCCATGTTGTGGCTGACCATGATGATGGTCATGGTGTCGTTGAGTTTGTGCAGGAGTTCGTAGATATTGGCTGAAGCCTGTGGGTCGACGCTGGCAGTGGGCTCGTCCAGCAAGAGGATCTGCGGAATGGTAGCCAGGGCGCGCGCAATATAGACCCGCTGGCGCTGCCCGACCGACAGATCGCCAATGGAGCGGGCAGCCAGGTCGGCAATCTCGACCTGGTGCAGGGAATTGTTGATGATCTCTTCATCCTCCCTTCTCACTTTCTTCAATGTTCCACGACAGCCCAGACGCCCCATTTTAACCACATCCCACACGGAGATGGGGAATTCGCGATCAAAGGCAACCTGCTGTGGAACATATCCGATATGGCAGCGTCCTTTTTTTGCATCGGAACCCATCACGCTGATCTGCCCTTTCATAGGTTCGATCAGTCCGATCAGCGTTCTCAGCAGGGTCGTTTTTCCTCCTCCGTTGGGTCCGATCAATCCGATGAAATCACCCTGTGATACTTCCAGGTTGATATCTTCCAGAACGGGTTGTGAATCGTAGCCTGCCCATAAGCCTTGTATTTGAATGACGGGGGTTGTCTTTTTCATCTGTTTACTTTAATGCTTCTGCTAAGGATTGTGCAACGCTTCGCATGTTGTTCAGCCAGTCTTCTGCCAGTGGGCTGACCAGAATGACCTGCCCATTGATCTCGCTGGCGATGGTTTCTGCTGCTTTCGTGCTGAATTCGGGCTCTGCGAGCACGAAATGAATGTTATTTTCGTTGGCGTAGCTGACCAGATTTGCCAGTTCGGCGGCGCTTGGCTCATTTCCACCGACCTCAATAGTGATCTGCTCCAAATCGTAATCGCGTGCAAAATAGCCCCAGGCGGGATGGAAGGTGATGAACTGTCGATTGGATATGGAAGCGAGTGAAGTTTGAATTTCCTGATCCAGGCTGTCGATATCCATCAGGAATGCATTCAGATTCTCTTGATAGGTGTTGCTGTTAAGAGGGTCATTAGCGGATAATGCGCTTGCGATTGTTTGGGCAATGATCTTTCCATTGGCGGGGGATAGCCAGATATGGGGATCCAACTCTCCGTGTTCATGATCCGTTTCAGCGTCTTCGTCGTGATGATCTTCTGCGGTCATGGCGATCTTCTCGATCCCTGCACTGGTATCCACCATTTCCAAATCTGCGTTGGCATCCTTGAACCGGCTCAACCAGGCATCCTCGAATTCCACCCCGATGGTGAAATAAATCTGGGAGTTGCTGAGCGCTTCCATCTGGGAAGGCTGTGGTTCGAATGTATGCGGTTCTTCCCCGGGACCGACCATCACATTCACATCGACCAGATCGCCACCGATGCGTTCCACAAAATATTTTTGCGGCAGGATGCTCACCGTGACGATGGTCTTCCCGGAACTGGCAGCCGGCTTCGGACTGCATGCCAGCAGCAGGATGGGGATGAGAAGAATGCTGAATATCGAAAAAATTTTATGATTGTATTTCATGGTTTTATCCTTTTTATTTGTTGATTGCAGCTTGGCATTGCGGGCATATTCCACCCAACTGCAGCCAGTGATCCTGCATAGTGAAATGATTTTTTTTGGCAATTTCTTCGAATTGCGTTTCCAGATCCAATCCTTCGAAATAAATTGCTTTACCACAGCGGTTGCAGATCAGCAGATGATTATGCCCTTCTTTTACCTTGAGGAATTTATTACAACCACTTTCCTGGTGCACTTTCTGAAGCAGCCCCAATTCTGCCAAACACTCCATGGTGCGGTAAACGGTGACCATTCCGATGGAAGGGTGGGTCTGGTGGGTGAGGTCAAATACCTCCAGGGGTTCCAGCGCTTTATCACTATCCAGCAGAACATCGACGATCGCTTCACGTTGGGCGGTGATGCGCATACCATTCGTCTGTAATCGTTCTATCCATATTGCTTTTCCTGGCATAGACGCTCCTTCTTATTGAAAATGAAAATCAATTTCAATAAGTATAACAAGAATAATAAAAATAGCAAGACAAGATTGCCATCCATTTTCAATTCGGCTAGAATGAAAATATGCCCGATGAGAAATACCCTATCATTCCGAGAGAAAGATTATCAAAAGAGACCAATGCCTTTCTGGATACTCACTTGAACTGGCGACATATTTCCAAGAACGAACAGTTCCTGTGGGAAGGGGATGCCCTGGAAGCGGTCTATTGGGTTCTGAGCGGTTATATCAGGATCTTCCACTTATCCCGGGATGGGCGTGAACAGGTGCTGGATATCATCAGACCCGGGCAACTTCTCAACACCGTTTCGGTCTTGCAGCACGAAGATGGAAATCATGCACATGCCGCGGCTATGACCGCTGCCGAATTGGGGATACTGAAGGCGGGTGATTTCATATATCTGGTCGAGCATTTTCAAGACTTCTCTACCCTGATCCTGCATGATTTTGCCGGGAAGCTGGCTCATCTAACGGCTCTGGTCGAACAGCTATCCCTTTTCACCACCCGGCAACGCTTGATCCGTTTCCTGCTAGTGAACAAGCAGGCGGATCAGGGTATTAAAGGGTGGACGCAGGAGGAGATCGCTGCCCAGATCGGTACGGTACGGGATGTGATCAGTCGATTGCTGGGTATGCTGGTGCGCGAAGGATTGATTAAAGTAGAGCGCCAGCGCATCATGCTTGTCGATCTCGATCGTCTACAAAGCGAAATCGAAAAATAAAGCCGAATGCGACTTAAGTCATAGAAGCTTATGGGGGAAAAGGGTATCCTTGATAGAAAGGAGACCGCATGGAATGGGCGTTACCGATAATTGATGAGCAAAAATGTATCGCCTGCGGAGATTGCATCGCTGTTTGTCCAACAAACGTTCTGGGTTTCCGGCACGGTAAATTGGTTTATTGCAACCCCCATAATTGCACCTTCTGTACTCTCTGTGAGCAGATCTGCCCTCACAAGGCAGTGCGTTGCGAGTTTGTGATCACGGGTAATGAATGGAAAGGATGAAGATGAGCGAATATATCAATAATTCCTCCAAACGGGAAGAGCAATTGAAAGAAGTTATCAAACAATTACATGCAGGCAAAGCTGTTGCCGAATTGCGGGAAGAGTTCAACGATCTGCTACAGGGGGCTACTTCTGCTGAGGTCGTGAGGATCGAACAGGCGTTGATCGCAGAGGGACTGCCGATCGAACAAATCCAATTCTTATGTGATATCCATGTCGCTTTATTCAAGCAATCGCTCGATCAGGAATTGCCGCCTGAAATGCAACCCGGGCATCCCATTTATACTTTTCGCGCAGAAAATGAATTTGCGGAACTCCTGTTGCATGCCATGGATGGGAAGATTGCGCAACTGGCGCACCATGATTCAGTCTCCCGGCGCAAAGAACTGGCAGTTGATGTTGATAAGCTGGGGCAGTTCACCGTGCATTATTTGCGTAAAGAGAATTTGCTGTTTCCGATTTTGGAGAAATACAATTTTAGCGGACCATCATCGGTAATGTGGGGCGTCCATGATGAAATTCGGGCAGCCCTTAAAAAATTGGCGGAGGAATTCCGGAATGAAGAAACTCCATTGCAACACCTGACGGATGGTTATCAAGTTCTACAGCATACGATACGCGAGATGTTCTATAAAGAAGACCACATCCTCTTTCCCAGTGCATTGGAGCGGTTGCAGCCGCAGGAGTGGGAGACCATCTACCGTGCCGAAGAACAGCTTGGTTTTGCGTATGTGAGCCGGGGTGAAGATTGGCAACCGGTTGGTGAAGAGGAAATAGAACGTGAGAAAGTCAGATCAGAGGAAAAATCACAGAACGAGGAGATAAAAATGGACGAATTAGCATTGCATGTTGGAAAATTATCGGCGCAACAGGTGGATTTGCTGCTGCGCAACCTACCGGTCGATGTGACGTTTGTGGATGAAAACGACCAGGTCGCCTTCTATTCGCAATCGCGTGAACGTATTTTTGCACGTACCCCGGCGGTGATCGGTCGCAAAGTCCAACTATGTCATCCGCCAGCCAGTGTCGATAAGGTGCAGCATATTCTGGATGATTTTCGTGCCAAGAAACGCGCTGAAGCTGGCTTCTGGATCCAGATGGACGGGAAATTCATCCATATCCGCTATTTTGCGGTGTTTGATGAGGAAGGTATTTATCGCGGAACGATCGAGGTAACCCAGGATATCACCGCATTGCGCCAACTGCAGGGTGAAAAGCGATTGCTGGACGATTAAGAACAGGGAAAATCGATTTCGCAGGATGATGAAATGATCCGTGGTTCAACGGGTCATTTCTTTTTTTGACAATCCGGGCAGATCCCGAAAAGGACCAGGTGGTTGGTGGTGATCTCGAATCCTGATTCCTGCTTGACGCGGTTGAAAAAACCGGCGACCTCATCGTTCTTAAAGGTGAGCATCTTGCCGCATTTCTCGCAGACCAAATGGTGATGGGGATTCTTGGATACCATTTCATAAACCACTGCCGGACCACCCATATCAGAAACGGACACTTTTCCGTCATGCACCAATCTTTCCAGGGTGCGATACACCGTAGAGGTGTCCACGGCAGTCTGGGTCTTTTTTACTTCTTTGTAAATTTCCTTGGCAGTCAGGTGATCGTCGTGCGCTTCTAGAATCTTAAAAATTGCATTGGATATGGAAGATGATCGCATAATTTTCTCATTTAGTATATAATATGCAAAGTTTTGCAATTACAATATTTTGCACAAGGAGCACAATTCATGTTCACGAAACAACAATTAATGCACATTCCAGATGGCTTCCTCTCCCTAATTTTATCCTTAATATTGTGGATTGTCGCAATCATCGTTATTTTCTTTGCGGTCAGGCACTATGCCAAAGGAAGTGAGAAGCAAAAGTTGCCTTTGATGGGGGTGCTGGCGGCTGCCATTTTTGCAGGTCAGATGCTGAACTTCACGGTGGTAGGTGGAACTTCCGGGCACCTGTTGGGAGCTGCGCTGGCTACTCTCCTGGTTGGACCGTGGGAAGCGGTGTTGGTGATGACCAGCGTTGTATCGGTACAGGCTCTGATCTTTCAAGATGGCGGTATCCTGGCGTTAGGCGCGAATATTGTCAATATGGCAGTCATCGGTGTAGCCGTTTCCTATGCGGTCTATAAACTCTTGGATAATCTGATCAAGAGCAGTAAATGGGGCATTGGTGTCAAAGGGTTCATGGCAGGTTGGTTCTCGATCTTTATTGCATCTCTGGCTGCCGCACTGGAATTGGCTGTTTCAGGCACTTCCCCTGCCAATGTTGCCATCCCGGCTATGGGAGGCATTCACGCGCTGATCGGTATTGGAGAAGGATTGATCACCGCGGCAGCCCTGCTGTTCATTGCGACGACTAAAAAAGAAATACTGTCGCAGACGGATAAGGGAAAAGCGGTTGATAAATCTGTTCTCATCGGTGGTGTCATTATCGCTTTGATTTTGGCAGTGCTCTCTCCGCTGGCTTCTTCCCATCCGGATGGATTGGAAAAAGTTGCGGAAAATCTGGGTTTTCTTTCGCTGGGAAGGGGACCCTTATATAACATCATCCCCGATTATATGTTCCCGGGCATTCATAATGAAAGCCTGGCGACCATCGTTGCCGGAGTAATTGGGGTATTATTGATCGCATCCGTTGCATTATTTACATACAAAGGAAAGAAAAACAGCACGCAAAAGAAATAGAAATTGACGATCAAGAATATTACCGGTAACGATTTTTTGTCTTTGGTAGACACCCGGGTGAAATGGGTTGGCGTTTTCATCATAGCCATTACAACACTAGCTGTACCTGATTTCGCCTGGGCTGTTTACATTTTAATCGCTTCGATCCTGTTTTCCATGGCGATCGGTTGTGCGCTACCACTACCCAAGGTGCTGGCCCGTACCTTTTTGGTGGAACTCCCCTTATTGCTGATCCTTGTCCCTCTCCCGTTCATTCAAAAGGATGCTACTGTCATCAAGTTGTCTTTAAAAATTGTTACGATCAGTCTATCCACGGCGGAATTGACCCGCATCATCGTTCTAATGATCAGGTCATGGTTGATCATCCTGTGCATGGTCCTTTTCACGATGACCACCCCGCCGGATGAGATGCTGACTTCGCTATCCGCCATGCATGTTCCAGCAGTTTTAGTGAGCATCATTCTTTTTATGTGGCGTTACCTTGCTTTATTTACAGAACTGGCGAACAACATATCTGCCGCCCGCACCTTGCGAAGCGTTCCCCCTTTAGAAGGTGCTCATCGAAAGAAAGGAAATGTGATCTGGAATATCAGGAACACCGGATCCATGATGGGGAGCCTGTTTGTGCGCGCCTACGAACGCAGCGAACGCATCTATCAGGCGATGCTGCTACGAGGTTTTGACGGCCATGTGCGTTCTGTTTTGTACAAGCGATTGAGCCATTCACAGCTATTCCAAATTGCATCCATCATCCTGTTGGCATTTTGCTTTATCATTGGGGCTTACAACGTCTATGGAAAATAAAATTTCTCCCATGATAGAGATCCGCTCATTGAATTTTGCATATCCGGATGCTCCGCGCATTTTGACGGATATCAATTTTTCAGTTCTACCGGGAGAGAGGATCGCTATCGCCGGACCCAACGGTGCTGGCAAGACCACCCTTTTCCTTAACATGACCGGTCTGGTACAGGGCACCGGCGAGATTGTGGTGAAGGGAGTCCGGCTGGAAAAGCATGCCATGCCATCCATCCGTCGTAGTATGGGCATGGTCTTCCAATCTCCGGATGATCAGCTTTTTTCCACCCGTGTCTATGATGATGTGGCGTATGGGCTGGTCTATCAGGGAATGGAAAAAGAGGAGATCGACCATCGTGTGCAGCGTGCTTTAGCGGATGTGGGTATGCTTGATTCCATTCAAGCTGTTCCATACCATCTTAGTCTGGGTCAAAAAAAGAGGGTTGCTATTGCCAGCGTTCTCTCCATGCAACCGGACATTCTCCTCTTTGATGAGCCCACCATGGGATTGGATGCCAGAGCTCAAAAACAATTCATCCAAATCGCCAAAAACTTATCCCAGACGATATTGGTTGCCACGCATGACATGCGCCTGGCTGCCACCCTGTGTAGCCGATTGCTGATTTTGGATGAAGGCAGGCTCGTTTATGACGGTCCTTTGCAGGGTGCGCTGCAAGATGCGCATCTGTTGGAAAAGCACGGTTTGGAACGGATATAAAAGGAGAGCGAGCGCTCTCCTTGATTTTATTTGAGCAGGATTTCGCTCAGTTTCTCTTCATCAAAATCGAGCACAATTGTGCCATCAATGTCGAAGGTGGGAGTGATCTGCAGACCATTTCCCCAAGAGCGTACCTGGCGGGCTGCCGTGAGGTTGGTAGTGATATCGACCTCGGTGTAGGGCAGGTTGTTTTCTTTCAACCACACCCGCGCTTTACGGCAATCGGGGCACCATCTGGTGCAATACATCACAATACCACCGTGCGGTAAACCATCGCTCTCTTCCTGGTCGAGCCCGGCTTTCTTGAAATTCTCGGGGATGATCTTGCGCAGTTCTTTAAGCAGCAAGTCGTTGCTGGGTTCGTCATCGATATTATGGATGTCTATGAAACGGATGATCCCTTCTTTATCGATGATGAAGATGGCTCTTTCGGTGAATCCTTCCGGGCGCAATACCCCATACTTCTCGGCGAGCGCTCCATGCGGCCAGAAATCGCTTAGAAGGGGATAGGTGATTCCACCCATATTATCAGCCCAGGCTTTCAAACAGGGCACGTGATCGATGCTGAGCCCCAGCATCTGTACATTTAGTGCTTCATATTTTGGTAAGAATACCTGGTAAGATGGGATCTGACCGGAACAGACCGGTGTCCAGGCGCGCGGGAAGAATGCCATTACCACCGTCTTGCCGCGCAAGCTGCTTAAAGTGACATCTTTATCCAAATGACTTGGAAGAGTAAAATCAGGTGCATGTTGACCTACTTGTAGTTTCATTTGTGCCTCTTTGGTTTAGAATTGATTGAATCAAAAACATGGTATGGTTAATAAACTTATTATAGCAAAGGATGAATCGGATGTATAAGGTAGTTTTACTGCGACATGGCGAGAGTGAATGGAATAAAGCCAATCTTTTTACCGGGTGGACGGATGTTGACCTCTCCGAAAAAGGACTGCAAGAAGCAAAACAAGCGGCTGTTTTGTTGAAACAGGAAGGGTATACATTTGATATTGCTTACACATCTGTGTTGAAACGCGCCATCCGTACCTTATGGATAGTTCTGGATGGGATGGATTTAATGTGGATCCCGGTGGTCCGCTCATGGCGCTTGAATGAGCGTATGTATGGGGCTCTGCAGGGATTGAATAAAGCGCAAACTGCTGAAAAATACGGAGATGAGCAGGTGCACCAGTGGCGGCGCAGTTATGATGTTCCACCACCGGCATTGGAAAAAGACGATGAGCGCTACCCTGGAAAGGATCCCCGCTATGCCGATCTTTCCGAAGATGAAGTGCCAAAGACGGAATGTTTGAAAGATACCGTGGAACGGTTTCTGCCTTATTGGCAGGAAACCATTGCTCCCACCATCAAATCGGGCAAACGGGTGATCATCGCAGCCCATGGCAACAGCCTGCGCGCGCTGGTGAAATATCTGGACCATATTTCTGATGACGAGATCCCCGGATTGAATATCCCTACCGGTGTACCGCTGGTCTATGAACTGGATGAAAATATGAGCTCTATCCGCCATTACTATCTGGGTGATCAAGAAGCGGTGCAGAATGCCATCAATGCGGTGGCGAACCAGACCAAGAAAAAATAGAATAAATCCATTCATGTAAAACTAAAGAGCGCTTTTTCAGCGCTCTTTTTATAATGAATCCATCAAAAAAGATGAAAGGCATGATTTTAGATTACACTTGCAGTGGAGAAACCAAGGAAATTGAATGATCGCTGAAAATGTACATCGTATTTTAGATTCCATCCCAACCCATGTGACGGTTCTGGCGGCTGCCAAGACGCGTTGTGTGGCTGAAGTGCTGGAAGCTCATCAAGCCGGGATTACTCATTTTGGACATAATTATGTGCAGGAAGCCTCTGCCATGATCCCCGCAGTAAATGCTGCTCTGCAATGGCATATGATCGGGCATCTGCAGCGCAACAAAGCCAGGATGGCTCTTACCCTTTTTAACCGCATCGACTCGCTTGATTCTATTCGTCTGGCAGATGAAATTGAAAAACAGGCTGCTATGCTCGATAAAGCAATGCGGGTGATGATGGAAGTGAACATTGGAGAAGAAGATGCGAAGACGGGTATTGACCCCAAGCAAGCCAGGCTTCTGGCTGCTCATATCAGCACACTCCCGCATTTACGTTTGGTCGGATTGATGACCATGGGACCGCGTTTGGGAGATCCGGAGGATTCCAGAGTGTATTTTAAAAAAACGCGCCAGATCTATGATGATATTGGTGCGTTGGATCTGCCCGGTGTGGAATTGCAGATTCTTTCTATGGGAATGAGCCACGATTATCTGGTCGCCATTCAGGAAGGAGCCAGCCTCGTCCGGCTGGGTACGGCGATCTTCGGTGAGAGAAGAGCGTGAGGATGTCACATTGAAGAATACATTGATGAACCGAGAACGATTCTATTTATTGGTTTTGTTTTTTTTATTCTATGCGGGCGCCGGTTCTGTCGAACCAATGCTCTCCCTTATTTTTCAAGACAAGGGTTTTCCCCTGGAGCAGATCAGCATTCTTGCCGTTTTACCGCGGCTGATGATCTTTTTCGCCGGTCCTTTATGGGCAGGGCTGGCGGATAGTCTGCGCATTCATAAATTGATTTTTCCTCTGACCATGGCATTGTCGATCCCATTTGCTCTTGGCATGCTGCCCGATATGAGCTACGGGTGGTTATTCTTGGTCACTCTGTTGTTTTCTATCAGCTTTGCCCCTGTGCGTTCTTTGTGTGATGGCATGGCGGTATCTGTTCTGAATGACCAAAGCCATGAATACGGCAGGATTCGAGCCTGGGGCGCAATGGGGTATGCCTTTGCCACCCTGGTAGTGGGCTTTTTTGCGGAGCGTTATGACTCACGGGTAGCGCTGGTGCTATATTCAATTTTCATGCTTTCAGCAATTGTCGTTACCACTCGTATGAAATCTCCACCTCAGGAAGAGATAGTTTCGTTCAAGGTTTTTTCAAAGAAAATTTTTCGTAGCTGGCGCTGGATTAAGTTCCTGTTAATCGCTTTTTTGGCAGGGACGTCCATTAATATGGTTGTCACCTATCTGGCGATATATCTAAAAGATATCGGCACCAATTCTGCGCTGATGGGTTTTTCCTTATCGGTGGCGTCTTTGAGTGCCATTCCTTTCTTTTTCCTCGCTCCGCTGGTTTTAAAGAAGAACTCCCCTCTCTCGGTGATGCAGTTCTCTCTGATCGCACTGGCATTGCGCTGTTTTTTATACACGAGGGTGACCAATCCGGCTCTGATTCCGTTGGTACAGCTATTACATGGATTATCCTTCTCTCTTTTCTGGGCTACTGGAGTTCTGTATGTCAAGCAATTGGTCCCGCAGGGATTTGACGCCAGCGGGCAGTCCATTTTTGTGGCATTATATTTTGAATTGGGAGGTGTCGCAGGTGGTTTTATAGGAGGGATGGTCTTTGCTAATCAGGGTGCCAGGGGCATGTTCATTTTCGGTATGATGGCTGCCTTAATTGGCTTATTGGTTTCGTTGATACCATCATCTGAAACGAGATCTATTCCGCATTAGCCAATGGGTAGGAGTTTGTTTTCACCGGCTTTGCATAACAGTCCAGGTATTAATGAATGCAATATGATAAAATTAGTCCAAATATCATAGTAATTCGATGATAGAAAGCTTGCTGTAAATTACTTCTCTCATCATTCCTATATTATAATTTTCAAGGTTAAAAGATTTTCTTCTATCTATGTTCCTTTCATTGCAGTTAGTTGAAGAAAAAGGATAAGATTATCGGCATGGATATGATTCAGGTCAAGATCGAATTTTCTGGACTTTCACGAATTCTGGCTCATGCTAATGATATGCTTGTTTCGATACCTCCCGATGGTACTTATGCTGATGTTGTTCGCGTGATCGCCGACAAGTACCCTGATCTGGTAGGGAATGTGATCGATAATTCAAGGAACGATCTGTTTCCGTCCAATGTTTTTAGCCGCGATGGAAAGATCACGATTTTACCTGACCAAATGAATGAGATCCCCCACAATGGTGAGACACTGATCTTGCTTTCTCTGTTGGCGGGCGGTTAATTCTATTCTTAAGGAGAGAAGTATATGTACGGTTATCATGGCAAGATTCTGCATATCGACCTGAAAGAGAAGAAGTACTGGACGGAGCAGAAACCGGAAGGATGGTATAAGAAATACATCGGGGGTGTTTCCATGGCAACCCGGCTGTGCTGGGAGAATATCAAACCCGGTTGTGATGCTTATGCCCCGGAAAATCCGGTTTGTATTGCCAATGGTATCTTTGCCGGAACGCCTGTCCCTGTGGGAGGGAAATATGGGCTGGCTTCCAAATCACCCATGTCGGGTTTCATCGGAGATAGTTTATCGGGTAGCTGGTTTTCCGTTGCCTTGAAGAGAGCGGGGTGGGATGGCATGGTTATCCACGATATCAGTGAAGATTGGGTGAATATTTTCGTTGATGATGAGCATGTGGAGTTTCGTGATGCAACAGCTCTGCTGGGATTGGGCACTTATGAGACGGAAGAAGCTATTCGTGAGCAATTGCATGATGACCAGGTTCGTTCGGCTACCATTGGTCCTTCCGGTGAAAATATGGTGCGTTTTGCTAATGTGACCAATGATGGTCGCCAGGCGGGTCGTACCGGGCACGGCTCTGTGTGGGGTTCTAAAAAATTGAAAGCTGTTTCGGTGCGTGGGACACATGGGATAAAGGTAGCCGACCCGGAAACTCTGATGAAGCTGTCTTTTGATATCACCAAAGAAGCACAGGGTCCACACACTTCCAAGTACCGCATTTTGGGCACTTCTACCAATGTGCTAAATATGAATAAACTGGGGCTGTTGCCCACCCGCAATTATCAGGAAGGCACCTTTGAAGATGCCGAAATGGTGAGCGGCGAGTATTTGCACGAACATAACAAGGTGAAGACCATTGCTTGTGCACAATGCCCCATCGCCTGTGAGCAGATGTCCATGGCAAAAGGAGAGTTTGAAGGCGCTATGACCGGTATCGAGTACGAGTGCCTGTTTGCCAATGGTCCGAATCTGGGCATTAACGATATCAATGCCGTCATTAAATTGATCTCGGTTGCCGATCATTCCGGAATGGATGCCATGAGCATGGGTATTACCATTTCCTGGACCATGGAGACCTTTGAGCGCGGTATCTTCAAGCAAGAAGATTTCAAGTGTGAAAGCCATCCGGATGGTTTTGAGCCATATTTCGGTAATGGTCAGGCGGCGGTCTATCTGGCAGAGATGATCCGCGATCGGGAAGGCATTGGTGCCCTGCTATCTGAAGGAACCCGCATTGCCAGCCAGGCGGTTGATAAAGAACGTGGGACAGAGACCTGGAAATGGGCAATGCAGAGCAAAGGGGTAGAGCCTGCCGGTTATGATGCGCGTGGTCTCAAAACTTTCTCGCTGGGTTCTGCAGTTGGGACGCGTGGACCCTGCCACAACCGCTCGGCAGCCTATGACCCTGATATCAAAGGCGATGTGGATCGCTTTAGTGTGGATGATACCCGTGGTGAAGTCGCCATGGAAACTGAAGAGTATGCTGCAGTCTATGATACCCTTCCGCTCTGCAAATTCATCCGGCGTTGTTTTACCGGGAAAGCGGACCGCGCGGGTGCCTGGCCAGCCATTGCCAGCCTGATCAACGCCACCACCGGTTGGGATTTAAAGTATGAAGATATTGATCTCATTGGCACCCGAGCCACTACCATGAAAAAATCATTCAACATTCGTGAGGGTTGGAAACGCTCGGATGATACTTTGCCGTGGCGCTGGATGCATGAGCCGATGACCAAAGGACCTTCTGCCGGACATGTTACCACTGATGAAGAATTGGAATATATGAAGGATCTGTATTACAAGGCTAAGGGTTGGACTAAAGACGGTATGATCCCCAAAGAAAAACTGATCCAGCTCGGTATGGAAGACATCGCTGAACAGATTGGTGTATAACGGAGCAGATAATGACAACTTCAACTTCAAAATATCAGTATGTGGATTGTGATCCGGAAAAGTGCATCGGCTGCCAGTTATGCGAATATGTGTGTTCTTTCAATAAGACCGGCGAATATAATTCATACCGCAGCCGTATCCGCACCGTGCGTGTGGACGAAGTTCTCATCACTGCTATCGCCTGCCGTACCTGCGAGAACGCGCCCTGTGTGCGGGCTTGCCCGCAGGATGCGTTGACCCAGGATCTCAAGACGGGCATCGTGCATGTGGACCCTGCCAAGTGTGATGCCTGCGCCTGGTGTGTGGAAGCCTGCGATTTTGGTGCGATATCCATGAATCCTGCCACTAAACTGGCGGAGATTTGTGACCAATGTGAAGAATTGGAAGATGGTCCGCAGTGCATAAAATGGTGCCCCAAAGAGGCATTATTCCTGACCACCCCCGACCAGCGAGCCCAAAAAGCCCGCCGTGAATTGATCAAAGACGAAGTGATCGGCATCAAGGCTGCCGGTTAGCCAACCTGCATGGCAGTTGCAAGAATGAGAATGCATTAAAGGAGCAAGATGGCAGAACAAAAACCAGATGAAGAACTAAGGATCGGGGTATATATTTGTCATTGCGGTACCAATATCGCCGGCGTGATCGATCCGGCAGAAGTAGCCGAGTGGGCGTCTCACCTGCCTGGCGTGGTGCGTGCTACCGACACTCTGTATGCCTGTGCTGATAGTGGGCAATCTTTGATAAAGGAAGATATCAAGAAATATAATTTGAATCGAGTGGTTGTTTCCGCATGTTCGGTGCGTATGCATGAGACCACTTTCCGGGGTGCGGTTTCAGAAGCCGGATTGAACCCATTTCTGATGGAGATGGCGAATATCCGCGAACAATGCACCTGGGCGCACGGTCATGATAAAGCCGGTGCCTTGGAAAAAGCCAAAGACCTGACCGCCGCTGCGATTGCCAAAGCCCGTTTCCTGAACCCGCTTACCATGATCAAGGTTCCCGTTACCAAGCGCGCGATGGTCATTGGGGGCGGTGTGGCAGGTATCAGCGCTGCACTCGATCTGGCGGACCAGGGTATTGAAACGATCTTAGTGGAGAAAGAACCGACCATCGGTGGGGTCATGGCACAGTTGAACAAGACTTTCCCCACCATGGACTGTAGTATATGAATTCTCGCACCTAAAATGGTTGACGCGGCGCGTCATCCCCAAATTGATGTGAGAACATATACGAATGTAGAACGCGTAGAAGGCTATGTAGGCAATTTTAAAGTGCAATTGCGCGAGAAGGCACGGTATGTGCGTGCTGACCGCTGTAACGGCTGTGGCGAATGTGCCAAAGCCTGCCCTATTGAAGTACCCAATTACTTTGAGATGAATCTGGCTCCGCGCAAGGCGGCTTATGTTCCTATGAGCCAGTCGGTTCCTCTTTTATACACCATTGATGAAGAAGCCTGCATCCATTGTTATAAATGTGTGGATGCCTGTGCCGGGCTGGAAGCCATTGATTTCAGCCAGGAAGATAAAGTGGAATGGGAAGACGTCGGTTCCATCATTGTGGCAACCGGCTTCAACCACTTCGACCCGAGCGTCATGCCTGAATACGGTTACAGCCAATTCCCCAACGTTATCACCGCCATGGAAATGGAACGCCTCAATAACTCAGCCGGACCGACCACCGGCAATCTGATCCGTCCCAGTGATCAGAAGAATCCCAGCCGTCTGGCGATCATCAACTGTGTGGGTTCGCGTGATAAACGTTTCAACCCGTGGTGCTCCAACTTCTGTTGCATGTATGCCATTAAGAATGCGGTGTTGTTGAAGCAGATGAACCCGGATATGGATATTTCTGTTTACTACATGGATATTCGCACGCCTTCCAAGGGGTACGAAGAGTTTTACGATCGCGCTCGCGGTATGGGCATTCGCTTCATTCAAGGACGTCCCAGCCTGGTCACCGAAGATCCGATAACCCGAAACTTGTTCGTTCACTCGGAGGATGTATCACTGGGGAAGGTGGTGGAACATGAATATGATATGGTCATGCTCAATCAGGCTGCCGTTCCGCAACCGGATGTGGATACGGTCAGTTCGGTGCTGAATATCACCCAGAGCCCGGGCGGCTGGTTCATGGAATATCACCCCAAACTGCGCCCGGTGGATAGCCCGACCGATGGCATCTTCCTGGCGGGTGCCTGCCAAGGTTTGAAGGACATCCCTTCTTCCGTCTCCTCCGGGCTGGCAACGGCATCCCGCGCCAGCCGCATCCTGCATTCGGATGAATGGGAGATCGAACCTATTATCGCACAGGTCTGGGAAGATCGTTGTGTCATGGCAGATGGCAAAGTGTGCGGTGTGTGTTCGCGTGCCTGCCCATATGGTGCCATCATCATCGAAGAAGGCAAAGCCGCTGCGGTGACCGTGGCGAAATGCCATGGTTGTGGTGGTTGCGTGGCAGAATGCCCGCATAATGCCATCACCCAGATGCACTTCACCGATGCGCAAGTGCTCTCACAGATGCGCGCATTGCTGGCAGAGAAACCCGAGGAAAAGATCTTTGCATTCCGCTGCCACTGGTGCTCGTATGGTGGTGCAGATCTGGCTGGTACCAGCCACTTCGATTACAGTGCCAATGAGCGCGGCATCCGCGTGATGTGTTCGGCACGCATGGACACCGATTTCATTTATGAGGCTTTCCGCCTGGGAGCCGGAGCGGTATTATATTCCGGCTGCCACCCACAGGATTGCCACTATATTACCGGGCAACAGGTGGGGGCTACCCGTGCAGATCGCCTGATGAAACTTTTCAATAAACTAGAAATGACCCCCGGCAGATTCCGGGTGGAATGGATCAGTGCGGCTGAAGGGGATAAATATTCGCGTGTGATCAATGAGCTGCAGCAAGTCATTGACTCTATCCCGCATGATCAACTTATAGCTGAAAACGAGCGTTTGCGCCCGGAAATGGAAAAGCGTTCTCGCCGCATGTATGAAATACCCGAAATAGACAGGGCTGTTACTTACTCGGATGAAATGGCAAAAGCCATCATCGCCCAGGAGGTGAAGGGTGGAGAATAACCCGAATTCAAGCCTGCGAGATCAGCTTATTGCTCTTGAGGGTTGTGAAAAAGTGGATATGTGCTTTTCATGTGGCACATGTGTAAGTCGCTGTTTGATCCAACAGAAAATAGAACCCGAATATAATCCGCGCCGTTTGTTGAAAATGATCGCATTGGATATGGAAAAAGAAGCGTACACTGCCCCAACGGCGTTCCTATGTTCTGAATGTGATTTATGCTACGAAGCCTGCCCGCAGCAGATTCATATTTCTGCAATACTGACCAATACGAAAAAATTAGCCTTCCAAGCCGGGTATACCTCACCTTTGAAGGTGGCGAAAGTGGATGAGCAGACCTGTGTAGCCTGTGGATATTGCGAAAAAGTATGTCCCTACCAGGCGATCACCCTGCAAGAAAAGAAAATTCCGTTCCGGGGAAATGCGGTGTTGGTGGCAACGGTAGATGCAGAGATCTGCATGGCTTGTGGAACCTGCTCCGTAGCATGCCGTTCAAATTCCATCGAACTCCAGGAAATAGAAAACAGTGAGATGATCATGGATTCATTATGGACATGGGTCGGAAGAGGAGGGGTCGATGAAAACAGTAGAGTCTAAAAAACCCCGTATTGTGTTATTCCAATGCCAATATTGTCTGGCATCCAGTATGGATCAGGCCTGGGTGGAAAATGATCTGCCTGCCAACGTCAAACTGATCAAAGTACCGTGCTCCGGACGGATCGATCCGCTGTATATTCTCAATGCGGTGCAGGGTGGGGCAGATGGCATCATGGTGTGTGGCTGCGACCCGCATAAATGCCATTATAAAGAAGGCAACCTGCATGCCAGGCGGGCTTTATCCGAATTCAGGAATTTTTTGGATATGCTTGGTTATCCCTCTGACCGTTTCGTTTTTCATTGGATGGGGATCAATGAACACAGTTTGATCCAGCCCCTTCTCTCTGACTTTGAGAACAAGTTGATGGATGCTGACCTGGAAAAACATCTGGATACTCGCCAGGTTGATGTTGATCAGGAGTATTTTTAATGGAAAACCTTCGCACTCAGAAAATCCGCGCAGAAGCTCACAAATTGCTCGTTGAGGGAAAAGTCGATGTAGTGATCGGATTCAAGAAGGGATCACTGCCATCCAAGATGCAACCCTTTTTTGCCGGCAGTGTGGAAGAGATCGAACAGTTGGAGTTGAACGGACTTTGCAGTAACAATCTGGCAGTATATTTGAATCACCGACCCAGGGGAGAGCGAACTGCGATCATCTGCCGGGGCTGCGAAAGCCGGGCGATCCAAACGCTGGTGCTTGAAAATCGCCATGCCCGTGAGAATTTGACTTTGATCGGGGTGCCCTGTATCGGCATCCTGGATGGGCATAAGATCGAGCAAAAACTGCCAGGCTCTATATCCTCCATCACCGAAGAAGAAGGGCAGGTGGTTGTGGAATCCGGAGGGGTGGAAATCCGCTTCGATCGTTTGGAACTGCTCCACGATGCCTGCTTGCATTGCGAACACCCTGACCCGGTCAATGTGGATGTGATGATCGATGAGGCGGGTTGGATGACAGAAAACTCTCTTGATAAATCTTATTGCGATGCTTTCCGAATGCTTGATATTGCCCAGCGCTACGAGAAATTTTCCCGGGAAGCGGAACGATGTATCCGTTGTTATGCCTGCCGGGAAGCATGCCCGATGTGCTATTGCGAAGAATGTTTTGTGGATCATTCCAGACCTCGGTGGATAGAAAGCACCGTTGAGCGGGCCGGGCAACAAGCCTGGCATATCATTCGTGCCTTTCACCAGACCGGTCGTTGCGTCAGTTGTGGCGCATGCGAGCGGGCATGCCCGATGGAAATCAAAATGACATATTTGACGGATTTGCTGAATCAGGATATGAAACGCGACTACGGTTTTGAACCCGGCATGACTGCGGACCAGGTGCCACCATTTGCTGCTCTATCAGAAAAGGAAGAGCAATATTTCCACCAACAGGATGGTGACCATGTCTGCTAAATGGCTTTCCAATCCAGATTATACGGAATTCCTTTCGAGGCTGATGCATGAATACCTATTGTATGCCCCGGTCAAGAATGAGAAGGAATTGACGTTCCAGTTGATGAAGGACGTTTCCCAGATTGCCATCAAAGGTTCCAGTAATACACGCTTTCCTCCTAAAAGCCTGTTCTTCCCCCAATCAGAAGTGCTGATGAAATATGCTGGCGGCTTGCATTCTGTGGAAAACGAGGAAAAAGACAAGATGCTGTTCGGCATTCGTCCCTGTGATGCCCGCGCCATAAGTTTACTGGATCATGCTTTCGATGATGAGCAAGCCCCTGACCATTACTGGCAAAGCAAGCGCGATTCCGCTATCGTTATTTCTTACGCCTGCCTTGCTCCCAGGGAAACCTGTTTTTGTACGGCGGTGGGTGGTTCTCCATTTGATGCTGCCGGTGCCGATGCCCAATTCGTCAAACTGGAAGATGGATTTGTGGTGCAAGTCTATTCCAAACGCGCCGAAAAGATATTTGCCGATTTACCCGATGCACAAAAAGATATGCTCAAGGCTGTTAAAACCTTGTCCGCACAAGTGATCGCCGGAATGCCGGAAGCGCTGGAAAAGCAACAGGTTCATGATAAGTTGCTGGATCTGTTCGAAAGTGACTTTTGGCGGGAGACATCCGAATCTTGTCTGGGGTGTGGTGTGTGCACATTTTTATGCCCGACCTGTTTTTGTTTCGATATCGTGGACGAGACATTGCGGAAGGAGCGGGTGCGAAACTGGGATTCCTGTATGTTCCGGATCTATTCGCTGGAAGCATCCGGGCATAACCCGCGTCCCACTAAATCTGAGCGAACACGACAACGCGTGATGCATAAATATGCTTATTGGGTAGATCAGATCAATGAAATAGGCTGCACCGGTTGTGGTCGTTGCGTGGAATTTTGCCCGGTAAATATCGATATCCGTGAAATCGTTGAAAACGCACTTCACCGGGATTCCGCAGGCGGTGCAAAATGAAAAATTGTTATGAACCGGTTCCCATGCACATCAATCGTATTGTCATCGAAACAACGGATTCTACATTGAAGTCGTTCGAACTGACATTTGATCATGAGGAAGATTGTAAGGAATTTTTCGCCAGCTATAATCCGGGGCAGTTCAGCCAGCTTTCTATATTTGGAAAAGGCGAAGCGCCATTCGGCATTGCCTCGGCTGCCTGGGAAGGGGACTTTGTGCGCTTCACCGTTCAGAAAATGGGCAAATTTACCACCGCCATCCATGACATGCATGTCGGTGATCCCATTGGCATGCGCGGTCCGCTGGGAAATGGATTTCCCATGAATGATTGGCTGGGGATGAATATATTGGTGATTGGAGGAGGGTGCGCATTTTCTACGCTGTATGCCATGACCAAACATATGTTGCATCCTTCGCATCGTGGAAATTACGCGGAAATAACGGCGCTCTATGGCACACGCAATTCGGGATTATGCCTGTATAAGCCGGTTATCGAAGAATGGCATATCCGTGATGATATCGTCATCCATCAGGCGATCGATGTTCAAGAAGAAAACTGGAATTATCATGTGGGGTATGTTCCGGCGGTGCTGGAAGAGCTTTCTCCCAACCCGGATAATACGGTGGCAGTGGTATGCGGACCACCCGTTATGACGAAATTCACTCTGCCAATTCTCACAAAGTTGGGATTCCCTGATGAAAGAGTGTATACCTCCCTTGAAAAGAGAATGAAATGCGGGGTTGGTCATTGCGGGCGCTGCAATATTGGGCATAAGTATGTTTGTAAAGATGGTCCGGTCTTCACCCTGCATGAATTACACGAACTGCCCAACGAAATATAGGAGTCTTTATGTCAACTCGTGGTTTAACCCAAAAAACGCGCACTGAAACCGAAATGGTGCTCGAGCGTGCCATGGTCACCCGCCACTATCTTATGCACTGGGATCTGGACCGTTGTGTTGGCTGCCAGATGGGACCGCTGGTGTGTCCCAAAGATGCCATCAGTCATGTCGCTGCAGTGCTCGAAAACGGCAGGATGGTACAAAAACAAAGTGTGGACATCGATCCGCAGAAATGCATTTTATGCGGAGAATGTGTTGAGGTTTGTCCGGTCAACGCCATCGATATGACCGTCAATGGTGAAGCAGAGATCCCGGTTCGTAAATATGAGGTATTTCCGGAATTCATGCAGAGCACGGTTTTCGACCCGGAAACCTTCGACTGGAAGAAGAGAAAATTCGTGATCGAGAACTGCCCCACGGGTGTCATTTCGGAAGACAAAAAAGCCAAAACCTTGCTGGTGGATGATGAACATTGCATCCGCTGCCGTCAATGCGAGGTAGCCAGTGATGGTGCTTTCCATGTGCAGCAGCCCTGGCAGGGCAGTGTTGTATTGAAGAAAGAATATTGCCAGGAGGGTTGCCTGGCATGTGCCGATATCTGTCCAACCCGGGCATTGCATCTAAATGAGAAAAATGAAGTGGTGCTGGCTGATTACTACTGTATTAAATGCGGTGCCTGTGTGCAGATCTGCCCGGTGGAAGCGCAGTATGAAGAATACGAGGTCAGCGTGGAGTCACAGGGGGTGACCAAAGTCGTCAAACATCGCAGGGTCACCAATGCCGGGCAATTGCCTATCTGGGTTGAACGCTGGCGGGTGCGTCACCAGGCGGTGAAAAGCGGAGCCTGGGTGCAGGCGCTCTTGAAACTGGCAAGTGAAAAGGAAGGAATGGTCGAGATCGACCGCAAACGCGCTCTCAGACGGCGTGACCTGATCCTCGCGCTTAAAGGCGGCAATCAGCAGGTCGGCGCAGAGAAGGAATAAAGAAAATTAATGGATATCAAAAAGCCCCGTGCGGGGCTTTTTGTTTTTCTATACCTCTTTCCGCGCCGGGTGAGTGGCTGCTCCCCAGGCGATGAAACCGAGCCCGATGGCAGAAGCGATGCCTCCGGCGGTGATGAGACTGAGCTTGAATTTGCTCACGAAAGTGGACTCGATCAGCATAATGGTATCCTGCGTCAGGAAAGGGATATTCTCCAGATTCTGAAAATTGGTGCTGCGCAATCCCAGTTGGATCAGATTCCTGGCGAGATCTGTTCCTGAAATTACCCCAAGCAAGAGCACGAATAATGACGGCAGGATCAGGGTCCACCCCAACCATTTCAAGCGTTCGCGTCCGTCCTTTCCGGCGATCAGGGCGGTGAGGAACCAGAAAATGAGAGCCAATCCGGACAGCAATAATATGGCGGTCTTGTAATTCACCAGATCCATGAACTGTTGGAAAAATGCCGGCATGGTTTGCATTTCTCCACGCAGATCGATCGGTTCGGCAATGCTGACCTTATTAGGAATGGCCATCAGCAAAACCGGCAAATTTGGTTTTAGATATTGTTCCACAAAAACGTCTTCAGCGATGGATTCTGGTTTGCATAAGGTCAGATTGTTGTTTGTAATTTGATCCTCCTGGCAAACCGGCAGAGCCTCCGCCAGGTCTCGCAACAGTTGGTCTTGCTCTGGACCGGAGAATTCATCCTTGAGCCGGGTGAGGTCGAATTCAAGTTGCAGCACATCCGCATTTCCTTCCAGGTAGTCGAAGACCTGGTTGACTATGCTCGTGATCTGATCCTTGAAATACGCTGGTGTGATGAGAGAACGGATGAGAGCGCCAAACGCGGCTGTGTCCAATCCTTCGATGTCGCCCATATTGTTGGCGGTGAATTTTTGCAGGGAATCATCCGATAGCAGTTGGCTCTGGACATCATCGGAACTCAATACTTCGATATATAACTCGCGATCAAATGCCCAATTGGTGATCGAATAGGTTAGCAGCGCTGCTAAAATGAGGGGCATTACCAAAGCAACGGATAAGATAACTCCAAACAATTTTCTCATAGGTACCTACTTTCTAGTTTTGTATCCTCATTATAACGAGAATCATGGGCGCAAATGATCCATTTAAGCAAAAACGGTTCCGCTCGGAACCGTTTTTGTCTGCCAAAAAGATCTTCAATCTTCTTGAAAATCACCATAGCTTTGTTTTAGATATTGCACGGTTTGGGTGTATGCAGAACGAATGATATGTTCTGATTCCGGTGCATCGTCATTCCACATTTCGATCATGAAGGGACCATGAAAATCCAGTTGGGCGAGTTTGCGGAATGATTCCACGAAGTTCACGCAACCCGTCCCAAATGGGATACGCCGCACCTGACCGGGTTTGGCGTCTTTTACATGGATGGCGATGAAGTGTCCCTTTCCTTTTTCCAGTTCAGCAGGCACATCGTACCCAAGAGCACTCAGGTTGGCAAAATCAGAATAGAGTTGGAACCACGGTGAATTGATGGCATGCACGTAATCCATCGCCTGGGCGATGGAACTGATATGTTGGCGCCCCTCCACATTTTCAATTCCCAGCATGACACCGCTACGAGCCGCTCTTTCCACGCCCCAGCGTAAGCCTTCCATGAAATATGCGCCGCATTGCGGCGTAATGGTTTCGTAGAACACCCAGTAGCCCATCAATTGTACGATGCGGATCCCCAGAGTGCATGCCAGGTCGATAGCTTTGGCAAGCATATCTCTGGATTTCTGGCGGATCGCCGGATCGGCACTGCCCAGGGGATATTTGCGATGACCACTCAGACTCATGCTGAGAAAAGGCATGCCGGAATTAACAGATATGCTTTGCAGTTCCCGCTTTTGCTTGGCAGACCAATCCAGGCGGCTGATCCTGTTTTCGTCCTCGTCGATAGAAAGTTCGACGTAATCAAAGCCGATATTCCTTGCCATTTCCAGGCGCTTTTGCCAGGGCTGTGAATAAGGCAGGGCTTTCTCATAAATGCCGATCAAATTACGGGTGGATGCCTGAGTCGAATCTGTCATATCCGTATCCGTTTTGTTGTCTCTCGTTTACCGGTTTTTCTCAACGATATCCATGAACTCGCGCACTTTGTCGCGGTCAAAGGGGTTGGATGGCTTTTTGTCTTTGCGCAGGTGGGTGGCAACCACTGCGCCATCGCAAACTTTGAGAACTTCAGCAATGTTTTCGGGAGTGGCGCCATTGTTCATGACGACCGGGCGACCCTTTCCGTTGGTTGTGATCAACTGCAATTCTTCCAGTGTGGGTGCTTCACCCGGAATCGGTCCGCATAGTGCGAACGCATCCGGTTTTGACCCCCAGACGCTGTCTTTTATTTCTGCCAGCAGACTGCGATCGGTGGTGGATTTCGCCATGATAGGGCGTAGCATGAACATCAATTTAACATCGTCCGCGTCGATCAACTTACGGTAGCGTAAACCATCGGCAGCGTTCAAATTCATCAATCCCATTTCTCCGGCATAGGTACCACGGAAAACACCTCTGACAAAAGCAGCCTGGCAGGCTTTCGCAATAGCAAGAGCAGCCAGGTCATCCCAAAAGATTGAAATGCCGATCGGGATGGTGAGACCATCGGCTGCTTTGGTCAGGATGGCACTCATCAGAGCGGGTGTTTCGGGACCAACACCGACCTTATAAGGCCAATCTCGTTGGTTGCCGATGCACACACTATCCATCCCCCCTTCTTGCAGCGCTTCCAGTTCTGCGCGGGTGTAATCGATGATCTGATTGAGCGAAGTACCGGACTGGTAATCCGGGCTGCCCGGTAAGGGGGGTAGATACATCGATGCGATAATTGCTTTTTCCTTGTGGAAAATTTCTTTAAACCAAGACATGGGTACCTTTCATTGGAAAAGGAAATCTCCCCATATGGATGGGGAGATTTCGGTCGAAATATTATTTGTCGATTGAGAAGAAGCGAGCCGGGTTATTGATATAGATATCCTGGATAGCTTCTTCGGATACACCTTCGTCACGCAGACGGGGCATGAAAACGGTCTCGTCGTAATCAACTCCCGTGCCACTCCCCCAGGTTTTGTGGTAGGTTCGGCGCCCGGCATCGGTGCCGAGGCAGATGTGTTTCTGATAACCGGCTTTGATCATTTCTTTGATCAGCATAGCGCGTGAGCTATCAGGTAAGTATTTAATACGGTAGGAGCCGTCATACATGAAATTGGCGCCCATGGCTGCGATTTTCTTGTGATACCAAACATCCGGGTTGCGCTGGACATGTCCAATGATGATCTTTTCCGGTTTCACGCCGTAACGGATCAATCGCTCGGCTTGTTCGTAAGCCATGGTTCCGCCGGAAGTATGGGTGTTGATGGGTACTCCGGTTTCCTGTTGAGCCAGTGCGGCGGCTTTGATCAATTTTTCTTCGACGGGTGTGATCAAGCCATAAGCGGTGCCGATCTTGATGCAGCTGGCTTTGGCAGAACTGCGTTCCACGTACGGACCGTTGTAGTCGTAAATATCGATTCCTTCCTCGATATCGGCAACCAGCAGATCCACAATGCGGTTAACCTCGTATGTGGCGGACCAGTGGATCACATTGTCATAAATGCGCCCTTCATGAAAACCGGTGCAGGTCATGATATGAACTTCCGGAACGGCTTTGGCGATCTCGACCAGTTTTTGAACATCGCGTCCGTTGCTGATCGGGTTCATATCAACGATAGTTTTCCCACCGGCTTGGGCGAATAATTTTACTTCTTCAATGGCTTTACTAACGTCGTTCAAACGCCAGTCCTCTCCATTTTTCAGGATTTCCAAACCGCCGGTGCGGATCAGATGCTCGTGTGCATCCACAATGCCCAGATCTTTGGAATCCACATCTCCTAAAACTGTCCTGACTTTTCCCATAAGTATCTCCTCTGCAAACTATTAATTTTTTCCAGAATAATTTTCTGCTGTCTGGATTTATATTGTTTTTTTGTTCCTCGCCTTGTTGTTTCCGACAAAATTGCAATCTTGACAACAAACTGAATATATTATACTATATGAACATATTATTATAAAATGCAAATAATTTCAATATAAAAGATTTAGGTATTTTTTATAAAATTTTTATGAAATAATATGAAGCGGTAAAAATAAATTTCCCCGGAGTAGATAATGAAAAGAAAGACCATCAAGTTTCTGGCAATTTGTGGCAATGGGCTTGGAAGCAGCCTGATCGTGAAGATGATCTTGGAGGGAGTGTTGGCTGATCTTAATGTACACGGCATTGTAGAATCCACCAGTGTGGCGCAAGCTGCCGGCATGATTCCCTTTGCCGATGTGGTTATCACCAGCACGGCTTTTTACAAGGGCGTTGAAAGCGTGCTTCCCAAAGATAAACCTGTCATAACCTGCCAGAATATTTTGGATAAGGAAGAATTGTCGAAGAGAGTTAAAGAAGTCATTAAAGAAAATTTCTCCGAATAGATGAATCATATTTCGAAGGAGGTGCGCCTGGAAATATTTACAAATAATTCTTAACGGTAAATTCGAAATAATAATATGAAAAGGAGTAAATGAAATGCAATTTCTTCTAGATGTCTGGAATGTAATTTTCAATCAGGTTATTACCAAGCCGCAATTGCTTTTGGCTATCATTGTTGCAATTGGTTACACTTTGTTGAAGCGGCCTTTTGTAACCGTGCTTTCTGGCGCAATCAAAACCCTGGTTGGTGTCATGATCCTGCAGGTTGGTGCCGGACAATTAACCGCAACCTTCCGCCCTATCCTGGTCGGTCTTTCCGAGCGGTTCGGCATCACCGGAACCATTATCGATCCATACGTTGGCTTCCCCGCTGCTTTGGATGCGCTGGGCGACAATCAAGCCTGGGTTGGCTATGTGATCTTGATCGCTTTAGGTGTGAATATCTTATTGGTTGCCTTCACCAAACTAAAAGGTCTGTTCCTGACCGGTCATATCATGTTCCAACAATCTTGTATCGCTACCGCTCTGGTTGCTTACAACCTTGGTTTACCCATGCTGCCCACCATTTTGATCGCTGGTGGACTGGTCGGTATCTACTGGACTCTTGGCTCCAGTGCATTGATCGGCCCAACCAATAAAGTAACCAACAATGCTGGTTTTACCCTCGGTCACCAACAGATGTTGATGGATTGGATCGCTTCAAAGTTCTCCCATAAATTTGGCGATCCCGAAGAAGATGATTGCGAAAATCTGGAATTACCCGGCTGGTTATCTGTTTTGCAGGATAATATTGTCGCCATGGCGATCATCATGTTCTTCTTTATCCTTGTCATCATGTTGGCGCTCGGAATTCCGAAAGTCACCGAAATGGCTGCCGGGACCAACTGGTTCCTTTACACCATTCTCACCGGTGTTTCTTTCGCAGTGTATGTAACCATCATCCTGACCGGTGTGCGCCTCTTTGTGGCTGAGTTAGCCAACTCATTCAAGGGTGTTTCTGAAAAACTGCTAAAGAACGCCGTTGTCGGTGTGGACTGCCCTGCTATCTTCGCTTTCTCCCCGAATGCCTGGATGCTCGGATTCCTGTTCACCACCCTGGGTGAATTGATTGCCATCGCTGTCTTGATCCTGATCAAATCACCGGTCGTCATTTTAGCTGGCTTCGTGCCGCTGTTCTTTGATGGTGGTCCTGTGGGCGTGTATGCTAACAAGCACGGTGGTTTCAAAGCTGTTGCGTTCTTCTGCACCCTGACCGGTCTTGTGCAGGTGTTTGGTTCTGCACTGGTTATCCCCATGTCCGGTATGACCGGCGGTTGGATGGGTAACTTCGACTGGGCAACCGTATGGCCCGCAATTACCGTAGTGCTCCGCTTCGTTGGCAACCTGTTTGGTCTGCCAGTACCTCCTTACGGAGTCTAATTATTTGTGGTAGCGCTGGAATAACTTAATATTTCAGCATGACTGTGAAAGGGTGCTCCATGATTATGATTATCTTGTTCCATGGAGCCCCTTTTTTATCTCACTGTTAGAATGCTAGAATCGAAATTATAGGAATTATTCAAATGGCAGCGACATTATTAGATTTACTGCAAGAAAATATGATCGAATTGAATATAGCGGTCGAAAATTGGGAAGAAGCCTTGCAGCAAGGCGCACAGCTTCTCATTGAGGATGGTGGAGTGGAACCGCGTTATCTGGATGCCATGATCGCCATGGTAAAAGAGCTGGGACCCTATGTGGTCATCGCACCAGGATTGGCTTTGGGACATGCCGGTCCTGATAAAGGGGTCAAGCGTACCTGTTTCAGCCTGGTCACGTTGAAAACCCCGGTTAATTTTGGAGTGCCGGTGAATGACCCGGTGGATGTGGTTTTCAGTTTTGCGGCTCCTAATAAAGAAGAACATATGCAAGCCCTGCGCGATTTAGCCCTATTTTGTAGTGAAGAGAAGAATCTTGCTGCCATCCGTGCAGCAACCGAGAAAAAGCAGGTGCGTGATTTATTGATTAAATTCTTCAATTAAAATAGAATACTTGAATCAAAAATAAGGAGGAGGAAGTTTTGAGGTTGAATTCCAAAGAGACGAACATGATCCGCGCTGCCGAATTGTATTATGAACAGCGTTTGGGTCAATCAGAGATCGCGAAAGCGCTCGATTGTTCTCGTTCGACAGTTTCCCGTTTGCTGGCAGAAGCGATAGAATCAGGAATTGTTCGGATCTATATCAAACGACCGGTAGAAAAATTTCCTTCTCTGGCAGAAAAAATCAAGCATTCCTTTAACTTAAAAGAAGCGATCGTGGTTTCTGGGGGCATCAGTAATGAACAGTCTTTCTACAATGTTGGATTTGCTGCAGCGGAATTTCTCTCTCAAATTCTGCATGATAATGTGACCATTGGCATCAGCTTTGGGGTAACCCTTTCTTATCTGGTGCAGGAGTTGTCAGAGTATAACTTCGATTATGAAGGCATTGAAGTCATCCAGTTGATGGGCGGCTTGGGGTTCGGCGACCCAGCTATTGATGGTCCGGAACTGGCGCAGAAGATGGCACGTTGTCTGGGAGGCACTTATCGTTATCTCCAGGCTCCTGCAGTGGTCGAATCTCCCGAAATAGCCAAGCATTTGATGAACGAAAAATACATCCGCGAAACCATGCAAAAGGCACATAATTCGGAAATCACCATTTCCAGCGTCGGTTCATTGATGGACAACCTGTCCAGTCTGGAACGTTCCGGCTACATTCGCAGGGAAGATCGTGCCAAGTTCCAGGCGGAGGGTGCGATCGGGCACTCTCTGTCACGCATGATCGATGAAAATGGACACCCGATTGATAACTTTTTCAATCGACGCATCATCGGTGCCCCTATTGATGTGATCAGGAATGCCAAATGGTCCATTGGCATCGGTTCTAACCCGCTCAAAGCACAGGTATTCCTGGCGGCGGTCAAAGATCACCAATTCAATGTTCTGGTCATCGATGATGGGACTGCCAGAGAAATGCTGCGTTTGAAGCAGGGTATTTCCGATTAAGCATTTTTATCAATTTAAAGAAAAATATTAATAAATATTTAAAGAAACTACATGGAAAGCTATGTATAGTATTAGTATCTCTTTGGTTAAAGAGAAATTCAAATAATCTATAAGGAGGTACTGACCATGATAGAAAAGATCATTGCAGCATTCTCATTCCGGAAAGGCATTTATAAAGAAGTAGAAGAGGACCAATCATTTACCAATTCGGCGTGGATCATTGTTTCCGTCGTTGCGCTATTGAGCAGTATGGGGAGCAATGTGGGAATATTGAGGGTGAGTTTTGGTTCATGGCTGCTTCGTTCCATCATTCGCGCGGTATTTTTGGTAGGTGGCTTTGCGCTGAGTTGCTTCGTCATCGATTGGGTCAGCAAAAAATTATTTAATGCCAATACAAACTTCAATGAATTGGTACGCACCCTGGGACTGGCTTATGTATGGAACGCAGTGGGTTTTTTGGGGATTGTAGCGGTCATTTCTCCCGCTCTGCTGTGCGCCACCGGCGTTTTTGAAATTGCCGGGGTTATTGCCGGTTTGGTGGCATGGGTCATTGCTGCAAAAGAAGCCCTTGACCTCGAATGGGGCGAGACCATCCTTACCATCGTGATTGGTGCGGTAGCGCAGGGCATTGTGGTATGGCTGGCGGGTTTGATCCTTTCCGGTTTGGGGTTGGGCGTGGAAGCTTCCATGTTGCGCCTGATGCGCTAGAAAAGAACGCATAGATAAAATAGCGCAGTGAGCTGCGCTATTTTTTTACAACCCATATCTCAAAAAAGCGTATATTAAATGCATGTATCGCATGAATAGGAGAGAATATGTCTGAGATAAAAATGGAAACCAGAGAATTAGGTGAATTTCACCGCATCCGGGTTAAAGGAATTGGCAAGATCGAACTCAAGCAGAGCTCCAAGCAGGAAGTTACTGTTGAAGCGGAGGATTATGTTTTGAGCCGCATTAAAACCGATGTGATCGATGGGTGTCTGATCATCGATATCGGTCGCGACTGGTTGGAAAAAATAACTGCCGGGTTGGATTATCTCTCAACCCGCGGCATTATCTTTCATATCACTGCTAAACAGTTGGATGCCCTCGAGGTGACTGGTAGCTGCAAAATTGACGCAGAAGGTTTCAAGGGCAAAGAATTGCACCTCGATTTGAGTGGTGCGTCCAGCGTGGAATTCAAAGAAATAAACTTTGACGTTCTGAAATCCGACCTCCCCGGAGCCGGGAAACTGGCGATTTCCGGTAAATGCAAAGAGCAGTTCGTCAATTTGACCGGAGCCGGCAGTTATATGGCGGATGATCTGGAAAGTGACAAAACGCGTATCAGCCTGACCGGCGTGGGCAGTGCTCGCTTGTGGGTAAATGGCGAACTGGATGCAGCCATCACGGGGGTGGGCACCATTGAATATTATGGTGAACCCGAGGTGAAACAAAGTGTGGCAATGATGGGCACCATCCGAAGCCTGGGCAAGAAATAATGGAGTAAAACAGAGAGAGTTCTTGAGGAATTCTCTTCCAATTTAGCCGCTTCAAAGAAATCTGTCGACTTTCTTGACGATGGGTTTAGCAGGGTGTAAACTAATTGGTGCAGTTACTTAAAAAGTGAGTAAAGGAAAAATGCAAGAAGAAAAATCTTACGATTTAGATCCTGACCCTAGACGTAGCTTAACAAGATTTCCATGCGAATTATGCTGGCTTGGAGGTGCTTTGTAATAGGCAGCCTCTTCATTTAACTGCTTTGTCTGTATTCTGCAGTACAAGCTCTCAGCATGGTTCACCTGGATTTGCTGGGAGCTTTTGTTTTCAGTCAGGAATAATGGTTATTGGAGGTGACCCATGATCAAGATCCTGCAGACAAAAAATGAAAAACTCATCCCTATCGAAGAAATTTCTGATGGGGCGTGGATCAATGTTGTAAATCCCAGCGAGTCTGAAATTGAAAGGCTGCTCTCCTGGGGAATTCCTAAAGACTTCATCACTTATCCGTTGGATCTGGATGAGAGATCCCGCACAGAAAAAGATGATGGATATACCCTGATCTTGTTGCGTATTCCTTTCTACCAGAGCTGGGATGAAGATATTCCCTATATTGCCATTCCCTTAGGCATCATTTTCACCGACCAGGTCATTGTGACAATCTGCCGTTATGAAAATGACTTGATCAACAGCATCATGAGCAAGAACGGCAAGTATTTCTCTACCGTTAAACGAAACCGTTTTATTCTGCAGATCATGCTGGCGAATGCGAATCATTTTTTGTCTTACCTGCGCAGTATTCAAAAATTGATCGATCGTATCGAGGATGAACTTCAGCGTTCTATCCGCAACAAAGAAGTGTTGGAACTTCTGAAATATCAGAAGTGTCTGGAATATTTTTCGACAGCTTTGCGTTCCAATGAGATCATGTTCGAACGATTGCAGCGCAACAAATTTTTTACCATCTTTCCGGATGATTCCGATCTTTTAGATGATGTGATCATTGAAAACCAACAGGCGATCGAAATGACCGGTATCGCCGGCAATTTGCTCAGCCAGATGATGGATGCCTACGCTTCGATCATCCAAAATAATCAGAATATCATCTTTAAGATCATGACCGCCTGGACCATCATTCTGAGCTTGCCTACGATCGTCGCCAGCTTTTGGGGCATGAATGTGGGATTGCCCTGGACGGGCAACTCCAATGCCTTTTCTATCATCGCCGGTATCTCTGTTGCGATCATGCTGGCTGTCATTATCTTCTTCAAGAAGATCAACTGGCTTTAAGCGGTGTGTAATTTACCGGTAGTATAACGAACGGAATGGGAGGTGTGCCATCAAAGAATATGTCATTAATGTCGATATCCTGCTGAACCAGGTGCGTAGTGCCCTGGAACGTGGTGATCTTAAGAGCGCCGTTGGTCTGCTTGAGGCATTGAAGCCGGCTGATCAGGCGAACGTTTTTGATGATCTGCAACCTGAAGAACAGGATAAATTACTACCTAAACTCAGTCCGGAAGACTCCGCTGACATCCTCGAGGAAATGCCGAATGAAGAAGCTGCCGAGGTCGCAGAGCGCCTGCAAACCAAGAACCTTGCCAAAATTCTGGATTATATGGAACCGGATGAAGCAGCGGACCTGTTGGGTGATATCAAACCGGGTATTGCCACCCAGGCGATCCAGAACATGAAAGAAGCCGAAGAGGTCATCCCCCTGCTGGAGCACAATGATGAGTCCGCCGGTGGTCTGATGACGGCTGCTGATGTCATCTTGAAAGAAGATATGACGGTCAATGAGGCTATTAAGCATTTGCGTGAGGAATCACCTGATGCAGAACAGATCTACTATCTGTTCGTTGTGGATGATACCGGGGTGCTGGTAGGGGTGGTCAATTTACGCAACCTGGTGGTCGCATCCAAAGATACACTGATCGGGTCGATCATGGAGCGTGACGTGATCTCAGTCCCTGCAGAGACCGATCAGGAAGAAGCCGTACGCATTGTAAAGCGCTATGATCTTCTGGCGCTGCCGGTTGTCGATGAAGGGGAGCGGTTGTTAGGAGTCATCACGTATGACGACTCATTGGATATTCTGGAAGATGAAGCTACCGAAGATATCTACCGGCTGGGTGGTATCTCCAATGAAAGACCCGGTGATCGATCCTTAAAAGATGCTGTAAAAAGCAGGCTGCCCTGGCTGATAGTGAATTTGTTCATGGCGATGATCTCGGGTACAGTGCTCAGCCTTTTCGAGAGTACCATCGCTCAGATGGCAGCCCTGGCTTCCTTCTTTCCGATCGTTGCTGGTGTGAGTGGCAGTTCCGGAACACAAACGCTCACCGTAACGGTACGCAGCTTGGCAACAGGAGAGATCACGAAAAAAGAAGCACGTGCTTCGATCTGGAAATCACTGTTGTTGGGTCTGGTGAATGGCATCATCCTGGGTGGCATTGTAGTTTTGATCGGTTATGTATGGAAAGGGAACCTGAACCTGGGCTTTATCGCAGGTGGTGCGACCCTGATCAACATCATGATCACTTCTATTACCGGTATTGTAATTCCGCTGCTCATGAATCATTTAAAGGTCGATCCCGCCCTGGCTTCACCGATCCTGGTGGCAACCATGGCGGATTCACTGGGGTACTTGATCTATCTGGGTTTTGCCAGTGCCGTATTGGTGTTTGTTCTGTAAGTTTCGCGGGTATGAGCGAGTTTTTTGAGGAGAAACTTTATCTCATTAGAAACGAATTCCATGGACGAAGAACATGTCGAAATCAGGATAGGTGTTCAATTCCAGGTGCTCGATCCTGTGTGCCAGATCACTGGCCTCCAAGCGGGCGGTTTCCGAGAGCAACATCATTTTTGCGCCAGAACCGGCTGCATTTCCGACGGCTCTAATGCGGCTCAAGTCTATCTCTGGCAACATACCGATCTGAATGGCATGGTAAGGGTTGAGATAAGATCCAAATGCTCCGGCGATGATGATCTCTTCGATATCCTCGGATTTGACTTGCAGATGATCCATCAAGATAGAAATGCCGCTGCGGATAGCCCCCTTGGCTAATAAGATCTGGTCGATATCTTTTTGAGAAATACTGATTTCTCTTTGCTCTTTATCTGCTGCGATGAGCGGGAAATAGCGCACTTTCTCCTCTCCAAGGTGTACCCCCGGATGGTTCAGATCCAGCCGTCCGCGTTTGTTTAAAATACCCGTACGTTTCATCTCGGAAATGATGTCCAGAATTCCCGATCCGCAAATTCCCCTTGCTGGTTTTTCTCCGATCACATCACATTTCACTTTTCCATCTCCGGTGATTCGGACGTGTTCAATTGCACCGGGAGCTGCGCGCATTCCAAAGCGAATATGGGCACCCTCAAAAGCCGGTCCGGACGCGGTGGAACAGCTCACGATCCGTTGACCTTTTTGTAAAGCGATCTCCGTGTTGGTGCCAATATCAATGCCCAGCCTTATTGCCCCGGTTTTTCCAAACTCCTCCGAGAACAAGAAGGCCAGATGGTCGGACCCCACAAATCCGGCGATCGGACCCGGGATGAAAGCTTTGCTGCCCGGCATTCCTTTCAATCCGATTTCAGAGGCTGTTATATATAATTCCTGGTCGACGACCGGTGTAAAGGGAGAAGTCGCCAGTGATCGTGAGGGTAGATCAAGCAAAAAGTGGTGCATAGCAGTGTTGCCTACCAGACAAAAATCCATGCTCGATTCACTTGAAATGCCCGATCTGCTGCAAAGCTCGCTGATGGCTTGGTTGATCGCATCCATGGTAAGGTCATGCAGGTGTTTTTGTGAGGAGCTACCCTGCATGGCAAAACTCAAACGTGTCATAATATCTTCACCATACGCGATCTGGGGGTTGGGCACACCCTCTACCGCCAGCGTATTGCCATTGGCAAGATTCAGCAGGTAACAAGCGATCTTGGTGGAGCCGATATCCACCGCCACACCCACCTTCAGTTTTGGTTGTTCTTTCAGGATATGGAAGATGTGATCGTGATTACAAACTGCAAATGCCTCCCAATTCCCTGTGCGGATGATCGTCGCTGCGTTTCTCAATACCTTCAACGCAGTATCATCGTTTTCAAAATTGAGCTGAGCATGCGCCTGGCTGATATTGTGTTGGTCAGAAAGCGGATGGGCAAGGTCGGGTTGCCTGAGATGTAGTTCTTCTATGTGGATGGGAGAAGCGACCGTGATTTGTTTGAATTCTCCTTCAGTTTGCAGAACCTGTGCTTTCTCGAACGAAGTGGGGGGGATGAAAACTTTCGTATCTGATTGAACGATGATTTCACAGGCTAGTCGTTCGTCCGGTTTTAATATTCCGCCTTTTCGAAAGATCTCCTCATTGCGGGTTAGTGGACTGCCGCCACCCTCCAAAATGGTGAGAGCGCATTTTCCGCAGGTGCCTTTTCCCCCGCAGGTGCTGTGTAATTGGATGCCTGCTTGCCTGGCGGCATCCAGCAGTGTGACCGGCTCGGTGCAAAGCAGACGGATCCCGATGGGTTGAAATTCGATGGAAAATGGCGTTTCGTTCACGTTTGGATATTTTAATGTGTTATTGGTTTACTGCAATTTCTTTCACAGAATTGACGATATGGTGTGGGCGGTAGGGAAATTCCTCGATATCTTTAGGGCTGGTCACACCAGTCAGCACCAGAATGGTCTCCATGCCACTTTGTAATCCGGCGATCACATCCGTATCCATGCGATCACCGATCATGACGGTATCTTCGGAGTGCACCCCCAGATGATTCAGAGCAGAACGCATCATGAAGGGATTGGGTTTGCCACAATAAAAGGGGCTTTTCCCACTGGCTTTTTCGATCAAGGATGCCATCGCTCCACACGCGGGCACCAGACCCTCATCACTGGGTCCGGAAGGATCGGGGTTGGTAGCTAAAAAGTGTGCCCCTTCCATGATCAGGCGCATGGCTTTGGTCACCTGGCGGAAGTTGTAGTCAAATGTCTCTCCCAGCACCACAAAATCCGCTTTTTCGGGGGTCAGGATAAAGCCAGCTTCGTGGATAGCCAGATTCAGCCCGCTCTCTCCGATCACGAAAGCATTTCCTCCCGTCTTTTGTGTTTTCATAAAGTTGGCAGTTGCCATGGCGGAGGTATAGATCTCATCCTGAGTGACCTGTATGCCTGATGTTTGTAATTTATGCGCTAAGTCTACCGGGGTATAGATGCTGTTGTTCGTTAGGATCAGGAATTTACATTCCTTTTCCCGCAGTCTTTCGATGAATTGATCGGCGCCGGGGATCATCTTCTTGCCCTGAACCAGCACGCCATCCATATCAATTAAATAATTTTTATTTGTCATTGAATCTTATTAAATAACCTCTCTTTTCAAGATTCTATCATTGAAAAAGGGACGCTGTAAGTTTTTGGCAGAAGTAGCGTCCCTTTCTTTTCCTTGTTTCAATCAGAAATTTTGATCATTCAGCCTAAAAATTTCCTCAAGGCGTCCAATTGACCTGTACTTCCAAGTTTTTCGTTTTTAGCGGCAATGTACTTGGCGTATTCTTTCATGAAAATTGTACCGGGTTTGCGCAGGTCGAATCCTTCGGGATGCTCCATGAAATATTCGCGATGGACGCGCGTCCATACCAGGCGCCCATCGGTGTCGATGTTGATCTTGGTCACACCCAGTTTGGCAGCCTGCTTGAACTCGTTCGCATCCACCCCTTTGGCTCCCTGCAATTTACCGCCAGCTTTATTGATGCGCTCTACTTCTTCCTGTGGAACGGAACTGCTGCCGTGCATGACCAGCGGGAAACCGGGTAGATTTTTCTGGATCTGTGACAGAACATCAAAATGCAAGGATTGGCTTCCGGAGAATTTGAAAGCACCGTGACTGGTGCCAATAGCAACTGCCAGTGAATCACAGCCGCTGCGATCAACAAATTCTTTTGCCTGATCCGGATTGGTCAGGCGTGCTTCGCTTTCGCTGACCTTGATATGTTCCTCAACCCCACCCAATTGTCCGAGTTCTGCTTCCACAACCAGACCTTTGGCGTGAGCTGCGTCAACTACTCGTTTGGTGATCTCGATGTTCTTTTCGAAAGGCTCGTGGCTGGCATCGATCATTACAGAACTGTAGAAGCCACTCTCGATGCAGTCATAACAAGTTTGCTCATCCCCATGGTCGAGATGAACAGCAAAAATTGCTTCGGGAAAAACCTCATCGGCGGCATTGATCAATGCTTGCAGCATTAATTTATTGGTATAATCTCGTGCTCCTCGACTGATCTGGATGATGAAAGGAGCCTTGCTCATTAAATTCCCTTCAAATAATCCCATGGTCTGTTCAAGGTTGTTGATGTTGTAAGCGCCAATAGCATAATTACCGTAGGCTGCTTCAAATAATTTTTTTGTAGTAACAATCATCATGAACTCCCTGTTATATAAGTGATTTTAATCAAACCAACCTATTATAACGCGAATTCAATTTTGTGAAATAATCGCCAAGTTAACACTCTATTAAAAACAGGAGCGAGCCTATTTCTTCCATTTTTTGCGATCTTCTTTATCAAGCGTGCGCGCTTCCTGAAAAACGGTGATCACAAAGATGGTATACAGCAGAATGACTACCACACCTACGATAATGTTATAAAGCCCGATCTCTCCAAAGGGCAGGGAGATGGTGGGATTGCCAACAAAGAAAATGAAGGTGTTGGCAATGATCGCGATGGCGCGAATTTCGGTTGGTCCCAGTTTGCCGTAAGAGATTTTGAAAACCCCCCGCACATTGGTGGTGATATAGACCTGGATGGTCATACATAGATACCCGATCAACCCCAACATGGCCAGATCAAAATTCACATACTTGGATAAGCCCAGTCCTAAAAAGATGATGATCTCACTGATGGTATCGACGATGTGGTCGATATAATAACCGTACTTCGGTCGTTCTGTTTTGCGATAGCGAGCCAGATTTCCATCCAGGCTGTCCCCAAACCAATTCAGGAAAAATCCAAAACTTGCCAGCCATAAGAAGCCCTCATTGTAGTTTGTCGCCCAATAGCTTATCCCGATGACCGGGGCGGCAGCTAATCCTAAAAAGGTAAGATGGTCCGAGGTCACCCAGGCGGGCATATGTTCGACCAGCCAGGCGATTGCTGGTCGTTCGAGTGGACCTAACAAAATATCATTGATGCGTTCATGTTCGGAAATATCCTTCTCGGTCTTTTGTGTGTCCATATTTAATTCCTTTCGATAGAGATAATTATTCAGGCATCTCGTCCAGTGCCCAAGGCCAAACAGGGTAGAACATCGACCATTGGTTGGGATGGGCTCGAATAAAAACTTCTGCTTGTTTTAACACTTTTTCGGCATTTCGTTCCATATCCTGGATGGGATCGTGGTAATTATGCATGTAGATCAGGTCCGATGCATCGGCAGTATAAGCCCCATTCTCGTTGCCCATGCATGCCACCACCACGATCGGCACTTTGGTTTGTTGCGCTAATTTAATATACGTGACGGGCACATTGGAGGGATATCCGAAGAACCTGGGATGATATTTGGTCTCATCCAGAGGGCGATCCAATCCGGTGATGATTGCTTTGCCTTCTTGCAGACGCTGTTTGCCAAGTCGCAGAGATTCGACGGACATGGGCATGATCTCGATATCATATTCTTTCCGTAGTTTGTTCTGTAGTTGATAGCCTTTATTAGGATTGGGATAAGAAAGAACCAGGATGTGGTGTCCGCTGTAGGTAATGGCGCGTCCTGCCAGATCAAAATTGCTGAGGTGGGGGGTAACGTATATGGTTCCCTCTCCGCATTTTTCCCGCTCATCAAGGATTTTCTCTAATTTGGGGCTGAACGTGATCTTACTGAGCAGGGTTTGTGGTTCATCGATATTGTGGTACAGATCAAATAAACAATAGGCAGTGTGGTCAAATACCTCAAATACCCGCTGGTCCAGTTCATCCTTGGTGAGTTTTTTTTCGCTGACAATCCATTGATTTGCCCTGCTGCATCGCACCATGGAAGATGTGCTGCGTTTGGCAATCATATCTGCGATTGAATCAGCCATACCAAAACCCAATTTCTCGGGTAACATTTTTGCCAATCCTTTGGCGAAGTTGACTGCGAGCTCTCCGTTAATTAGATCTTGAAATGACATAGTGCTTTAAATTTAACATAGTTTTGTAAGATTCAAGTAAGAAAGTACCAAGGTAACATTTCGCAGGAAAACTATTGATTTATGTCAGAATTTGAAATTTCGATTTCTTCGTAAAGGGCATTCAAGACATGGCTGATTTGGGAAACTTTATTGCTATTTACTGGACTGAAGGAGTTGTTAGGAGTGCGTACCCCTCTGCCTACCTGAATGTTGTAAACATGGGTTTTCATCATTAAATATGGGAGATTCGTTGCCGTGATTCCTCCTGTTAGGTAAAGCATGATTCTCTCATGGATATAATCTTTTATCGTGCTGATCTTAGCAACCACCCGGCTGGCGTCGGTATGGAATCCAAGATTGGATGTATTTCTACCTCCCATGCGTACTGAATAGTAGCCTGCCTTGATCAGATTATCTATCGTTTCGCTGAAATTATTAGATCCTTCCCAAGCGGTATTGCTGTGAATGCGTATTCCGTTGAATTGACTATGAATGGCTCGGATAGTTTCTCCATGGGGATTGTTGAATTGATCGATAAATCCAAGCAGGAAATCATTCATCCCAAGAGATTTGAATATTTCGATATCCGTTAACGAGGTTTCAATATCTTCTTCGGTGGGTATGCTGCTGCGGGTGTTAGGACGGATCAAGATGGTCATGGGAATCTTGATCTTATCCCGTATTCTTGCGACCAACCCATAAGAAGGAGTGATGCCGGTGCTGGGATAATGCGAAACGACCACCACCTGGGTTGCGCCGCCTTTTTCCGCAGCAATGGCATCTTCTACAGTATCAACGATGATTTCCAAATTGGGCATGAATTACTCCAAATATGGCGTTTTCTTGTGCCTGGATGGTAAAGCGGTAAAGGAACCTTGAAAATTGATGATCTCCCACTTCTATGACCTATTATCTACCAAACCGTATAAATGTCAAATGTATTCCAGAAAATGTACTTTTCCGGCGCAAATTTTTATTTAGTATAATGCATGGGTCTTTTAACCTTTAAGAAACGGAATTCATTATCTTATGGAGATGAATATAAGAGCTTGCATCTTTGATTTTGATGGCATTCTGGTCAATTCTGAAATTGTGCTGGTAAAACTGTGGGGGAGGGCTGCCGGAGAATATGGATTTGATTTCAAGGATGAAGATTTTTTCCCGTGCCTTGGTCGTACGTTGGAGGACATTAAAAATATACAGATGGCAAAGTTCGGTCCGGCGTATCCCTTTGAAAATATCTACCAGAAAGTACAACGCTATTTCAGAGAATCCATCCAAAAGAACGGATTACCTTTGGTAGATGGTGTGCTGGATATCCAGGCTTATTTCAAACAGCGCCATGTAAAAATGGCAGTAGCCAGCTCCACCTATCGCGAAGAGGTTTTATTCCGTATGCAAAAGGCAGGTATTGCCGATCTGTTCAATGTGGTCCTCGGTGGTGACGAGATCAAACATCCCAAACCGGCCCCCGATATTTTTTTGCGGGCAGCACAATTATTGCAAGCTGAACCGGAAGCCTGTCTGGTATTGGAAGATTCGGAAAATGGAGTGCTGGCTGCCAAAGCAGCCGGTATGCATGTTTTTGCAGTGCAGAATCTCAGCCCGATCACGGATAAGATGCGTGAAAATGCGGATGCGATCTTCCCATCGCATCATGCTTTACTAGAGCATCTGTTGGGATGAATTAACCTTTCTGTGTTTGGGCAAGAATGTCTTCCAGCAGCAGCTGGGTTTTGGCTGCTTCGTAAGCATTGCTGGCGGGCATTTCGCGTTTTTCAACGCACTGGAAAAAATGCTCGATCTCTGTGCTGAATCCACGCTCTGTCAGATCTGGTGTCCAATTTCCCGGTCTGTCCATTCCATATAGCTCCTCATGATCCCGATAATATATTTTCATATCCCGGAAAGCATTGACATGTATGGATAGATTATTTCCGTGCAGGGTTACACTTTCCTGCCAGGCGCCAGCCATATGAGAGGTGATCAATTGTGCCAATCCGCCGGATGGCAGGGCTACCGTACACATAGCACTTTGCAGGAAGCCATTCTTGATTTCTGCATCAGTATGTATGACCCTGACGTCTCCGCAATAGAAACGCATCAGGTCGATCTGGTGAATGCCGTCTTCCAATAAAGCATCATACAGGGAGGTGTAATGGAGTGAAGGTCGGTGTTTTTGGATGATCGCCAGTTGTATCTTTTCCTGCCCCATCAGTTCCCGGGCTTTTTGGTACAGCAGCGCATAACGCCGGTTGAAACCGACCATCAGTACACGTTGGCGGTGTTCTGCAAGTTGTGCCAGTAGGAAGGCTTGGGTACTATTTACCGTCAGCGGTTTTTCGCAATAAACATCAATTCCATTTATTAAAAGTTCTTTGATGATTTCGAAATGGGATTCTTTATTGGTCAGTACAAAAGCGGCTTTTATATGGCTTCCTACGATGTCGTTCAAATCATTGGTATGGTGTTCGATTTGCCAGCGTTTGGCTGCGCTTTGTGCATGTTTGATCGTACGGCTGTATAGATAATCGATATGGACGTTTTCCCACGAGGTCAGCAAAGGAAAATAAGCCTTCTGGGCAATTTCCCCACAGCCCAGTATGGCAATATGCATGGGTTCGTGTGAAATTACTTGATCATTCATGTGGAAATACTTTCTTTCCCTGTTGGGCAGCAGATTGATAGGCTGCGTGTAGTAATTCCTGGGCTTTCAATGCAGTTCTAAAATCAACCTGGGAAGGTTGCTGATTTTCAAGATGGGTCAAAAAATCCAAAATGGCAGCACTGTGTGCATCCATAAATGGACCCAGGGATTGCTTGCCGGCTGGCCATAATGCCGGATCGTAATACCGTTTACTATAATCTTCCGGGAGCACACTGCCACTTTCCCACTTATTTTTTGCGGCATTGAAGAATTCGATCTGGTTGCGTTTGGACAGATCAAGTCTGATCGATGCTTTCTTGCCGTAGATCTCCAGGAATGACACATCTTCCGCACCACCCGAGACGCGGCTTACTTCCAGTGAGCCGATACCGCCGTCTTTCATCTCTATGGTGCATAAAGCCCAATCATCCACATCTACTTCATGCAGATTGGGCGATCCCTTCCCGTTCGGGCGATTTTTAATCATTGTGCGAGTCTGGCATTGGATCCAATCTACCTCGCCCATCAAGTAGCGAATGAGGTCGAGATGGTGAATTCCCAGGTCGGTAAGTGCGCCACCGCCGGCGGTGGCGCTTTGTAGTCTCCAGGATATGGGGCGATTGGGATTGAGATAGCTGCTGTGAAATAACTGTGCCCTGAAATGATTGATCTCTCCCAGCATGCCGGCTGCCATGATTTCTTTCGCCAGGTGGGCAACCGGAGTATAACGGATGGTAAAAGCAGTATGGGTGGGAATATGTCGCTGTTCGACCAGGTTTACCAGCTCACGGGCATCTTCGATATCGCGCGTGATGGGTTTTTCGCAATAGATCGGAACACCTTTTTCTATTGCTTTTAATGCATAACTGAAATGGCTGGCGTTGGGGGAGCAGATATCCAGAACGTCGAAATCCTGCTGCCAGAAATCCTGTTCATCATTCGTGCAGAATGGAATATTCAGGGAAGTTAACAGGTCCTGATCCTGGTTGGTATGGGAGCGTAACACAGCCACAACTTGTGCATTGGCAATGGGTTTGTCGTAACAATAGGGAAGACTGCTGTAGCATTTTGCATGTACTTTCCCGATGAAACCGAACCCGATCAAGCCTATTTTGTATGTTTTCATAGGTCGTCCTTATTGAGAATTCGAAGAGAAATGATTACTGATTATACCGGAAGGAGACATTATTATTAAAACATAGGAAGTTTCGGTTGTGTGCATGCTTTGTGTCCATCCATGGTGATGAAAGGTAACGCATGCTGGATGCGGATACCTGCTTGGATGAAATCACTCTCGGCGCGGAATGGGTGGATCTTGCGTAGTCGCACGATCTTTTGTGCGCTCTTTTCACCTATTCCTGGAATGCGTATTAATTGTGAGATCTCGGCACGATTGACTTCCAGCGGGGTATCTGTAAAATGCTGCTCTGCCCACCATACTTTAGGATCTTTATCGAGTGGGAGTTTGGCACTTTGATCAAATTGGAAATCTTCTAGAGTGTACCCATAATCACGCAGGAGAAAAGATGCCTGATAAAGACGAACTTTTCTCTTTAGCGGGATGGGGGTGTGATTTTGCATGGGAGTGCCCAGGTAGGGTTGGAGGGGAGAATAATAAGCCCGTTGCAAATGCAGGTCGTGATATAGATATGCGGTGGTTTGCAGTAATTCCATATCAGATTCTTCCGATCCGCCGACCACAAATTGGGTACATACCGATGGCCAGCGCCCCTTCCAATTTTTGGCTGTGGCAGGCTGTTGGCGGATCTGGGCAGCCCATCGTAACGGGTCCAGAAGTTGGTGAAATGCGCTTTTGTCAGGGGAGAGGTATGGAATGCGATCGGCATTGGGTGCCTCCAGGTTCAGTGAAACCCGGTCTGCCAGAAACATGATGTGATGGGTCTGATCGAGTTCCAATCCCGGCATGAATTTTATGTGCAGGTACCCTCTGAAATCCATTTTCAGGCGCAAGATTTCAAGGGTTTTGATCAATGTGTCCTGAGTCTGAACGGGATCGTCTTCGATCGCAGAGCTGATGAAAGCGCCATCGATAATACCGGCTCGATATAAATTAACGATCAGTCTGGCATACTCTTCTGCTTCAAATTTTGCGCGCTGGCAGTTGCTGTCTTTGCGCATGGGACAGTAATAACAATTATTCTTGCAGCGTGAGCTGATCAATGATTTGAAGAGGCGCATCTTTTTTCCGTTTGGCAGGGTGGCATAGGAGAGATAGATGGCTTCCACACTGCACTTGGATGGCGTCGTATTAACTCTATCTTCTTGCATTTCAAGCGCATTAAAGCCGGTTAACAAATCCAATTTCTTCCAGGTATCCATACCATTATTATAGAACAATAATTCTATTAATTAAAGAGGGAAGTTTCCTTAGATGGAAATACGGAACGGAAGTATATAAAAAAGATTATTTTCCTGCATTTATCCTGATCTCATCTCACGTAAATTTGAGCATGTTTCTTTATGCATTTCTAATATTAAATAAACCTTTCAACTAGTATTCTTGAATGACACTGATATAATTTCGGTATAGTAAGACGTGTAGGAGTGTAAAATGCTTCGTGGTACTGGTTATTTAGAGATATTGGCTCTTTTAGTATTGATCCTTCTTCTTTTTGGCCCGGGTCGCATTGCGAAAGTCGCAAACGAGTTGGGGCGAGGAATCAAAGAATTCAAAGATGGGCTTTCCGGTTCAAAGTCGAATTCTAAAGAAGAAGAGCAAGATCAAACAGAAAACACTGAAAAAAAAGAAGATAAATAAGCGATTGAAATTCCATGAATATCTTTGGCAGTATTGGAACTTCAGAGATACTATTTCTTTTAATCTTGATGGTCATTCTTCTCGGTCCGCAAAAGATGATACAGGGAGCGCGGGATCTGGGGAAAACTATTCGTAAGATAACCCGTTCTCAATTCTGGAAGGATGTTAAACAGACCTCTCGTGAGATTCGCGACATTCCCAAGAAGATCATGGAAGAAGCGGATATTGAGGATGATGTGAAGGAAATAAAGAACGTCCTGGATGGCAGTTTTGATCAATCCATTCTCGATCGCAGCCACGCACCTCACATTGAATCATCTTCGTCCCTTGCTGCTAAGAAAAGTGATGCCGATAAGAACAAAAAAGCACCATAGGGGAGAGTTTTCTCATGGGTGATAATAGGAAGAATATGCCGTTTTGGGAGCATTTTGAGGAATTGCGCAAGCGCCTGTTGTTGGCACTGATCGCACTGGTTATAGCGACAGTAGTGAGCTTTTTCTTTGCTGAAAAAGTAGTGGATGTTCTTACCCAACCGGTTGGTGGTTTGGGAACCCTGCAGTCCATTGAAGTTACCGAAAATATCGGAGTGTTTACGCGGGTAGCCCTGATCTGTGGTTTCGTCATAGCATTGCCGATAATCCTATATGAAATACTGGCGTTTATCATGCCGGGGTTAAAACCCTCCGAACGCCATTGGGTGATCTCAGGGCTTATCTTGGGCGCCATCTTTTTCTTGATCGGAGCGGCGTTCGCGTTCTATGTTATGCTTCCGCGCACGCTGGATTTTTTGTTGGATTTCATGGGAGTGCAGACCATCCCGCGCTTTTCCAGTTATATCAAATTCATCACCAACTTGATCTTCTGGATGGGGATCGCGTTCGAAATGCCGCTGATCGTGTTTGTGCTGGCAAAAATTCACGTTGTGACAGCAGCGCAATTATTGAAACAATGGCGCTATGCAGTGGTCATCATTGCTGCCTTATCAGCGGTGATCACCCCTACCGTAGATCCGGTGAATATGGGATTGTTGATGGTCCCGTTGGTGGCTCTGTATTTTGTAAGTGTTCTCTTTGCTGCTATGGCAGGCGGGAAACCGAAGAAGTTGGCGCAGGATTCCTGAGCAGCATTGCTTGAAAAGAAAGGTCAGTTAGTTATGGAAAAGAAAAGACTGGGAAGCAGCAATCATTTTATTTCCGGTATCGGATTGGGATGCTGGCAGTTTGCCAGAAGTAGAGGAGCGGTCGGAAAATTCTGGGGAGAGATGGATGATGAACTGGTCGGGGCCATTATCGCAGAGTCACTAAAAAATGGCGTGAACTGGTTTGATACTGCCGAGGTCTATGGCAACGGCACCTCCGAACAGAGACTATCCGCCGCACTCCGGGAACAGCATGTAAAGGCGCAGGATATCATGATCGCCACAAAATGGAATCCGGTGTTGCGCCTGGCAAGTTCGATCGAACGAACCTTCGGGGAACGCGAAAAAAACCTGGCTCCTTATCCGGTTGCGCTGCTGCAGGTGCATAATCCGACCAGTCTTTCCTCCATTCCTGCCCAGATGAAATATATGGCTGCTTTGGTGCAGCAGCACAAGGTCGAGCTGATCGGGGTTAGTAATTTCTCGAAACAGCGTATGCGGAAAGCGCAACAGACTTTGGAAAAAGAAGGGCTGTCACTGACCTCCAATCAAATGCGCTATAACCTGCTTGACCGTTCCATCGAGTTCAATGGAGTGCTGCAGTATGCCAGGGATCATCGCATCACCATCATCGCTTATTCGCCGCTCGCCCAGGGGCTCCTGACCGGACGTTACCATGAACAACAGGGACTGATTCAAAAGCGTCCCGGTTTCCGGAAATATATGCCGGCTTTTCGCGAGTCTTCTTTGAAAAAATCCCTTCCCCTCATCCAGTCCCTGCGGGAGATTGCACAGGAACACCACGTCACCCCCGCCCAGATCGCATTGCGCTGGGTGGTTCAATTTAACGGTGACAGTGTCGTTGCCATCCCGGGTGCTTCTTCTGCCCGGCAGGCATCCCAGAACGCGGCAGCGATGGACTTTCAATTGACTTCCGCAGAATTGAACTTGCTGGACGAACTCTCGCGGTCGTTTACCAAGAGTGCCTAAGCTTCTGCCGATTTGACCTCTGCGGAGAGATCGTTGAAGATGGCAGGCAGGATGCCGCCATTTTTGAAATAATGTACCTCCACGGGCGTATCCAGCCGGGCGCTGCTTTGGATCTCCCTCACTTTTCCGTCTTCGCTTTCAATTTGAACGTTGACCGTCTGCCCGGGTCGATTCAGGTTTCCCAGACCGTGAACGGAATACTTCTCACTTCCATCTAATCCCAATTTTGCAGCACTTTCTCCTGGCAGGAATTGCAGAGGGAGGATGCCCATCATCACTAAATTGGAGCGATGAATACGCTCATAACTTTCCGCCAGCACGGCTCGCACGCCCAGCAAAAATGGTCCTTTGGCAGCCCAGTCACGGCTGGAGCCTGTGCCGTATTGTTTACCAGCCAGGATGATGAGCGGGATGTGTTCTTTTTGATAAAGCCGGGATGCTTCGAAAATGCTCATTTCTTTATCCTGTGGCAGGTAGCGTGTGAGATCACCGCTCTTTCCATTTACCAGTTCATTTTTTAAGCGCGGGTTGCTGAAGGTACCGCGCAGCATGGCTTCATGATTTCCCCGCCTGGCACCGTAGGTATTCAAGTCGTTGGGATCACATCCCAAAGTTCCCAGATACCTGCCGCAGTCGCTGTCAACCTGGATCTTGCCGGCAGGGGAGATGTGGTCGGTGGTGATAGAATCGCCCAACTTTGCCAGTACGCGGGCTTTTAAAATATCTTGCCGGGTATCGAAATGCTCGAGGATGAAAGGTGGTTCGCGCAGATAGCTCGAACGGGAATCCCAATCATAGACCATGCCGTGTTGTTCTTCTAATGCCTGCCAGAATTGGTTACCTGTCAAACCGCGCGTGTAGATATGGGCAAACAAACTGCCATCCACCTGCTTCAGATACTCATCGATCTCTGTCTGGCTTGGCCAGATATCCGCCAGGAAGACGGGTGTTCCTTTCTGATCTTTGCCAAGCGGGGTGGTTGTGAAATCGATATCGACCGTGCCTGCCAGGGCATAAGCCACTACCAGTAAAGGGGAGGCGAGATAGCAGGCTTTGACACTTTTATGAATACGCCCTTCAAAATTCCGATTACCGGAAATAACGGCGGTTCCTACCAAACCTTTGTTGACTGCCCGGTTGATTGGCTCGGGCAGCGGTCCGGAATTACCGATGCAGGTGGCGCAAGCATGACCGGCTACCTGAAATCCAAGTTCGGATAGGTAAGGCATCAATCCGCTGTTGATCAGGTACATATCCACTACCAGGGAACCGGGTGTCAGGCTGGTTTTTATGTAAGGTTCTACGTGCAGTCCTTTTTCTACCGCCTTCTTTGCCAATAATCCTGCTCCCATAAGAACTGCCGGATTGGAGGTGTTGGTGCAGGAGGTGATGGCCGCCATGATCACCGAGCCATGCTTTAAATTGAACTGGCGACCCTCCATTTCCACCACATATTCTTTGGTGGTATCCTCTTGGGTCAACCCAAAACCGTGGTGCCCGCCGGGGGCACTCAGCGATGACGGGAATTCCTGTGCCATTCCCTGCACCGTTATCAGGTCGAAGGGACGCTTGGGTCCTGCCACCACCGGCTGGATGCTATTGAGGTCAAGCTCCAGGATCTCATCGTAATCCGGCTGTGGGGCAGCATCTGTACGGAAAAGTTGTTGTGCTTT